>SHXM01000034.1 GCA_009693325.1 Rhodoferax sp.
TATCGCAATCTGTGCGTCGACCGCCATGCGCTTGCGACGAACCGCGGTTTTTGCGGCGCCAACAACTGCTGGCCGGCGCGACCAGCAGCCGCCTTTGCCGCAGCTTTACGTCCCCGGCTGCATTTTCTCAGCGGCCGCGTCGGCGGGCTCCTTAGAATAAGTCGCATGAAAAAGACTTACCCGGTTTTGGCGTTAATTGGCTTGGCCTTGGCCGCTGGTGGTGGCTACTGGTGGTGGATCCAGCGCAACGCCGCCGAGGCGGTGCAGTACCGCACCGCCAAAATTGAACGCGGCAGCCTGCTGGCCACGGTGTCTGCAAGTGGCTCGGTCAACCCAGTCAAACAGGTGTCGGTGGGCACCCAGGTCTCGGGCCAGATCAAGGACCTTTATGTGGATTTCAATTCCGAAGTGAAGGCCGGCCAGCTGATCGCCCGCATTGACCCGGAAACCTTTGAGTACCGGGTGCGCTCGGCCCAGGCCGACGTGGACGCCGCCAATGCCGCCGTGGTCACAGCGCAGGCGGCGGCGGCGGCCAGTCGGGCCAGCGTGTCGCGGGCGCAGGTGGACCTGCAAGAGGCGCAGCGAGATCTGGAGCGCAAACAAATTTTGGTTGAAAAGCAGTTCATCGCGCAAAGTGAGGCGGACCGTGCACGTGCCCTGGTCAACACCGCTGGCGAGTTGCTCAAGCAGGCTCAAGCCCAGGCCGGCGTGACCGAGGCGCAGATCAAGAGCGCGCAGGCCAATGTGGCACAACGGCAGGCGGCGCTGGCGCAAACCCGCATCGATCTGGCCCGCACCCGCATCACCTCGCCAGTCGATGGCATCGTGATTAAACGCGCCATTGAGCGTGGCCAGACTGTGGCTGCCAGCCTGCAGTCGCCCGAGCTGTTTGTGATTGCGCAAAACCTGTCAGACATGCAGGTGGACGCCAGCATCGACGAAAGTGATGTGGGGCGTATCCGCACCGGCCAGCGCGCCACCTTCACCGTTGACGCCTTCCCCGGCCAAACTTTTGATGGCGAGGTGAGCCAGGTGCGCAAGGCCGCGCAAAGCGTGGCCAATGTGGTGACCTACGTGGCGGTGGTGGGATTCTCCAACGCCGGTGGGCGCCTGCTGCCCGGCATGACGGCCAATGTGCGGGTGGTGACCGATGTGCGCGACAGCGTGTTGAAGGTGCCCAATGCTGCTTTGCGGGTGCGTATTGCCGGTGTTGAGCCGGCCGCTGCGCCGGCCTCGGCACCAGCGTCGTCGATCAGTGCACCTGCTGCTGGCAGCAGCACGGGCAGCCTGTTGCCCTCACCGGGCACTTGGAGCTGGTTCAGCCAGGCGCTGGCGCAGCCAGCACCGGCGGGCGGGCAGGGCGGCGGACCGGGAGGTGGGATGGCTGCAATGCGCGAGCGGCTGGTCACCGAGTTGCAACTCAGTGCCGAGCAGCAAACCCGGCTCGATGCGATTGGTGCCGAACTGCGGCCCCGTTTTATGGCCCTGCGCGAGTTGCCGCAAGAGCAACGCGCTGAGGCGCGCGAGAAGGTCAGCGCTGATATGCGCACAGCCATCAGCGCCATGTTGTCGACCAGCCAGCGCAGCAAATACCAGCAGCTGCTGGCGCAGGCACAGCCGGGTGGCGCTGTCGCGTCTGCACCACCTGTAGGCCGGCCTGCTGCTCAGGGGACGGCACCGCCAGCAGACCAAAAAGAGGTAAAAAAAGCGGCCCCTAACAATGCCGCTGCCAAGGCTGATGGCCCCGTCACAGCCAGCAGCGCGCCGGCAGGCCCCGCTGCGTTGCTGCCGACCAATGGCAATCCGATGCTTGAGTTCCGCAACCGCTTGGTTACCGATTTGGCGCTGAGCGCAGCGCAGGCTGAAAAAGTGGACGCGGTTTATGCGGAATCGCGCCCCCGTTTTGCTGCTCTGCGCGACCTGAGTCCGGAAGAACGGCCCAAGGCTCGTGAGCGAATCGGGGCCGACAACCGAGCTCGTATTGCAGAGCTGCTCACACCAGAGCAAAAAATCAAATACGCGGCTTTGGTGGCAAGCATGGCGGGGCGGCAAAGTGCAAGAGGCCGCATATACCTGATGGGTGCTGACGGCAAGCCGGTGGCTTATGCGGTGCGCTTGGGTATTTCAGACGGCAGCAGCACCGAACTGCTGCTTGGCCCCAACGCGCCTGAGGCGCTGGTGCTGAAAGAGGGCGCTCTGGTGATTGTTGGAACCCTCAGCACTGGCGCTGCGCCAGGCGGCGCAGCCGCCGGCCCACGACTGCCGTTTTGATGGGTGCTGCCTGATGGATCTCGCGACGCCCCGGCCAGCCGAGCAAGCGGCGGCCAATGCTGCTGCGCCGCTGATCAAGGCGCAGGCGCTGACCAAAACCTACACCATGGGGGACCAAACCGTGCATGCGCTGCGCGGCGTATCGCTCGACGTCGTCGAGGGCGATTTTGTGGCCATCATGGGCGCCTCGGGGTCGGGCAAATCGACCCTGATGAATATTCTGGGTTGTCTGGACCTGCCCACTGCAGGCCAATACCAATTGGCCGGGGAGGAGGTGCAAGCCATGGCGAAAGACCAGTTGGCCTCTATCCGCAACCGGCGTATCGGCTTTGTGTTCCAGCAGTTCAACCTGCTGCCTCGCACCAGCGCCCTGGAAAATGTTGAGCTGCCCATGCTGTACTCTGGCGTTAAGGCGGCCCAACGGCGCGAGCGGGCCTTGGCTGCGCTGGCCCGTGTGGGCTTGGCCGAGCGAGCCGCCCACACCCCCTCGGAGCTTTCCGGCGGCCAACAGCAACGGGTAGCGATTGCCCGTGCCTTGGTGAACCGGCCGCAGCTGATCTTGGCCGACGAGCCGACCGGCGCGCTCGATACCGTCACCAGCGATGACATCATGCGCCTGCTCACCGAGCTCAATGCGCAGGGCATGACCGTGGTGATCGTGACCCACGAGGCTGATATTGCCGCCTGGGCCAGGCGCAAGCTGGTGTTCCGGGATGGCTTGATGGTTGAAGACATTGCACAGGTCGGGGGTGCCCGGGTATGAATGTCTTGGTGACGGTGCGTATCGCACTGCGGGCCCTGGCGGCCAACACGCTGCGCTCGATTCTGACCATGCTGGGCATCATCATCGGCGTTGCGGCAGTGATCACCATGATTGCGGTGGGCAACGGCGCCACAGAGCGGGTGCAGGCGCAAATGAAGGGCCTGGGCTCCAACATCATGCTGGTGATCCCCGGTGGTGTGACCCAAGGCGGTGTGCGCCTGGGCGCCCAAACCGGCCAGGGCCTGACCGAAGAAGACGCCTACGCCATTGGCCGCGAGGTGCCAGAGGTGCAGGTGGCGGCACCGAGCTCGCGCACCGGCGCCCAGGTGGTGGCGGGCAACACCAACTGGAGCACCTCGGTGCTGGGCACCACCAACGACTATTTAGAGGCGCGCGAGTGGCCGCTGTCAGACGGGCGCAGCTTCGATGCCGCAGACCTGCAGGGCTCGGCCAAAGTCGCCATCATCGGGCAGACCGTGGCGCGCGAGCTGTTTGGCGACGCCGACCCGTTGGACCAGGTGATCCGCGTTAAAAAAGTACCGGTCACGATTGTGGGTGTCCTCGTCCGCAAGGGACAAAACGCCATGGGCCAGGACCAGGACGATGTGGTGATCGTGCCGATCTCCACCTACCGCAACCGCATTCAAGGTGGTGCCAGCGGCAAGCTGCGCCGCATCGGCTCGATCAGCGTCAAAGTGCGCGAAGGCCAGAGCATGAAGCTGGCCGAAGACAACATCAAAGACCTGCTGCGCCAACGCTTCAAGGTGCAGCCCGGTGGCGACGATCCGTTTTCGGTGCGCAACCTGACCGAAATCTTGCAGGCGCAAGAAGCGTCCAGCCGCATCATGACGCTGCTGCTAGCCGCCGTGGCCGGCATCAGCCTGATCATTGGCGGCATCGGCATCATGAACATCATGCTGGTGAGCGTGACCGAACGCACCCGCGAGATCGGCCTGCGCATGGCGCTTGGGGCGCGTGGGCGCGACATCTTGGCCCAGTTTTTGATCGAGGCGGTTACGCTGTCCATCATCGGCGGCGCCATCGGCGTGGCCCTGGGCGCCGCAGCCACCATGGCCACCGAACGCTTTGCCGGCTGGCAGGTCAGCATGACCCCGGGCTCCATTGTTCTGGCGGTCGGTTTTTCGGTGTTTGTGGGCGTGTTCTTCGGCTTTTACCCGGCCCGTCGGGCCTCGCAACTGCTGCCGATCCAGGCGCTGCGCTACGAGTGAGGCGTGCCGGGGATAATTCGCCCCTGTTGATTGACGCCGGGAGCACCCTTGGAGATTGAATTGCTGATCAAAGCCGCCGTCATGGGTGTGGTGGAGGGGCTGACCGAGTTTTTACCGATCTCATCCACCGGGCACCTGATTTTGGCTGGCGCCCTGCTGGATTTTGACGACGAAAAAGCCAAGGTGTTTGACATCGCGATCCAGACCGGCGCTATTTTTGCCGTGATTCTGGTCTATTGGCACAAGCTGCGCGATACGGTGGCCGGTCTGGGCCGCGAGCCGCAGGCACAACGCCTGGCGCTGAATATTCTGATTGCCTTTGTGCCGGCGGTGGTGCTGGGCCTGCTGTTTGGCAAGGCCATCAAGACCCACTTGTTCACCCCCACCGTGGTCGCCAGCACCTTTATTGTGGGCGGTCTGATCATCCTGTGGGCCGAGCGGCGGCAGGCGCGCAACCCGGGCGCGGCCCGCATCATGGATGCCGATGACATGACCCCTCTGGACGCGCTCAAGGTGGGGCTGGTGCAGTGCCTGGCCATGGTCCCCGGCACCAGCCGCAGCGGCGCCACCATCATTGGCGGCATGTTGCTGGGCCTGTCGCGCAAAGCCGCCACCGACTTTTCCTTTTACCTGGCCATACCCACCTTAATTGGCGCCGGCGTCTACAGCCTATACAAAGAACGGGCGCTGCTCTCGCTGGCCGATCTGCCGGTGTTCACCGTGGGGCTGGTGTTCTCTTTCCTCAGCGCCTGGCTGTGCGTGCGCTGGTTGCTGCGCTTCATCGCCACCCACAGCTTTGTCGGCTTTGCCTGGTATCGCATCGTGTTCGGGCTGGTGGTTCTGGGCACCGCCTGGAGCGGGCTGGTGACCTGGGCGGCTTGAACCGAGATCGTCCATGAGGCGCACCTGCGGTGCTGTTTGGGTGCTGGCGGCGCATTGACGGTCATTTTTGCCCTTCTTCCTTGTCCATAGCCCAAGCTATGAACGCCTCAGTCAGGACAAAACTGCCTCGTCACTGCATCCGCCTGCACGCCAAGCCCTCTTGGACAATCTCGGTTAGGCCGGGCCGCCCAGCCCGAGCAGGGCCGCCTCAATCGCCGCGGCTGTGGCTGCCGGCTTCTCCATCGGGAACAGGTGGCTGCCCTCAAGCATCATGATGCGCCCGCGCACCACCTGCTCGGTCATGGTCATGCCCACTTGCCGCATTTCGGCCGATTGCACCCCGCCAATGAAAGCGGCCGGGCACTTGAGCGGGTGGCGCTTGAGCAGGCGGCCCAGGTTGTCGGGCAGGGTGTTGTAGATGGCGGTTTCCACCTCGCGGTCAAAGCTCAGCACCCGCTTTTGCTCGGTGCCCTCGCCCTCGTCGTGGGTGCCGTGGGCGATGTAATCTTGCAGCACCTGCGGCTCCCATCGAGCAAACATTTTTTTGCTCTGAAAATGCGCCAGCGCCTCGGCCTCGCTGGCCCAGCTGTTGCGCCGGCGCCGGCTGACTGCGCCGGGCGATACCGAACCCACCAGTTGCGTGCTCTTGAGCGCACCCAGCGTGGTGGCACGCCAACCCCCCAGCAGCGGCGAATCGAGCAGCAGCACGCCGCGCGCCAGCTCGGGCGCACGGGCGGCAGCCATCAGGCTGACAAAGCCGCCAAACGAATGGCCCACCAGCCAGGTCGGCTGCCCGGCCCGCTCCACCTCGGCGCGGGTGAAGTCGATCAGTTGCTGCACCAGTTCACGCCAGTTGTTGCTGACGGGGTAGAGCGGGTCATGGCCAAAGCGCTCGATGGCGCGCACCTTGAAGCCGCGCGCCTTCAGATGACGGAACAGCACACGATAGGTGCTGGCGCCAAAGCTGTTGGCGTGGGAGAAAACAAGCAGGGCCACGGGGTTAGATCAGTTTTTCTTGCGGCGTGCTGATTTTTTTCAGCGGCAGGCTGCGACCCGACTGGGCCAGCAAGGGCACCTCGGTGGCCTCGCCGTTCCACATCGGGTCTTCAATGCTGTCAAACACCTCGCGCAGCTTCTGGCCCCAGCTGTTGTGCAGCATGCGGAAATAGGGGTTGTTCTCGTCGATGCACACCACCTTGTCGGTCTGGAAGCGGTCGGCCTCGTACAGCACCATATCCAGCGGCAGACCCACCGACAAATTAGATTTGAGCGTGGAGTCCATCGACACCAGGGCGCACTTGGCGGCCTCGTCCAGCGGCGTGTCGGGCGTGATGACGCGGTCCAGCACTGGCTTGCCGTACTTGGATTCGCCCACCTGAAAGTAAGGCGTCTCGGGCGTGGCTTCAATGAAGTTGCCGGCGGAATAGACCTGGAACAGGCGCATGCCCTCACCGGCGATCTGGCCGCCAAAGATCAGCGATACATTGAACTCCACCCCGGCCTGCTTGAGCGCTGCAGCATCGCGCTCGTAGACCCGGCGGATGGCCGCACCCAGTACCCGGGTGGCGTCAAACATGCTGCGCGCGTTCCAGATGGTGATGGGCTCGCCACCCTCGTGATCGGCAAGTTGCTCGACCTGCAAAATCTCGCGGACCGACTGGCACACGCTCAGGTTACCGGCCGACAGCAGCACCATGAAGCGCTCGCCCGGCTTCTCATAGACGATCATCTTGCGAAAAGTGCTGATCTGGTCAAGCCCGGCATTGGTGCGCGAGTCGGACAAAAACACCAGCCCGGCTTTGAGTTTTATGGCGACGCAGTAGGTCATGGTTTTTGACGGCAAAGCCATGAGTGTAGAGGTGACGGACTGTGCGCTTTAGCGACTGATAGACTGAAACTGCATGACCAATAACCCAGCCCCCGGTTTGACGACAGCTCAGCCGGCGCCGCAAGAGCCACCCTACGCCTGGGTGGTGGTGTGGGCCTGTTTCGGCAGCCTGGCGCTGATCTTTGGCGTGTCGTATTCCTTTGCTGCCTTCTTTGCCTCATTTGCTGCCGAGTTTGCGGCGCAGCGGGCCGATGTGGCCCTGGTGTTCGGCCTGTGCGGGCTGATTTATTTTGTACTGGGCGTGGGCGGCGGCATGCTGGCCGACCGCTTCGGCCCGCGCGCCGTTTGCATGACCGGCATGGCCTGCATTGCGGCCGGACTGTTTGGCACCAGCCTGGCGCAGTCCATTGCTACGGTGTACCTGTGCTACGGGGTGGGCATCGGCATTGGCATTGCCTTGGTCTACACGCCGTCCATCGCCTGCGTGCAGCCCTGGTTCACGCGCCGGCGTGGCTTGGCCGCCGGCATCGCCAGCGCCGGCATTGGCGCCGGCACGCTGGTGGTGCCGCTGCTGGCCTCTGGCGCCATTGCCTGGCTGCAGTGGCGAGATGCACTGCGCCTGATGGCCCTGGCAGTTCTGGTGCTGGGCCTGGGCTGCGCCGCCCTGATGCGCCGTGCCCCAGCGGCCAAAGCCACCAGTGGTGGCGCCAACCTGCCGCCGTCTGGCCATACCCTGCGCGAGGCGCTGCGTACCCGCAGCTTTTGGTGGTTGTACCTGGGCGCGGTGCTGGCAGCGCCGTCCATGTTTGTGCCCTTTGCCCACGTCTCGGCTGCTGCGCGCGACGCCGGCATCGACACAGCACAGGCCGTGGGGCTGGTGGGCTTGATTGGTATCGGCAGCCTGGTGGGCCGCTTTGCCATTGGTGCGCTGGCCGACCGGCTGGGCCGCACGCTCACCTTGGTGCTGATGCAGGGCGCCATGGGTGCCTCTTTTCTGCTGTGGGCGGGTGCGGCCAGTTACCCTCTGTTTGCGCTGTTCGCGCTGTGCTTTGGCCTGAGTTATGGCGGCATTGTGTCGCTGCTGCCGGCCCTGTGCATGGATTTTTTTGGCGCCCGTGCGGTGGCCAGCATCATCGGCGCCTTGTACAGCGGCGCCGCTTTAGGCAACCTGCTCGGCCCGGTGCTGGCTGGTCTGGTGTTTGACCACACTGGCAGTTACAGCGTGGTGATCTGGGTCTGCCTGGCGCTGTCGGCGTTGGCCACAGGGGTGTCGGCGCGTTTGGTGGCGGGCAAAGCCAACTGATCACAACGGGGTGCCTATTGATCCCTTGGGTCAACTTGGGTGGCCGAGCTGCGTGACCCGGCTGGGCTCTCCGTGAGCGTGCGGCTGAGCGGCCGTGCGGTTGGCGCCGGCTGTGGTGCTGCTGGCACCCGGTTTGGGGCGTTTCGTCGCATCGGGCTGGCGCCCGGCCCGCGTGGCTTGGACACTGCGGCTCCCAACCCTAACGGAGCCTTTTATGTCCTTATCTTCAATGCCTTCAAACCGACGCCCGGCCCTGGCCGCCAGCCTGTTGCTCGCCACCTGCGCCAGTTGGCTGGGTGTGGTGCCAGCGCAGGCCGCTGACCTGACGGTGTTGGTCGGCAACGTCACGTCCAACGCCGGCAATGTCATGGTGGGCCTGTTCGACAGCGCGGCGGCCTTCCCCAAAACGGTTACCCAAGGTGCCATGGCTGCTGCAGCCGGACGCGACGCCGCTGGCTGGGTGACGCTGGTGCTGCGCGACCTGGCCCCCGGCACCTACGCCGTGTCGGCCTACCACGATCTGGATGCCAACGGCCAGCTCAACAACAACCTGATGGGCCTGCCCGTTGAGCCCTACGGTTTTGCCAACAACGCGCGCGGCAGCTTTGGCCCACCCAGCTTTCAGGCGGCCAGCGTCGTCCTGCCCGCGCAGGGTTTGGCGATTGAGCTCAAAGTTCAATAAGCGGAGCCGCGCCCTGACCATCCCCACTGCATCGCCCCTGACGCGCCGCCACCTGCTGCAAGGCCTGGCCTTCGGTAGTCTGGCCAGCCTGGCCCCGGCCGGCTTTGCCGCCGGCGCCAACCCTGGCAACCCCGCCGCGATGGCCTTTGGCCAAAGCTATGCCCCATTTGACGGCCCGCTGGCTGCGGCACCCGGTGACGGGTTTACGGGCACACTGGAGACGGCAGACATCCCCCTGCGCGGGCGCCTGCCCGAGGGTTTGCGCGGCACCCTGTACCGCAACGGCCCGGCCCGCTTCAAGCTGGGTGCCACCCGCTACCAGCACTGGTTTGACGGCGACGGCATGGTGCAGGCCTTCCGGATCGGCAACGGCAAGGCCAGCCACCGCGGCGTGCTGCTGCGCACCCCCAAGCTGCTGCGAGAAGAAGCAGCCGGACGCTTTTTGTACCCGGCCTTCGGCATGCCGCTGCCCGGCGGCCTGCCGGTCAGCGATGCCGACGCCGTGAACGTGGCCAACATCAACCTGCTGCCCATGGCTGAGGGGCGTGCGCTGTTTGCCCTGTGGGAGGGTGGCTCGGCCCTGCAACTCGACCCGCAAACCCTGGCAGCGCAGGGCTTCAAGGCCTGGTCGCCGCAGACACGCGGTGCCTCGTTTTCGGCGCACCCGCGCGTCGCGCAAGACGGCACAGTGTGGAACTTTGGCTACGCCGGCCACAGCGGCAAGCTGCTCATTTATGAGATTGAGGCCGGGGGTGTGCTGAAGCGCCAGGCCGTGTTCGACGCGCCGCAGGCCGACATGGTGCATGACTTTGCCATCACCGCGCGTCATCTGGTGTTTTTGCTGATGCCGCTGCATCTGAAACCCGACGCGCCGCAAGTTGGCAGCCTGGACCGGTATGAATGGCGGTCGCAGGCGCCGCTGATCGCCCTGGTGGTGAGCCGTGCCGATTTCAGTGTGAAGCGCTTTGAGCTGCCCAATGGCGGCGTCTTCCACCTGGGCAACGCCTGGGAAGAGCAGGGTGTGATACGGCTGGCTTATGCCCGCTACACCGATTTTCTGGGTCACATGCAAGGCCTGACCCTGCCTGCGCCAAGCGCAACGCTGGCACAGACTGCCCGCTGGACGCAGGTCGAGCTGAATCTGGCGCAGGGCACCGCGCGCCAGACCGATGTGGGCCTGCAGTGCGTGGAGTTTCCCAGCTTTGACCGCCGCTTTACCGGCGAGCGAACGGCGCTGACGGTGCTGATGCAGACCAGCCCGGGGAGCCTGAGCCAGCGCTATGGCCCCGACCGCGTGCTGGCCTTGACGGCTGAGCAGGTTCAAGCCTACAGCTACGGCCCCGACTGGATTGCCGAAGAACACCTGTATGTGCCGCGCCCCAACGCCCCCCAGGCGCAGCCGGGCTGGGTGCTGGGCACCGCCCTGCACCGCGCCAGCGGCCGCACCACCTTGTCGGTGTTTGAGGCCGCCACCCTGGCCGACGGGCCTGTGGCACAGCTGGCGCTGCCCTACGGGCTGCCGCTGGGCTTGCACGGGCAGTTTGTGGCGGCCTGAGCTGTGCCGCTCCCTGCCGCCTGCTGCCCTCAGCCCCCGGAAAGCTTCTTGAGCTGGTACAGCGCCTCCAGCGCCTCGCGCGGGCTTAAAGCGTCGGGGTCTATGCCGGCCAGCGCGTGGTCCACGGCGCTGGTCGGGGGCGGGGCCTCGTCGGGCGCGGCGGCAAACAGGTCCACCTGGGCCTGCGCGGCGCTGGCCTGCTGCTCCAGCGCGTCCAGCGTGTGGCGGGCCTGGTTCAGCACGGCGGCGGGCATGCCGGCCAGCCGGGCTACCTGAATGCCGTAGCTGCGGCTGGCCGGGCCGGCCTGCAGCTCATGCAAAAACACGATGTCGCGGCCCGACTCCACCGCGCTCACGTGCACATTCACCGCCGCATGGTGCGTGGCCGGAAACTCGGTCAGTTCAAAGTAGTGGGTGGCAAACAGGGTGTAAGCCTGGGTGCGGTCGTGCAGCTGGGTGGCAATGCTGGCGGCCAGCGCCAGGCCGTCAAAGGTGGAGGTGCCGCGCCCGATCTCGTCCATCAGCACCAGTGACTGCGGCGTGGCGCTGTGCAGAATCTGCGCGGCCTCCAACATCTCCAGCATGAAGGTGGATTGCGCGTTGGCCAGGTCGTCGGCCGCGCCGATGCGGGTGTGGATGGCGTCAATCGGCCCCAGCCGGCAGGCGCTGGCCGGCACATGGCTGCCGATGCTAGCCAACAGCACGATCACCGCCACCTGGCGCATGTAGGTGGATTTGCCGCCCATGTTGGGGCCGGTGATGATCTGCATGCGCTGCTTGGGCCCTAAGTGGGTGTCGTTTGCAATGAAGTTGCCCCGGCTGGTCTCGGCCAGCCGCGCCTGCACCACCGGGTGCCGCCCGGCGCTGATGTCCAGGCAGGGCTCGCGCACAAACTGCGGCGCGCACCAGTCCAGCGTAAGTGAGCGTTCGGTCAGGGCGCACAGGGTGTCCAACGCGGCCAGCGCGGCGGCCAGCCGGGTCAGCGCCGGTACTGCCGGCTGCAGCTGCTCAAGCAGTTGCTCATACAGCCATTTTTCGCGGGCCAGGGCGCGCTCCTGCGCGCTCAGCGCCTTGTCCTCAAAGGCTTTGAGCTCGGGCGTGATGAAGCGCTCGGCGTTCTTCAGGGTCTGGCGGCGCCGGTAGTCGTCGGGCACCTTGTCGATCTGGCCCTGCGTCACTTCGATGAAAAAGCCGTGTACCTTGTTGTACTGCACCCGCAAGTTGGCAATGCCGGTGCGGGCTTTTTCGCGGCCCTCCAGGTCCAGCAGAAAGCTGTCGCAGTTGGTCTGGATGGCCCGCAGTTCGTCCAGATCGGCGTCAAAGCCGGTGGCGATCACGCCGCCGTCGCGCACCAGCGCAGCTGGCTCCGGTGCAATGGCCCGCTGTAGCAAATCTGCCGTGCCGGGCGGCGCCGCCAGCTGCCCGGAAATTTGAGCCAAATAGGGCTCCAGCCCTTGCAGCATGGGCATCATGCGCTCTGTTTTTTGTAGCGTTTGCTGCAGCGCCACCAGTTCGCGCGGCCGCACCTGGCGCAGCGCTAGCCGGGCGGTGATGCGCTCCACGTCACTGCTGCCCTTGAGGGCGTCGCGCAGCGCCTGCCAGGGGCCGCTGCGCAGCGCGGCAATGGCGCCGAGCCGGGTGCGCGCCTCGTGCCGGTCGCGGCGTGGTGTGAGCAGCCAGTTGCGCAGCAGGCGGCTGCCCATGCCGGTGACGCAGCTGTCCAGCAGCGACAGCAGCGTGGGCTGGTCTTCGCCGCGCAGGGTTTGCGTCAGCTCCAGGTTGCGCCGGGTGCTGTGCGGCAGGCCGATCAGCTCGTCATGCCGCTGCACTTTCAGGCTGTGCACATGGCTCAGCGCCCGGCCCTGGGTGTGCTCGGCATAGGCCAGCAGGGCGGCGGCGGCGGCGTGGGCCTGCGGCAGGCCGTCCGCCTGCCAGGCGGCCAGGCTGGCGGACTGCAACTGCTCTTGCAGTTTGCGCTGGCCCAGTGCGGCGTCAAACTGAAAATCTGGCCGCACGGTCAGTGACACCGTGAGCGACAAGCCGGGCAGGGCGCGCAACCGGCCCTCAAAGGCTGGCGTAGCGCCGGCGCTGTAAAGCAGCTCGCCCGGGCCGATGCGCGCCACCCACTCGGGCAGCTCATCGGGTGTGCACTCGGCAAGCAGCACCTCGCCGCGTGTGATGCTCAGCCAGGCCAGGCCGCAGCGCTGGCGCGGCCCCTGGTGCACCGCCAGCAGCAGCGATTCGGTCTTGTCCCCCAGCAGCGCCATGTCGGTCAGCGTGCCGGGCGTGACCACCCGCATCACCTTACGCTCCACCGGCCCCTTGCCACCCACTTCGCCCACCTGTTCGCAAATCGCCACCGACTCACCCAGCTTGATCAGCCGCGCCAGGTAGGTTTCTACCGAATGAAAGGGCACCCCGGCCATCAGCACCGGCACCCCGGCCGACTGGCCGCGGCTGGTGAGCGTGATGTTCAACAGCCGCGCCGCCTTGTCGGCGTCGGCATCAAACATCTCGTAAAAATCGCCCATGCGGTAAAACAGCAGGGTGTCGGGGTAGTCCGCCTTGAGGCCCAGGTACTGGGACATCATGGGGGTGTGGGCAGCCAGCGCCATGCCTACGGCGGCTTTGGCGCTGTCAGGTTTTTCTTTTTGCATCGATGAATTGGCGCGTTATTGCAATCGGATTGGCGTGAAGATCGCGTACTTCGCCGCAGGGCTGTTCCAGAGATCGGTGACATCACTCATTCCAGGCAGTCTAGATAGTTTTGATTGACAGGCTGATACGCATTGGATTTCAGCCATGCCTGACCACCACTCGACATCGCATTGGCGTAGCCCCATCCGGCCACCGATCGACAGGATTCGCCATCAGAAAGGCGCCCAGCGGCTTCACCAATCTCGTTCAATGAGTCGTCATGCAGGGTGATGAACGCCAACCATCGCTCAAGGTGTGGGAGCGCCGCTAGTGTGTCTGATTTGCTGCGATTGCAGGACGGATGCGCCAGAACAAAATTGTGCATCAAGTCCCTTGGATACATTGAAAACGGGACGAAGTGATCAACGTCGGCATCTTGAACCGTGGAGCGACAGTAGAAGCAGTGGCTGTTGGTCAATTTCTTCAATCCGGCACCAATGATGGTCAGCGCGTGCCGAGAAGTCGCAAACATGAACGACTCTAGATCGTCGGCCTGTCCCAAAATGGGCGAATTAAGTCTGTTGCGTTTGATATGGCCAACCCAGTGGCTACGAGCCAATTGCTGGACCAGAGGTTGGAAACGGCGCAGACAGAAAGCAACCCCAGGCTTTAGGACGATTGCACCGCGGGTTCGCTCGTAAAGAAATTGGTCAGTTATGCCACCGAGGTTTTGCAAATAGTTGATAGGTTGGGCTGAAACCGTTTGGCCGACTGTCAAGATCAGCGCCAGATAGCTAGGAAGTAGCTTGGCCGACTGGACTGTTGCGGCAGGGTTCTGCTGTCTAAACCTAACAATGGCGGTGATGATGGCAGCTTGTGTTCCGCTGTTTTGAACCAGCACGTCTTGCGCAGTGCCAGTTCGTCCGGTGCTGTATGGGACCGACTGCTGCCAGTACATCTCAATGAACTTCGATGCAATAACTCTGTGGCCAAGTTGCAGGGGTCTTCCGCTGTCATCTCCGATCTCAATAGCAAGGTCAGCTAGGGCGATTAACAGTGCGAATTTATAGGTGGCAGTGAAATCACCCTCGGCGAACAATCGTTGCAGCTTCGACAGGAAGACCAATTGCTCATCAGGTGATGGTTTCACCGTTTGCTCCAATAGTCAGCTTTGTCAGGAACGATCCAGCGCACGCCGCCCCTTGGGTCTGGGCAGTCTCCGTTGTAGCGGGGTATCAAGTGCATGTGCAGATGTGGGACTGTCTGCCCCGCAGCAGCACCGTCATTGATGCCGAGGTTGTAGCCATCAGGGGAAAACTCGGCATCAAGTACTACCTTGGCACGGTCAAGTAGGGCGAACAGATCGTTGCGTTCGTCGGCGGACAGGTTGAAGAAAGACCCTGTGTGGCGTCTTGGGATGATTAGCGTGTGGCCGCGCGAAATGGGGAATCCGTCGCGGATAACAAGGCCGAGCCCGCTACTGTCGATCAATCGCGATTCTGGTAGGGTGCAGAACGCACACGGCTTATTGGAAGTCATGATTTCATTTTCGCAACGAAATGGACTCGGCAGCAACAATATCCGCCTTGTTTGGTTTGGTCCTTGTTGCCGCTTGTGCGAGGCTTTGCCGAACAATGGTAAGTCCGGCCGTGGCCTTTAAGCTGTCCTGAAATGGCATTGATTTGTCAAAAGCGTAGGCATGGCAACAAATTAGATTTCAAAAAACCCATTTTTGTATAAAATAGCTTTCATGCCTACCCGCCCCAACCTTGCTGAAGATCAGCGCCAGCTGCTTGCCGAGTTCGGTGAGCGTGTGCGCCTGGCGCGTCTGCGTCGGCGCCTCACCGCCCAGCAGGTGGCCGACGCGGCGGGCATCACCCGGGTCACTTTGCACCGTGCCGAGGCGGGTGACTCGGCGGTCACCATGGGCACTTACATCAAGGTCATGGCGGCCATGGCGCTCGACGCCGATGTTGCCTTGCTTGCACGCGACGACAAGGCTGGGCATTTGGTGCAAGATGCCCAATTGCCAGCGCGACGGGCCGGCACCAGCTTTCCGCGGCGCATCCGGCTCGCCAAGTACCCGCAATTACGGGCGATTGCCTGGGGTCTGGCTGAGGACGCCGAAGTCGGCCCCACCGAGGCGTTCCAGCTGTACGAGCGCAATTGGCGCCATGTTGAAATGGCCGCCATGGAGCCTGCCGAGCAGGCGCTGTTGGCCAAGTTGACTGCCACCATTGGCAAGGGTGTGATGAATGTTTGAGCGCGCTCACCATCAGCGCATCGAGCAAGCCCTTCGTGCGCTGGACGCTAAGCTGCTGCTCAAGCACGGGTGCCTGTTCGGCGGTGGCACCGCCATCGCGCTCGCGTACGGTGAGCATCGCGAATCGGTAGACATGGACTTCATTTGCGCCTCAGTTGAGGGCTACCGCGAAATTCGCGGCCTAGTCAACGGCGCCGGCATGGCCGCCCTGATGACCGACGACGTGGCCGTACTGCGCGATCCCAGAATTGACCAATACGGCATTCGGTGCGTGCTGCAGGTCGAGGCTATGCCGATCAAGTTCGAGATCATTTTTGAGGGCCGCGTGCCGCTGGCGGCCCCATTGCCAGAAGACCAGATTTGTGGCGTATGGGCCCTGTCCAAGCAGGACAAGGTGGCGACAAAACTGATGGCCAACTCGGACCGCTGGGCCGACACCAGCGTCATGAGCCGCGACATCATCGACTTGGCCGTGCTGGCTGACGCGGACGGATCGCTCGATGTCACCGGTGTGGCCAAGGCATTGCATGCCTATGGCCCGAGCGTTCTGGTCGACGTGAAGAAAGCCCGCGCTCAGCTCCTTGATCGCAAGGGGCGGCTGCGGGACTGCATGAAAAACCTTGGTATGAGCATGCCTGAGGCGGAGCTTCGCCGCCGAATTCAGGCCATTCGCCCGAGTTCTACCTAGGTTTAAGGCGAGGCCGCAGCGCAAGCACGGGCTCTTATGCACCGCCATCAGCAGCGATTTGGTCCTGTCGCCCGACGGCGCCATGTCGGTCAGCCGGCCAGGAGTGACCGCCCGGGTCACCTTGCGCTCCACCGGCACCCCGGCCGACTGGCCGCGGCTGGTCGAGCGCAGCGCGATTTGTGGGGCTGCGGTTTCAAGCTGCCTCCGAGTGCGCAACCAAGCTAACCTGCAGCCGCTGGCGCACCGCCTGAAAAATGGAAGCCAGGTTGTCCATGCTGGGGTTGCCTGTGGGCGATAGGATACGGTGCAAACTCTTGCTGGGCTTGGTTGTCAAGGTCGCGAGCTGCTCGAAACCTATGGTGGCGTTGACGAGGTCACGCAGGATCAGTCGTGCGGTTTCGGGTTCTCTGTTGAGGAAAAGGGTCGCAGCTTCGTCCAAGAGGGCCTGCGCAAATGTCGCATCGCTTTGCACCCGCTCCAAGACAGTTCCTTTGAAATCTCTAGTGAGCCGAGCAAACATGCTGTCTTGACCAAACGAAAAATTGCAGCCAAGTGGCTCGTACTCGATGTGAGCCAGACAAGGTTCCGAAAAAAGCAAAATTGAAGTGTCCCGCGAATTGGCTTACTTCCGTCCATAGGTGCTGTCGTGGTCAGGTGCCACGGTCAACAACCGCATGAAGTCCCCGTCGCGGTACGCGGTGCAACGGCGAGACTGGGTGATTCGCATGGAGTAAATGGCTTCAATTCCAGGCGGGGGCTTCACGCTGATGATTTTTTCCCACTTCAAACCGTTGTCACGGTACAGCTGGCCCCAGCTGAGTTGCCGGATTTTCCTCAAGGTGTCCATAGCTGCATGGAGTTCCGGCTTTTGCAGGCCAAAAAGGTGTTCCTGAAAAACTGGGTTGTTCAAGTCAAGGCGAACAGGGGCGTCGCTGGAACCCATCCGTTTTACTCGCTCCGGGCTGCAGCAGCTAGAAGGGCATCAGTTTGAATGTCAGATGCAGGGTGTTGCTTCGACCAATCCAGAGCACGTGCCAAGTCGGACGCGGCTTGTGTTTCGTGCAGCCAGCGTTCGTTATCTGGGATGACGGTGGCGGTGCGGATCAGCCAAACGCCCGCTTCCTTTTCTTCGACCAAAACTTGACGGCCTGCAAATTGTTTGCCGAGCGAAATCTGCCCGTTGGCACCGACGACCTTGACGGTTGGGGGGGAGGTGCTAGCTTGCATGATGTTCCTTTGCGTTTTACCAAATTAGTGCGGCACGAAAATATTGTACTCGGCGATGACAACCTGTCATGCGGCACCCTTTGGTGCGCGTTGCTCCGCAGAGCTCCGCGATGCTTTACCCTCAAGGGGGTAATCTTTGTCGATGTAAAAAAGGGTGACCATGCACAGGCGGTCGACATGTTGAGTGTGGGCATGGCCGCAGCCTTAGTGCTCCCGCTGCACACCCACCGGCATCGCTACTTTGGGGTGCTCGCGCCGAACTCGCCACTGAGGGCTGCGCTCACCGCCATGGCCATGCCCGCGGTGGCGCAGCAGGCCATGGCACAGAAGGCGCGGGCTCTCACTGCGGCCGGCGCGCCCAGTAAGACACCACTGGGCATTGCGGCTCCACCTGCTCCCAAGCGCGCAGCGCATACCTGTGGGCGGTGCTGATTGCATGCTGACCCGCTTGGGATACTTTTTTTGGGGGGCCGTCACCGCGGAGATGGCCAATGGCGGGGTGGGCTTTGCGCCCCGGCGTCCGGGGCGCTTGGTTCGCCTGGGCCAGCGCTGATGCCAGGCCCTGTTATTTCGGATTGAGGTCTGGCGCCGGCAGCGGGACAGGCAGGTCTGCCGCAGCAGCCTGCGCCAGGGCCTTGTCTGCAGCGCTGGCAAACTTGCTGTACTTGCCCAGCAGGGCTACCAACAGGCCATAAATGCGCGGGGAACCGGCCAGACATTCCTTTTGTTCCAGAAAATCTGCCTCGCCTGTGAGGTTGCCAACCAGGCCCCCGGCCTCGGTGACTAGCAAAGAGCCTGCCGCCACGTCCCAGGGCTGCAGTCCGGTCTCAAAAAAAGCATCCGTGAAGCCGGCGGCCACATAGGCCAGATCCAGCGCTGCCGCACCGGGGCGGCGCAGACCGGCGCTGCGTTGCATCACCTCGCTCATCATGCTCAGGTAAGTTTTGAAGTCATCCCCCGGACGAAACGGAAAGCCGGTGGAAATCAGGCATTCCTGCAGGCGCACGCGCTTGGAGACGCGCAGGCGGCGGTCATTCATGAAAGCTCCGCGACCGCGCGTGGCAGTGAACAAATCATTGCGGGTCGGGTCGTAGACCACTGCCTGCTCGACCCGGCCCTTGACCGCCAACGCGATGCTCACACAATAGATCGGCAGGCCATGGATGAAATTGGTGGTGCCGTCGAGCGGGTCGATGATCCAGACATAGTCGGAATCTTGTGCGCCCTGGGTCCGGCCAGATTCTTCGGCCCAGATCGCATGTCCTGGGTAGGCCGCCAGCAGGATATCAATGATGGCCTGCTCAGCCGCTTGGTCCACCTCAGTGACAAAGTCGTTCACCTGTTTTTGCGACACGCGGACTGACTCCACATCCAGTGCGGCTCGGTTGATGATGGCGCCGGCCGCTCGGGCCGCTTTGATGGCCACGTTGATCATGGGATGCAGGTTGGGGGAGGACATGGCTGTTTGATTTTTGGCGGCCAAAGGCAGCTGGCACAGAAGGCTTGGGGTGAAGGCGGGGCGCTGCCACCAGTGCTTCGAGCGGTGACAATCGGCTGATTTTAACCGCCCGGCTCGAGCGGCCAAATCATCAGCCACTCAGCCCAAGCCACTTTGCCTGAATGCCGTGGGTGCCATGCAGACACGTTTTATCCTGATGAACACCAGCCATGCCGGTAATGTCGGCGCGGCAGCGCGCGCCCTCAAAACCATGGGCTTTCATGACCTGGTGCTGGTGGCGCCGCGTTGGGCCAATGTGTTGAGACGGGAGGAAACCATTCAACGCGCCAGCGGTGCGCTTGATGTGCTGGCCGGTGCCCGCCAGGTTGAGCGCTTGGAGCAGGCCCTCGAAGGCATCACCCACCTCTGCGCGACTGCCATGACACCACGCGATTTTGGGCCGCCAACGCTCACCCCCAGGGCCCATTTTGAAACCCTGCTGGGCCAGCACAGGCAGCAGCCAGGGCCGGCTGGACAAGGATCGGCCAGTGTGCAGCAAATGGGCGTGGCTTTTCTGTTCGGCTCCGAGCGCTTTGGCATGCGCAATGAGGATGTTTACCGCTGCCACGCCTGCTTGAGCATCCCCACCAACCCGGAGTTTGGCTCGCTCAACCTGGCCGCGGCCGTGCAAGTGATCGCCTATGAATGGCGTCTGGCACTGGGCGGCTTTGCTGTCCACTCGGCCACGCCAGAGCCGACCTTGGCAGATGCCGACCAAGTGGCGGGCATGCTTGCGCATTGGGAGGAGGCGCTGGTGAGCATCGGTTTTTTGGATTTGCAAGCGCCTAAAAAACTAATACCCCGGCTCAACCAATTGTTCAACCGGGCATCGCTCACCCAGGAAGAAATTCATATTTTGCGCGGCATCGCCAAACTCATGTCTCAAGCAGGAAGCCCGGCCCATGCCCGGGCTCACGGCTCGATCAATCCACACCCACCTGACCCGCCTGGCCGGCTGCCTGAAGCGTAAAAGTCCACGCAGGGTTAAACTTAGAAATGTTCTCCAGAATTCGCTCCGACATTCAGTGCATTCTTGACCGCGACCCTGCGGCCCGCAGCAGCTGGGAGGTCATCACCTGTTACCCGGGCCTGCATGCGATGCTCTTGCACCGGCCAGCCCACTGGTGCTGGCAAAAGGGTTTCAAGTGGCTGGGGCGCTTTGTCTCGCACATTGCCCGGTTTTTGACTGGCATAGAAATCCATCCCGGCGCACGTATCGGCGAGCGGGTTTTTTTTGACCATGCGATGGGGGTGGTGGTGGGCGAGACCGCCGAGATTGGTGATGGCTGCACCATTTACCAAGGCGTGACTCTGGGCGGCACCTCGCTCTACAAAGGCGCCAAACGCCACCCGACGCTGGGTTGCAATGTGGTGGTGGGCGCGGGTGCGCAGGTCTTGGGTGGCTTTGCCGTAGGTGATGGCGCAAGGATTGGCTCGAATGCGGTGGTGACCAAGCCGGTTCCAGCCGGCGCCACCGCAGTGGGCAATCCGGCCCGCATCATCGCTGCCGAGCGCGAAGTTTTGCGCGAGGAGGCGGCCTCAAAAATGGGCTTTTCAGCTTATGGCGTGACCCAGAACGACGACCCCTTAAGCCAGGCGCTGCGGGGCTTGATCGACAACGCTGCCAGCCATGAGCACCAGATCGCGCTGCTCTGGCAGGCCCTTCAGACGCTGCAACACAGCCGGGCCGGCGACTGCCTGCCCGCCGATGCAGCGCGCCAAGAGCATTTTCAGGCCACGCGACTGAAGGAATTGGTGGGCAAGTAGCCCCTGGCTGCGGCTCAGTCGGCCAGGGCAGGGCGTTGCGCCGCCTTGGGCCTGAAGGCATCGCACACGGACGCATCGGTGTACATGTAGGGGCCGCCAATCAGGTCAATGCAATAGGGCACGGCGGCAAAGATGCCCGGCACCAGGCTGCGGCCCTCGGCGTCGCGCAGACCTTCCAGGGTTTCCCGGATAGATTTGGGTTGCCCGGGCAGGTTGATGATCAGGGTCTGGTCGCGGATGACCGCCACTTGACGCGACAAAATGGCCGTGGGAACGAACTTCAGGCTGATCTGGCGCATCTGCTCGCCAAATCCAGGCATCTCCTTGTGCGCAACGGCCAGTGTGGCCTCGGGTGTGACATCCCGTTTGGCCGGGCCAGTGCCGCCGGTGGTCAAGACTAGCGCGCAACCAGCTGCCACCAAATCGATCAATGCAGCACTGATGGTGGCTTGTTCGTCGGGGATCAGGCGAGACTCAAATTCAATCGGGTTGCGCAGGGCGCGACTCAGCCAGTCTTGCAAGGCCGGCAGGCCCTGGTCAACATAGACGCCGCTGGAGGCCCGGTCACTGACTGACACGATACCGATGCGAATGCGCTCGATGGAGGTCTGTGCGGACTGGGTGGTGTTCATGGCGTTTATGCTGGCTGGGTTGATGCGGTGCTGTGCGCAACTTCATCTCCGGGTGCGAGTTGTTCGCGCAGTGTCTGAAAAATATCCCGGTAGGCGCGACCGTGCCGTGGCGCAGCGCCGGGTTTTTCCGGTAGTGCATCCTTGCGCGCCTGGCGAATCAGCGCCCGCAATTGCTGCGTGTCGGTACTGGGGTGTTGCAGCAGCCAGGCTTCGAGGGCGTCTTCCTGGCCAATCAGGCGTTCGCGCCAGAGCTCGGCTTGGTGGAGTGCCAGTGTGTCGCGGGCCGAGCCGCTGTGCTGTTCACTCAGCGCTGCGCGCAGGTCTTCGAGCACTGCCGGATCAAGCAAGCGCATGAGCTTGCCAATGAATTGCAGTTGGCGGCGCTTGCCCTCAAAATTGCTTATCCGCTTGGCCTCTTGAACCGCATCCCTGAGTTTTTCTGACAGGTTCAGCCGTGCCATCAAGTCCGGCCTCAACGTGAGCAAAGCCTCGCCTAATTTTTGTAGTTCGGTGCTTTCGCGCTTGAGTTCGGTGCGACTTTGATCGCTGGTTCCTTTGAGTTCGGCTTTGAGTTCGATGTCGCGCGCACTGCCCTCAGCAACAAACTCGCCGCGTACGAAATAGCCTTTTTTCAGTTTGCGAGACATAGCCAAGTATCATAGCCGCCGATATGAAGCAAACCATCCCAACCCAAGCTGTGCTCAGCGCTGGCAGTGGCTTCAGCTACAGCCGTCCTTTCTTTGAAGATTTGGTTGACAGCGCCCTTGCGCATGCCAAAAAAATCGGCGCCAGCGACGCCGCCGCTGAGGCCTCCGAGGGCAGTGGCCTGAGTGTCTCGGTACGCAAAGGCGAGCTCGAAAACGTAGAGAGAAACCGCGACAAATCTCTCGGCGTCACGGTCTATATCGGCAAGCGCCGAGGCAATGCCAACACCTCTGACTTCTCTGCTGCAGCGATCGAGCAGACCGTCCAGGCGGCTTATGACATTGCCCGGTTTACCGCGCAAGATCCGTTTGCTGCGCTGCCCGATGCTCGAGACATCGCACCCGCCTCCAGACATCGCGAAGACCTCGATTTGTTTCATCCCTGGGCCATCACGGCCGATCAGGCCGCAACTTTGGCATTGCGTGGCGAGAGTGCAGCACTAAAAACCGACTGGCGTATCAGCAACAGCGAAGGCGCGGGTGTGTCGGCCCAGCAGTCGCATTTTTTCAGCGCCCACACCCGGGGTTTCCGTGGTGGCTACGCCAGCTCGCGCCACTCGATGTCGGTCTCACCGATTGCTGGCAAGGGCAGCGATATGCAGCGCGACGCCTGGTACAGCTCCATGCGGCACCCCGATGACATGGCGGCACCCGAGGCCATCGGCCGCTACGCTGCCGATCGGGCCCTGAGCCG
>SHXM01000035.1 GCA_009693325.1 Rhodoferax sp.
TCAACCGCCGATTCTGGCCGATGGTAGCGTTTGATAGCGTTCTCAAAATCGCAGCACAGGCTAAAGCACCAACCTATCGAAATCTGTACGATGGCATGCACCCAGACCGATCAGTTCCGGGTCAACCTGTGTCAACCGGATAGGCATGGAAAACTCTAGGTACTTTCCGGGGTTGGGAATGGCACACAGCAGGTGCATGGTGAACAGCGTCACCAGCGACAGGTTGGCGCTGTGCGGGGTGCAGGGCAAACCGGCAGCGTGGGCCATCTGCGCCACCTGCTGGCTGCGCACCATGCCGCCCATGTAGCAGACGTCGGGCTGCACGATGTCTACCGCGTGCATGGCAATCATGTGTTTCCACATCGGCAGGTAGCAGTCCTGCTCGCCACCGGTCACGTCGATCGACAGGGCCTCGCGCACCGTGCGCGTCTGCTCCAACTCCCAGTACGGGCAGGGTTCTTCGAAATGGCAGATGCCGTTGGCCTCCAGCAGGCGGCCGACCTCGATGGCACGGGTCGGCGAGTAGCAGCTGTTGGCGTCCACCAGCAGTTCCACCGCATCGCCCAGGCCCTGGCGCATGGCGGGCACGATCTCTTCGGTGCGGCCGGGCCACTCGTCCTTGTCGTGGCCGTATTCGGCGCCCACCCTAAACTTAAAGGCGTCAAAACCATACTGGTCGCGCAAGCCCTGCAGGCGGCGCACCTCGTCTTTGGGCGTGATGTCGCGCTTCATGGACGAGGCATAAGCACGCAGGCGCCGCGGCGCGCCGCCCAGCAGCTCGCACACCGGCTTTCCTTCGGCCTTGCCCAGCCGGTCCCACAGTGCGGTCTCAACGCCACACAGGGCCCGGTACAGGTGGGAGCCCGGAAACTTGTGCTCCCGTTCAGGCACCAGCGCGCTCAGGCCATGGATGTCGGTAGCGTCCTGGCCCAGGGCCCAGGGCGCCACCTGGCGGTGAACAATTTGGGCCGTCAGGTCAGCGTGGTAGGCGGACACCTGACCCCAGCCCTGGCTGCCGTCCTCGGCGGTGACCCGTACAAAACCGACAAAGGGGTCACAAAAAGTTTCAATGCGTTGGATCTTCATGTGCTCATCATGGTCTGCAATTGGCCATTCTCACAGGTCCATTTTGAACAATGGCTGATACCATTTTGGTTTTTCACACGCAGGGGTTGCATGGTCAAGCGCGCCGGGGGTTCATTACTGCTGTCTATCAAGATCGACCGCGACGCCCATCAGCCGGTGAGCACGCAGCTTTGCGTTGCGCTGCGCGAGATGATCCTGACCGGCGGGTTTTTGCCGGGCGAGCGTCTGCCTGCCAGTCGCACTCTGGCGCGCGAGCTCGGGCTCTCAAGGACCACCATCATTGAAGTGTTTGACCGCCTGGTCTCCGAGGGCCTGCTTGAGTCGCGCACCGGCGCTGGCACCTTTGTCAGCTCGGTGCTCAATGCCAGCCGCCCCAAGCCAGCAGCCCCAGACGCGTCTTCGGTGATCCACACAGCACCTAGGCTGTCCACCATGATGGCGCAGGCGGTCAGCCGGTTCGGTGAGCGCAAGCGCCTGCCCCATGTCGCTCGGGCCTTCACCACCGCTCTGCCTGCCTTTGACGCGTTTCCGATGTCGCAGTGGTCGCGCCTGTCAGCCAAATACCTGCGCGGTGTGCGCGACGACATCCTGGGCTATGGTGATCCGGCCGGTTCGTCCCAACTGCGCCGGGCACTGGCCTCTCACCTGCGGGTGAACCGTGGTATCACCTGCGACCCAGCCCAGATTTTCATTGTCGGCGGGGCCCAACAGGCTTTCCACCTGATCGGATCAACATTGCTCAACCCCGGTGAAAACGTGTGGTTCGAAAACCCCGGAGCGATTGGTGCGCGCAACAGCCTGATTGCTTGCGGCGCCAATTTGGTACCGGTACCAGTGGACACTGAGGGCCTGCAGGTGGAGACAGCGCTGCGGCTGAGCCCGCGATTCAGGCTGGCCTTTGTCACGCCCTCGCACCAGCAGCCGATGGGCTGTGTGATGAGCCTGGCGCGCCGCTTCGCCCTGCTGCATGCGGCGCAGCAGTGTGGTGCCTGGGTCATCGAGGATGACTACGACGGCGAGTTTTTTTGGCGGCCGACCGCCACCCACCCTCAAGAGCGTGGACACCCACGGCCAGGTAATTTATGTCGGAACCTTCAGCAAATCTCTCTTCCCAGCGCTGCGCCTGGGCTATTTGTTGGTGCCACCAGCCCTGGTAGACACCTTTGGCACCATGACGAGCAATTTTTTGGCGGGTGTGCCATCCCACACCCAGTCCATCGTGGCCGAGTTCATTGATGAGGGGCACTTCGCCTCCCATGTCCGCCGCATGCGGCAGCTTTACCGGGAACGCCATGATGCCCTGCTGGCGGCCGCGGGCCAGCGCCTGGGCGGGCTGCTGCAAGTCTTGCCCGCCCACAGCGGTCTGCACACGGTTGCCCTGTTGCCTGCAGCAGTCTCGGACATGGCGGTGTCGCACGATGCTGACTTGCAACAGGTCACAGCCTCCCCGCTGGGCCGATATGCGCTCGCCCCGGTGAGTACGAATGGCCTGGTGCTGGGCTTTGGGGGCGTATCACCCAAACTTATTGCTGCCGGCGTGGAGGTGCTGGCGCAAGTGTTGGAGCGGCGACTGGCCCCTGCAGTGGGGCGCAAGGGCAAAGCCTGAGCCCTGTTCTGTGGTTTGTCGAAAGCTTGAAAACAGCTCTGTGCAGCCTACACTCACCTCTGGCAACACCAACGTCCCGACCATCCTGTTGGCCGAAAAAGGCGCTGATTTGGTGCTTGCCGTATTCCGGAGCGCAACCGCATGACCAATGAAGAATTGATGATTCAGTGCAAAACCAAGCCCTACTGGTGGGATGACGCACCCCGCCCTGCCCTGCCCGACCTGGCGCTGCCAGCCACGGTTGACGTGCTGGTGGTTGGCGCCGGCTACACCGGCCTGCATGCCGCCTTGCAAACCGCCCGTGGCGGACG
Source organism: Rhodoferax sp. (assembly GCA_009693325.1). Classification (GTDB taxonomy): domain Bacteria; phylum Pseudomonadota; class Gammaproteobacteria; order Burkholderiales; family Burkholderiaceae_C; genus Rhodoferax. The sequence continues at coordinate 3,004 of SHXM01000035.1, forward strand.
CTCGACCCTGGTGGTTGACGCCGAGGAAGCCGGCTGGGGCTGCAGCACGCGCAATGGCGGCCAGGTCTCCACCAGCATCAAGCCCGGTTTTGACCAACTGGCCAAAAGGCACGGCGAGCAACTGGCATTGGGCATCCTGCGCGAAGGACAACAGTCGCTGGAATGGGTAGCCGAATTTGTCCGTAGCGAAGGCATTGACTGCGATTTCGCTCAAGTCGGGCGTTTCCATGCAGCACACAACGCCGCCCAATACCAGGCGCTAGCTGACAAACTAAAGCTCCAACCAGCCAACTTGAACATTAAAGCCCATGTGGTGACCCGCTCCGAGCAAAGGCAGGAGCTGGGCAGCGACGCCTACTGTGGTGGCGTGGTCTACGAGCAGCACTGCTCGGTGCACCCGGCGCGCTACCACCAGGGTCTGTTGGCGCGAGCCCAGGCTGCGGGCGTGCTGGTGGCGCCGCGTTGCCCTGCCACAGCGATTGCCAAGCAGGGCCAGCAGTTTCGGGTGAGCACGGCTCGCGGCGATGTGTTGGCGCGCGATGTGGTGATCGCCACCAATGGCTACACCGGCAATCTCACGCCCTGGCTAGCGCGCCGGGTGATACCGATCGGCAGCTACATGATCGCCACCGAGGCCCTGCCAGAGGGCCTGATGGACCGCCTGATCCCGAAAAACCGTATCGTCAGCGACACCCGAAAAGTGGTGTTCTACTACCGCGCCTCACCGGACCGGCAACGTATCTTGTTTGGCGGCCGGGTCTCGCACCAGGAGACCGACCCGCGGGTCAGCGGGCCCAAACTGCATGCTGATATGGCGGCCATATTCCCCGAGCTGGCGGCGGTGCGCATCAGCCACTCATGGTGCGGCTTTGTGGCTTACACATTCGATGAATTGATGCACTTGGGCAAGCACGATGGCCTGCACTACGCCATGGGCTACTGCGGCGCTGGTGTTGGTACAGCCAGCTACTTTGGCATGCGCATCGGGCAGCAGGTGCTGGGCCTCAAAGAGGGCCAGACCGCACTGGACGGACTGGCCTTCCAAACCCGGCCCCTGTACAGCGGCAACCCCTGGTTTTTAGCCCCCTCGGTAGCCTACTACCGGCTGCGCGACCGGCTGCCGATTTAAGGGCATTTTTTTGCTTGTGCCGCTTGGGACAGACTGCTGGCCTGGCCTTCAAGCACTGTCACGCGCCACAGCGTACGCGGCCGGCTCAGGTCAACCAACGGGGCTGCGTGCAAGAGCAGGCTGTTGTCCCAAACAATCAGGTCCCCATTGTCGTAATCATGGGTGTGCCGGTAGTGGGCCTGGGTTGAATGGGCCGAGAGCTCGCGCAGCAGGGCCAGGGCCTCGGCGTCGTCCATGCCCTCGATGCCAAACGAGCTGCCGCTGACCGCATAGAGCGCCCGGCGGCCGGTGAACGGGTGTTTTTTTACCAGCGGATGGTGCACCCAGGTGACCCGACCAGCCTGCTCGGCAGTCAGCACCGATGCCACAGTGCGCGATTTGTGGTTCAGATCATCACGGTTGCCGTAATGGTGGCGCACCACCAGGTCGGCAATCTGCTTCTTGCGCAGCGCACTCAGGTCGTCATAGGCTGCCGCCTGGTTGGCAAACGTGGTGCCATTGCCCCCAGAGGGCATGTCAAGGGCATGCAAAATCGTGCATCGCGCGGGGACGGCAAGGTACGAATAATCAGTATGGAAGTAGGTTCCGGCGTCTGCCAGGCCAGTAGCTCGACCGTCTTTGACGACATTGGAGAGAATCAGCACGCGCGGATCTTGCGGGTGATGAAAAGTGTCGATCACGTGAGGCGAGGGCTCGCCCCAATACTGGGCAAAGCGCACCAGCTCGGAGGGCGAGAGCGACTGCTTCTTGAGCACAATAAAACCGTGCTGGTGCAGGGCATCGCTGAGCCACAACTGCTGCTGGGCGCTCAGAGGTTTGGACGCATCAAGCCCGTCTATGCAGGCACCCACAACATGACTCAAGCGGGTGGCCGTAGGCATGGCGTCAATTGATCATTGCAGGCGAAAAAATACGCGGCAAAAAGAGCGCGATTTCGGGAAAGACAATCACGGCAAGCAACACGATCAACATCGGAATCACCATGATCATGGTGTCCTTGAGCGCAAATCGCAACGGCACCTTGGCCACAGCACAACAGATCATCAAGCACATGCCATAGGGCGGCGTGACCAGGCCAAAGGCCAAGGACAAGATACCCACAATGGCGAAATGAACCGGGTGCATGCCAACCGACTGCGCCAGGGGTTGTAAGGTGGTGCCCACAATGATGATGGCCGGAATGGCATCCAAAAAGCAGCCCACCACAAGAAAGGCTACGGCAATAAAAACACCCACGCCGATCGGGCCCATGCCCCAGGTCTGAACATTGACCAGCAGCATCTTGGGAATTTGGTAGTAAGCCAGTAACCAGCCAAACACTGACGCGGTTCCCACGCAAAACAAGGCCACGGCAGAAAGCTTGCCTGAATCGAGCACCGCGGCAAAAAACTGCTTGACGCCCATTTCGCGGTAAAACAGCAGCGACAAAACGGCTGCATAGAGCACGGCTGCGGCAGCAGACTCTGTGGCGGTGAACCAGCCCAGCAAAATGCCGCCCACAATAATCACCGGCGTCATGAGCGCCGGTATGCCTACCGCGGCGGCCAGGTAAAACTCCTTGAATGAGGCACGCGGGTAAACCGGGTAATTGCGGCGTTTAGCATAGGTGTGCACGGTGGCCATTTGAGCGATTCCGAGCAAGAGGCCGGGGACAATGCCGGCCAGGTACATGGCGCCTATGGATGTGGAGATCACACCACCCCACACGACCATCAAAATCGACGGCGGAATGATCACCGCCAGCACTGCCGACACCGCGGTTATGGCAATCGAGAAGGACAGGTCATAGCCCTCTTTGACTTGCGCCTCTATGAAAAGTTTTCCCTGGCTGGCCGCATCAGCTGTGGCCGAACCAGAGATGCCGGCAAAAAATACCGACAGCAGGACATTAATCTGGGCCAAGCCACCGGGGAAATGCCCCACCAGCGCGCGCGACAAACGCATCAAGCGCTCTGTGATGCCGCCTGCGTTCATCAAATTGGCGGTCAGTAAAAAGAAGGGGACAGCCAGCAGGATGAAGGAGTTGTAGGTCTTGAACATTTCATTGAACATGACCATGGGCGACAAGCGGGGCTCGAGCACCAGCACCGGCAAAGCGGCCAAGCCCAGGGCGAAAGCCACCGGCACCCGAATAGCCAAGAGGACAAAAAAACAGGAAAACAGCACCAGGGCCGCCATGCCCGGTGAAAAAAATGCGGTGCTCACAGCACAGACCCCGGCTGCGAACTTTCAGCACCCTGCAAGCCGCTGCCCATTTGATGGAGCAGGTAGATGATCCACATGAAGCCGGCGATGGGCCAGGCTATGAAGATCAGCCACATCGGCATGTCAGCCAACTCGGAAGTCTGGTTCCAGCCAAACTGGGTGAATTCGATACCCCAGTAAAAAATAACCCCCGAGAAAACCAGCATGAAAAATTGGGCCAGAAAAAGCACGATACGGCTAGCCTTGGGCGTGATTTCTGGCAAAAAATCCACATCAAAGTGCATTCGCTCACGCACGCCTATGGTGGCGCCAATCATGATGAGCCAGACAAAGAAGAAACGGCTCATCTCCTCGGTCCACATGTAGCGTGGAATGATGTCGGTGTAGCGAGAAAATATTTGCAAACTGACCGGCACCAAAAGCAGCAGAATTGCAAAGATCAACAAGCCAGCCATCAATTCGTCCAGCTTGGCGAGCAGTTGTTTCATTTTTGGCAATCATCAGCGCGGACTGCCTGTCGGCTGCCCGCACCCTAAACAAACATTACTTGATGGCGTTGATCTTTGCGAAAATCGCCTCTGCCCCAACTTCTTTGGCGTAAGCCATCATGACCGGATCAACCAGCTTTTGCATTTGCACCCGCTCGGTGAACGGAATTTGCTTGAGTTTTCCCTCTTTGGCGTACTTGTCGAGTTTGTCCTGATCTTCAGAAGACTCGATTTGACGACCATAGGCGCCTGCCTCTTTGCCCGCTTTGATGATGGCAGCCTGCAAATCGGCCGGCAATTTCTTCAGGGTTTTGACCGAGAAGCACAGCGGACGGATGGTGATGGCATGGCGAGTCATCAAGATGCTGGGCGCGACCTCGTAGAACTTCATCGCCTCGACCCCTGCAGCCTCGTTTTCGCCGGCCTGTATCACACCATTTTGGATCGCGTTATAAACCTCGTTGTAAGCGATTACGGTGGGTGTCATGCCAACCGCGGCAAAGGTGCGACTCCAGATGGGCGCGCCCTGCACCCGAACCTTGAGATTTTTCAACTCGGTGAGGTTGGTGGCTGATTTGTTGGCGAATATATTGCGCACACCACCGCCGGCATAGCCAATGAGCATGACCTCGGCTTTTTGCTCCACCTCATCTGCAATCGGCTTGAGCAGATCTTGATCGAGCACTTTGTTCCAGTGATTCAGGTCGCTGAACAGAAAAGGCGCGTCTATGAACGGCGCAGCCTTGGAGAAGGTCGACATATGGGCTGGAGAAACTATGGCGTAATCAACCGCCTTGCCCTGGTTCATGTAGGCGAAATAGTCTTTCTCCAGCCCGAGCTCGCTGTTTTTGTGCAGCACAAAGCTGATTGGCTTGCCGTAGTATTTTTTGACCAGTTCCTCAAACCGGACCATGGCCTTGGTAAAGGCATGGTCGTCACCAAACTGGGATGCGCCATGCAGGGTGATGGCCTGCTGCGCTTGGGCGCCAACTGCCAGCATGGCCGCGAGCAGCGCGCCGATCAAGGGCTTGAAAATTTTCATTGGTGTCTCCTGGGTGGTTGAGTCGAACGACTTGAACAGAACACATTGGCTTGACTTGACTCAGCACTGCATCCTAATGTCAAAGCCGAGCCGGGGCCATGAGGGTTAACCATAGGACTCACAGGCCAGTGCAGCGGAGCCGCTCATGCACAATCTGTCGAATGTGCGCCAACCCGACTATCACCAAGCCACGCACACCACCACTGAAAGACAGCGTATGAAACACATCGGATTTGTCGGAGCCTCGGGTTTGATGGGCCATGGCATTGTCAAAAATTTACTCGCCAAGGGCTTTGAGGTGTCCCTGACCATCAATACCCGGCGCGAGCCACTGCAGGACCTGCTGGCTGCCGGGGCCCGGGTCGTCAATACATTTGCCGAGCTCAGCGACTGCGACGCGGTCATGCTGTGCGTCACTGGCTCACCCCAGGTCGAGGCGGTGGTGCAGGGCTCACATGGCCTGCTAAGCCGGGCGCGCCAGGGCCTGATCATCATCGACACCTCAACCAGCGAACCTGACTCAACGCGCCGTTTGGCGGGGCTGTGCGCGGCACAGGGCATGCTGTTTGTTGACGCACCGCTCGCCCGCACGCCAGTAGAGGCCGAGGCTGGCCGGCTCAACACCATGGTGGGTGCCGATGCAGCGGTGTTTGCAACCATTGAGCCGGTGTTGAAGGCTTATTGCGAAAATATTTTCCATGTGGGTGAAACCGGCGCTGGGCATGTGGTCAAACTGCTCAACAACTTCTTGGGGCAAGCCATCACCACCGCCAGTGCGGAGGCCTTTGCGGTCGGTGCCAAAGCCGGCATTGATGTCCATCAGTTGGTGCGCGTGATCTCAGCCGGAGCCGTCAATTCCGGGATGTTTCAGGCCATGGCCAAGACTCTGGAGGGGGACTACACCGGCCTGAGGTTTGAGTTGAACAATGCCGCCAAGGATTTGCGCTATTACGTCCATCTGGCAGAAAACGCAAAAGTTCCCTCGCAGGTGGGTAGCAGCGTGCACCAAAGCCTGATGACGGCCTGCGCACTGGGCTTTGGCCAAGAGTGGGTGCCCGCGCTGGTCAAGGCGCAGGCCAAGCTCAATCAGGTCAGGATCGGCAGAGCCGACTAACTGGGTGCAAGCATCCAGCAGTCTGCGAATCAAAGGGTCTGGTTTAGCTAGGCTGACATGAAACGACCCAACATCGTCTATATAGTCGCCGACGATCTGGGCTATGCCGACCTCGGATGTTACGGCGGGCGTGCTGCCAAATTCGGGGCCGTGTCCCCTGTGCTTGACGCCATCGCAGCCGATGGCATCAAGTTCACTCAGGGTTATGCCAACTCGCCGGTCTGCTCGCCGACACGCTTTGCGCTGATGACCGGGCGCTACCAGTACCGCTTGCGCGGCGCTGCAGAAGAACCCATCAACAGCAAAAGCAGGGGCAGTTCCACCCTGGGCCTGCCACCAGCGCACCCCACCCTGCCTTCGCTGCTGCGAAACGCCGGCTACCAAACAGCTCTGATGGGCAAGTGGCACCTGGGCTATCCGCCCTATTTCGGCCCCCTGATGAGCGGCTACGAGGAATTTTTCGGGCCCATGTCGGGCGGGGTCGACTACTTCACCCACTGCAATTCGACGGGGCAGCACGATCTTTACCTGGCCGACTTGGAGCACCATGCCCAGGGCTATCTGACCGACCTGATCTCCAGCCATGCGGTGGACTACATTGCCCGCAAGGCAGCATTGGCGCGGCTGGGGCAGCCCCTGCTGCTGAGTTTGCATTACACCGCCCCACACTGGCCCTGGGAGACCCGCGAAGACCAAGCCCTGGCAGCCACGCTTGGCAAGCAAATAGTCCATCTGCATGGCGGGAATATTCACACTTACCAGCGCATGATTCACCACATGGACGAAGGCATCGGCCAGGTGATGCAGGCGCTGCGCGATCATGGCCTGGCGGACAATACCTTGCTGGTGTTTACCAGCGACAACGGGGGCGAGCGGTTTTCTGACAACTGGCCCCTTGTGGGCGGCAAGATGGATTTGACCGAGGGCGGTATCCGGGTCCCCTGGATCGCCCACTGGCCCGGGCAGATCAGGGCTGCTCAGGTCAGCCAGCAACACTGCATGACGATGGACTGGACAAGCACCCTGCTTGACGCTGCAGGCGTGGCGTCCCATCCGGATTACCCGCTGGATGGTGTGTCGCTGCTGCCAGTGCTCCTGCAGCCCGGGTTCGAGTTCGCACGCCCCCTGCACTGGCGCATGAAACACCGACAACAGCGCGCCCTGCGCGATGGCGCCTGGAAATACCTGCGCGTGGACGACCATGACTACCTGTTTGACCTGTCGGCAGATGAACGCGAGCGCGCCAATCGAGCCGACGACCAACCCACGCGCCTGGCCACCATGCGGGCTCAGTGGGAGGCTTGGAATGCAGCCCTGCCGCCGGTACCCGACGAGGCCACTGTGAGCCTGGTGTACTCGGCAAGGGATATGCCCTAGTCTGCCGGGCTAATGGAGCAGGCATTGTCCGGCGCATCGGTTGGTTTGCGTTGCGACCAAACCGCCTTGCCATTTGCCTTGCCACACACCTGCCGTACGAATGAACAATCTCGGTTAAAGTGACCGGTCCGCTAATCAGGAGACAAACACCATGCAACTCAAGCCCGCCCTGCGCAGCTTTGCCGCCGCCTGCCTCGTCGCTCTGGCGCTGCCACTGCTGGCGCAAAACCAGCCGATCAAAATCCTGCTGGGCTTTCCAGCCGGCGGCTCGGTGGATATCACGGCACGGGTTTTGGCCGAAAAAATGAAAGACACACTCGGCGTTCCGGTACTGGTTGAAAACCGTGCCGGCGCGGGTGGCCGCATTGCGGCCCAAGCGGTCAAGGATGCTGCGCCCGATGGCAACACCCTCATGCTTGCCCCCTTTGCGGTGATGGTGGTGCAACCCATGGTGTTCAAGAGCATCAAGTACGACACCGGAAAAGACTTTACCGCCCTGGGTAGCGTGGTGAGTTTTCCCCTGGCGCTGGCCGCAGGGCCAGCGACGCCGGCCAAAAACATGCGCGAACTGGTGGATTGGCTGCGCGCCAATCCCGACAAAGCCAACTACGGCTCGCCAGCTGCAGGTTCGATGCCGCACTTCCTCGGTGAGTTGTTAGCCAAAAACGCCAATTTGACTCTCACTCATGTGCCCTTTCAAGGGGGTGCGCCCATGGTGCAAAATCTGCTAGGCGGACAGATATCTATTGCCTTTGACACGCCAGCAGAATTTGCCGAGCAGCACCGGGCTGGCAAGCTGCGCCTGCTCGCCGTCTCTAGCGCTCAGCGCACGGCCCAGTTTCCCGAGGTGCCAACCTTCCAGGAGCAGGGCATTGCGGTCGATGCCAGCGCCTGGTTTGCCCTGTTTGGGCCAGCCGCCATGGCGCCCGCTGTGAGCGGGCGAATCAACAACGCCTTGCAGGCAGCCCTGCGGCAGGCCGATGTGGCCGAACGCCTGGGAAAGCTTGGGCTGACCATCAGCCCAAGTTCGCCCGATGAGATGACCCGCCGTCTGGCAGATGACAAAGCCCTGTGGGGCCCGCCAATCAAGGCCTCTGGATTCATGGCTGACTGATCCAAGAACAAAGTTTTTGCAGGGCCAGGTGATGGCTCTGGCGAAGACACCTTGGCCTGTACACAGCCAGTTCCGAGCTCAGCCACAGGCTTGGGGATAAAGCACAAATTCAAGCGCTGCGCGGTGGCAAAAACAGCGCTTGCAGATCATTGAGAAAATCATAGCCCCGCAGGCTGGGGCGCACCCATGACAGGTCGCGCTCGAGCAGGCCACGCTGTTCAGCCTGCTCCAATGCGGACGCAACGGCGCTCGGGGCCAGCCCGGTGCGCTCAGCAAACAGTTGCAGGTCAAAGCCGTCTTTCAGGCGCAGCGCGTTGAGCATGAATTCAAAAGCCAGGTCGGCCCGGCTGACCTCTTGGCTCTGCGCCACACCTTGGCCGGCCAGCGCACGCTGCATAAAGAGCTGCGGCTCACGAAACCGGACCTGGCGCACCACCCGATGGGCAAAACTGAGTTTGCTGTGGGCACCCGCACCAAGGCCGAGGTAGTCGCCAAACTGCCAGTAATTGAGGTTGTGCCAGCACCGGTGCCCGTCCCGTGCGTAGGCTGATACCTCGTAGCGCTGAAGGCCGGCCGCCGCCGCTGTGTCGGTGATCAGATCGAGCATGTCGCTGGCGCTGTCCTCATCAGGCAGCACTGGCGGGTATTTGGCAAACCGTGTGTTGGGCTCGACCGTGAGGTGGTAGACCGAGATGTGCGGTGGCGAAAGCGAGAGTGCGGTACTCAGGTCTGCTGACAAATCGGCCAGGGTTTGGCCGGGCAGACCGTACATGATGTCAAGATTAAAAGTATCAAAGGTCTGCGCCGCCTCCTGCGCTGCTGCCAAGGCCTGCGCCCGGTTATGCACCCGCCCCAGCGCAGTCAAAAAACCATCGTGAAAACTCTGTACGCCAAGTGACAGCCGGGTCACGCCAGCTGCGCGAAACGCCCGAAAACGGTCGGCCTCGAAGCTACCGGGGTTAGCCTCGAGCGTAATCTCGCAGTCGGCCTCCAGCCGCAGACGGGCCCGGATGCCGCCTAGCATTTGGTCGATGGCGGCGGGTGAAAACAGGCTGGGCGTGCCTCCGCCAATGAACACACTGTGCACCGTGCGGCCCCATACCAGCGGCAACGCTGCCTCGAGATCGGCCATCAAAGCATCCAGATAACGCTGCTCTGGCAGGTCGGCCGTGCGCATTTCGTGAGAGTTGAAATCACAGTAAGGACATTTGTGGATGCACCATGGCAGGTGCACATACAGCGACAGCGGGGGCAGCGCTGCGAGCTGAAGCGTACCGGGGCGCATATAGTGCAAAACATCGTGCACCGGGGCGCCCGCCTCGCTCTGCGGCAGCGTTGGCAGGATGGGTATCATGACGCGCGCTTCATGCGCAGGTGTTCATACAGCGCTGTGCCAACGCTCGCGCATCAGCGCCACCATGGCGCGAGCCGCCTGCCCGCGGTGGCTGTGCGCATTCTTGGTCGCCTCTGGCAGTTCGGCAAAGGTTTTGCCGAACCGGGGAATAAACATCACCGGATCGAAACCAAAGCCCTTGTCACCGCAGGGCGCACGGCTGATCTCGCCAATAGCCCGCCCCACCGCGATCAGTGGCTCGGGGTCTTGCGCTGAGCGTAGCGCGACCAGGGTGCTCACCAGGGCGGCACCACGCTGCTCGATGTGTTTCATCTGTGCCAGCAGGGCCAGCACATTGTTGTCATCGCCCTTGGCATAGCCGAATTGGCAGGCGTAGTCGGCGGTCTGCACACCGGGCAGGCCGCCAAAGGCGTCGACGCACAGGCCGGCATCGTCTGCCAGTGCCGGCAGTCCACTGTGATGAGCCGCGTGGCGGGCCTTGGCCAGCGCGTTTTCCACAAAAGTACCGAAGGGTTCATCTGCCGGCTCAATGCCAAGAGCGCTTTGGGTGACCAACTCATGGCCCAGAGGCGCCAGCAGGGCCCGCAGCTCATTAAGCTTGCCAGCGTTGTTAGACGCCAAAACTATTTTCATCGCCGCCTGGATCAAGCCTGGTTGAGGCCGGTATTCGGCTGGGCTACCCCAGACTTCAAGGCATTTTTTTGCAGGCCAATCAGGGTACTGCAGCCGGTTTCGGCCAAGGCCAGCAGAGCGTCCATTTGCAGCCGGGTGAAAGCCGCCCCCTCGGCTGTGCCCTGCACCTCGACAAAATGGCCGGCTCCGGTCATCACCACATTCATGTCGGTGTCGCAGGCCGAGTCCTCGGTGTACTCCAGGTCCAGCAGCGGCCGACCCTGCACGATGCCAACCGAAATCGCCGCCACATGGTCGAGGATCGGTGACTGCGTGAGCTTGCCCTGCGCCAGCAAATGGTTGACAGCGTCCTGCGCCGCCACAAAAGCGCCGGTGATGGCGGCGGTGCGGGTGCCACCATCGGCCTGCAGCACATCGCAATCGAGGTGGATGGTGCGCTCGCCCAATAGCGTCAGGTCAAACACGGCGCGCAACGAGCGCCCGATCAGGCGCTGGATTTCCTGGGTGCGCCCGCTTTGCTTGCCGCGCGCGGCCTCGCGGTCGCTTCGGGTGTGGGTGGCGCGCGGCAGCATGCCGTATTCGGCGGTCACCCAGCCCTCGCCACTGCCTTTTTTGTGGCCGGGCACTTTTTCTTCGACCGAGGCGGTACACAGCACCTTGGTGTCGCCAAACTCGATCAGCACCGAGCCCTCGGCATGCATGGTGTAGCCGCGAGTGATGCGCACCGTACGCAATTGGTCAGCCGCGCGACCATCGTTTCGTAGAAATTCACTCATGGTGGGATCTTGCTCCAGCTCAATCAAGCTTGTTCTGCTCAGGCAGGTATCAAACACCGGTGCCTGACGACACATATCACCGGCAGGTAAAACAAGTCAGCGCCTGTTGGCGTATGTGAAAGATGGAGCACCGTCTTTTATCGTGATTTTGCCACTCAGCCGCTGCGCGCTCCCTGAAAGCGGGTTATTCTCAAACCAAGTCAACCCAACCTATTTTCCAGTGAAAGCATCATGGCAGTTTACAGTATGACCGGCTACGCCAGTGCCCAGATCGGCAGCGCCCCGGAGGGCTCAGAGCGCGAATCCAAAAACAGTGCATCGATCCAGATCGGCCTTGAAATACGCGCTGTCAACAGCCGATTTCTCGACTTGTCTTTTAAGTTGCCAGACGAGTTACGCCAGTATGAGCCTGCCCTACGTGAGTTGCTGGTCAGCCAACTCAAACGCGGCAAGGTTGAGGTGCGCATGAGCCAAGATGCGGCCAGTCGCCACCAAATCCCGGAGCCCAGCGCGCGCCTGCTGCAGCGACTCAACAGCCTTCAAGACAGCACCCTGGCCTGGCTGCCAAAGGCCCAGGCGCTTAGCGTTGCTGATGTCATCCGACTGGCTGCTGCCGAGCAGGCTCCGCTGGCTGACATCAGCCAGGAGCAGATCCTGACAATGGCGGCACAGGCCACTACCGCTTTGCTGGCGTCGCGCCAACGCGAGGGCGAGCGGCTGGGCCTGATGCTGACACAGCGCATCAAGCAGTTGCGCAAATTGGCTGCTCAGGCGGTGCCACTGGTACCCAAGCTGGTAGCGCAGCAACGCCAGCGTTTTATTGAACGCTGGCAGGAAGCCATGGCCCTGGCTGACAGCGCTGTGCCTCCGGAAGCCGCCCAGGACCGGGCATTGACCGAGGCAACCGCCTTTGCAATTCGCATTGATGTCGCCGAGGAAATCACCCGCCTCAACTCCCACCTTGACGAGCTAGACCGATTGATACTCAAAGGCGGCGAGATCGGCAAAAGGCTTGATTTCCTGATCCAGGAGCTGCATCGGGAAGCCAACACCATGGGCTCCAAATCGGCGGCGCTTGAGTTGACTCATATTTCAGTGGACATGAAGGTGCTGATCGAACAGATGCGGGAACAGGTTCAGAACATAGAATAGGGGCCGCTTGTCTACATCGCTCAGAAGCGTGTTTCATGGACTACCCCGGAAATTTGTTTGTTGTTGCGGCCCCTAGCGGGGCCGGAAAATCGAGCTTGGTGAGAGCACTTCTGGAGCTTGATTCGCACGTGCGGCCTTCTGTGTCGCACACCACACGGGCGCCGCGTGGGCAAGAAAAACACGGCCGGGAATACTTTTTTGTCTCAGGCCCTGAATTCGATGCCATGGTCAATGCCGACGCCTTCGTCGAATGGGCAACAGTGCATCAGCATCGCTATGGCACCTCAAAAAAAGCCATAGAAGAGCGCATGTCGGAGGGCACTGACGTGGTGCTGGAAATCGATTTTCAAGGGGCTTTGGCGATCAAAAGAATATTCAGCAATGCGATCAGCATTTTTATCTTGCCCCCAAGCTGGGAAGAATTACGCGCGCGCCTAGAGCGCCGCGGCGAGGACAGCTCAGAGGTGATTGACCTGCGCCTGCACAATGCAGCGAAAGAGGTAGAGCAGGTGAAGCAATTTGACTTCGTTATAATCAATGAGTTGTTTGAACGGGCGCTGTTTGATCTCAAAGCAATCGTTCATGCCCAACGCCTCAAGTTTTCCGTGCAGCTGCGTGTCCGACTTGACACCTTCAAAGCCCTGCACATCGTCTAGTCCACCCTCGAATTTTCGGAGAATTTCATGGCGCGTATTACTGTTGAAGACTGCCTAGCGCAGATCCCAAATCGTTTCCAATTGGTCTTGGCAGCGACCTACCGCGCGCGGATGCTCAGCCAGGGGCATGCGCCCAAGGTCGAGAGCAAAAACAAACCCGGGGTAACTGCGCTTCGTGAGATAGCCGCTGGAAAAATCGGGATCGAGATGCTTAAAAAAGTCCCCCTCTGAGGCCCTGATGCAAAGCCCTCAAAGCACCGCTTGCGGTGCTTTTGTTTTTGTGCGGTTCACAGCCTGGCCGCTGCGCGCTATATTCGCGGGGTGAACACCGCCAGCATCCCGGTCAAAACCGAGCCGATTCCCGAACGTCAGCCGCGCAAACGCAGCACTGCCGCTGGCAACGCCGCCGCCGCCAGTTTCGCCAACCTGATTGAGCGGCTTGACTACTTGTCCCCCAGCGATCTCGAGCGTGTGCGTCTGGCCTACCGCTTTGCTGATGAGGCCCACCTGGGCCAACTGCGCAATGGCGGGGAGCCCTACATCACACACCCGATTGCGGTAGCCGGCCAGTGCGCCGAATGGAGACTCGATGCGCAGGCCCTGATGGCTGCCCTGCTGCACGATGCCTTGGAGGACTGCGGCGTAACCAAGCCCGAACTGATACAACGCTTTGGCTCGCCGGTAGCAGAACTGGTAGACGGCCTGACCAAGCTAGACCGGCTGCATTTTGACTCCCGGGAAGAGAACCAGGCCGAATCATTTCGAAAAATGCTCTTGGCCATGGCCCGCGATGTGCGGGTGATCCTGATCAAGCTTGCTGACCGCACACACAATATGCGGACGCTGACAGATACGCCAAGGGATAAGTGGGCACGCATCGCCAGTGAAACACTCGACGTGTACGCTCCTATAGCCCACCGCCTGGGATTGAACCAGACCTTTCGGGAACTACAAAACCTGGCTTTTCGCCATTTGCGCCCGTGGCGCGCGGAAGTGCTGGAGAGAGCCATCATCAAGGCGCGCGGTCGCCGCCGAGACCTGTTGCAAAACGTTCAGCGGGCGGTGGAGTCCTCCTTTGTCAAGAGCGGCATGAAGGTCAAAATAGCCGGGCGGGAAAAATCTCTCTATTCAATTTATAAAAAGATGCAGGGCAAGCATCTAAGCTTTGCCGATGTCAATGACATCTACGGTTTTCGTCTGGTGGTGCCCAGCACAATAGACTGCTACACAGCATTGGGTACGCTGCACCAACTTTATAAACCTCTCCCAGGACGTTTCAAGGACCATATAGCCATCAGCAAACTCAACGGCTACCAGTCACTGCACACCACCCTGGTTGGCCCATCTGGCACACACATTGAGTTTCAGGTACGCACCGAGGCCATGCACATGGTTGCCGAGGCTGGCGTCGCCGCGCATTGGCTCTACAAGGCCAAGGGTCCGCAAGACTCCGGGCAGGCTGAGCGAATGGGCTCGCAGTGGTTGCAGTCGCTGCTTGACATCCAGGACGAAAACCGTGATGCAGCTGAATTTTGGGAGCATGTGAAAGTTGATCTGTTTCCGGATGCGGTCTATGTCTTTACGCCCAAGAGTCAGATCATGGCGATGCCGCGTGGCGCCACTGTGGTTGATTTTGCCTACGCCATCCACAGCAATGTTGGCGACCACGCAGTGGCCGCGCGAACCAACGGCGAGGCAGCGCTGCTGCGCAGCGAACTCAAGAATGGCGATGTCATCGAGATCGAGACCGACCCCACAGCAAGCCCAAACCCCGCCTGGCTGAGCTTTGTGCGTACGGCAAGAGCCCGATCAAAAATTCGGCAACACCTTAAAACACTGGCCCAGGCAGACTCCCAAAGCCTCGGCGAAAAAATGCTGACCCAAGCCATGCGCTCCGAAGGCATTGAGAACTTACCACCAGATACGCCCGACAAGCAAGCAGTCTGGGAAAAACTGCTGCGCTTCAGCGGCAACCGCAGCCGCGCCGAGTTGCTCACCGACATCGGGCTTGGCAAACGGATCGCTGGCATTGTGGCCAAGCGACTGCTCACACTACTGGTTGCCACCGGCGAGAAGCCCGATGCCGTGCTGCTCACCCGTGAGCGCTTCGGGGCCGGCGAATCAGTCTCTCAGGGCAGCGTGCTGCTTGATGGCAGCGAGAACGCATCCGTCAAATTCGCCAATTGCTGCCGGCCCATACCCGGCGACGGGATCGTCGGCTATCTCGGGCGCGGCGAGGGTTTGAGTGTGCATATCGACACCTGTCTGGCGGCCAAAAAACTCAAAAGCAAAGACAGCGAACGGTTTATCGGCGTGGAATGGTCAGATGCACCCGTGCGAACCTTCGAGACCGGTCTGCTGGTGACCGTGACCAATGGCAAAGGCGTTCTGGCTCGGGTGGCTAGCGCCCTGGCCAATGCGGAAACCGACATCACCCACATCGATATGGGCGACGAGGCCTCACAGGGCAGCGTTGTGCTTCGTTTTCTGGTCGCGGTGCGAGATCGCAACCACCTGGATCTCGCACTGAGCAAGCTGCGTCGGACCCCTTCGGTGCTGCAGGCGCAACGCTCCAGAATTCTAGGCGCGCTCAATGCAGATCGGGCGCCGGGTAATGAACACTGAGCACTTCTATGCCCACCGGGCCAGCCGGTGTGAGAAGCTGCAGCAGGTCGCCCACTCGGGCCTTGAGCAGGGTCCGAGCAATCGGCGACACCCAACTGACCTCTGACTTGGCACTGTCGGCCTCGTCTGTACCCAAAATCGTGACTGTTGTTTGCGCCCCTGCATCGTCTGCATAGGTCACCGTGGCGCCAAAAAAAATCTGCTCGCTGCCATGGTGCAGCCTTGGGTCGGTAACTGACATGATCTCCAAACGCTGAGTCAGAAAGCGAATACGTCGATCAATCTCTCGCAGGCGTTTTTTGCCATAAATATAGTCGCCATTCTCCGAGCGGTCACCATTGCTGGCGGCCCAATGCACCGCATCCACCACCTGGGGTCGCTCCAGGTCTATCAAAGTGAGCAATTCAGCCTGCGTGCGGGCGTAACCCGCGGGGGTGATGTAGTTCTTGCCATTCGCCGGCAGCCTAGGCAGCTGCGGAACATCGTCATCCGAGTCTTCGACTTCCTTGGTGAACGCCTTGCTCATGCTAGCCTGCCGGCATCAACAGCGCTTCCGGGAGTGACTGACAAAAACCCATTTACCAAGCGCCAGGCGGGCTCGAACTCACTTGGCCAAGCGCTCGGCGACTGCGCGTTTTCCCAGTTTTCTTGCCGCAGCAATTGCTGCGAGTTGACTCGCTCTGGGCTTGGCTTTACCCTGCTCCCATTTGTAAACGGATTGCCCGCTGACACCAAGTAAAGCCCCCATTTCATTGGCGGTTACACCAAGTTTTTTTCTGAGGCTGGCGAAACCATCGACTCGAAAACGTAAATTTTCCGACTCTGGAGGAAGCGCTACTTTCGACTCTTTTTGAGACGCCTTTTGCAGCTTTCCAACAAGGGATTCCAAAGCAGCAACACGCCGCTTCAAGGCGGCAATATCAGAGCGGTATTGAGACGCTGATTTTTTCAGCGCTGCTGATTCAGCCCGAGCCTCTTTCTTTGAGATGCGCGAGATCTCGGTCTTTATTTGGTTGGCAAAAGTGCTCATGAATACTCCCGAAAGAAATGCTTTAAATACACATCTACTTTAACCGAAAAAATTTAAGTGCTGAACCATGCCTATTTACCGATTATTTTTACTGGCATTTTCACTGAACTACTACCGAGCTTTACCGTTGATATCGATCTTCGATTTTTTTCGTGAAGCCTCTATTCGCGTATTTTTTCAGGGCAGCTTTAAGTTCTTTGGACACTTGGTCGCTTAGTTCCTGAGGTTCGAGCACTTCTACATGCTGACCCTGGCGCAATATATCGATAGACAATTCGCGGATGTCAGTAAAGAGCATTTCAAGAGTGATTCTCTCGTCTTTCAAGGCTGTAATTTTTTGCTTCGGATGCCACAGCTCTCTAAACACCCAAGGGGCCCGTTCCTCAGAAGAGCGCAGCTCGGCCCAATAGAGCTTAGGGCCAGAAAATATGCCATAGCTTTGGCCAATTAAATTCGATATCCCGCTTGAAGGTGGCAAGCGACACCTTCAGCTCGCGCAAAAAACGGTCTATCGGCACCGTCGCGCTGACATGCAATGGCGATCCTTGGTTGCATGACGCATGCCATGAGGCGCATGGTTGATCAGACACATCGGCTGCCCGTGCGAGCAATATTCCAACAGTTGCGAGAGTTACATTGGCTACAAGTTTTTTAACCAGCAAGCGCCGATTGGATCCGCTCCACGAAGCCCGCAAAAGACGCTGGCTCCAGCCAGCGGACCACCACCACGGTCTGCTGCAAAGGGTCGACCCAAACATAATTACCGCCCGCGCCGACCATCAAAAAACTCTCGGCGCCAGCCCCCGGAAATGTACTGCCGCCGGGATTCAGCCAGGTTAACCAGCCATAAAAAGGCGCCAGGCCGCAGGGCTGTCTCATGCGGCGCAACCAGTGGGCGGGCAACAGCGAGACACTTTGTCCAGCCTTACCCCAGTGCCCGTCCTGCAACATCAGTTGTCCAATCAGGGCCTGATCACGGGCGCTGATGGAAACGCCGCCGCCCCAGTGTGAGCCACCGGGCACGCTCGCCACACGTTGAGCGCCAGCAGTGCCAGAGGCAGGGAGATCGACCCATGCGTGGTCGTAGCCATGCCAGGCAAAGTTTGAGTTTGCGCCCAGCGGCTGCAAGATGCTTTCCTGAAAAACCGCCGGGAGCGGCCGCTGGAATAAATGCAACAAGGCCAAGGACAATTGATTGATACGAACATCGTTGTATTCCCAGAAACTGCCCGGACTTAGCAGGGGGCGGGCAGCGCCCTTGACGCCTGCGGCAGGCCGTGGATCATGGGATACCAAGCGGTAGCGATCAACGGTGTCTGGTATGCCAAAACAAGACCCCTCCCACTCGCTGGTCTGCTCGAACAGATGAGCCCAGGTGACCCGTCGGTTGTGCGGGCTGTCAAACCCGATGCCCGGCAGGCGCTTAGCCACGGGCTCATGCGGATCAGGCAAGAGGCCCCGTGCATGAGCGACCCCGGCAAGCAGTCCCAGGTAAGTTTTGGCAACACTGAAAGTTAGGTCGGCCCGGTCGGCCTCGCCCCAGCTTCGAACCAGCCGGCCTTCTCGCAAAACAACGCCTGAAACCGGGCCTCGGGCATGCACCGGCCCGAGCAAACAGTTCCAGGGCGGGGGGTCGGTATTGTGAACGCCCCAGGAGTGAAGCGCATCATGCGGCTCACGCGGCCAGTTAACCTCATGGGCCTGCGAAAAGGCAACAGCATCGTCAAACAGGTTCATTTTTACCATTCCGCACCCATCACAAACACGCCAGTCCCCGCGCCGCCATCCTTAGATCCCTTGTTCATACAAACCACATTTTCCGCCCAGCCAACACAAATTCCTACTTGAGCAGCGCGGCAAAGTGTAGGGCACCAAGCGCAGCGACTGGCGGCGACACATGACAGCGCTCTGTTGGCCAACGCCACGCGACAGCTTCGTGGTGCCTGGCCATTGCGGTACTCCGCATTAGCCACTGACCAAAGCTACAGACTCGCCAAAGTGGAAAGCGGTGATGTTGGGTGCGCTGCCACCAACGCTAAGTGCCATTCAGCAGGCAGCGCGCCCGCGCCCGGCATGACCGCGCTGGTTGAAGCCATACGTCAACACCGAGCGCCGAAGAGTCGGCAATGCCTGCCGCCGTCACGGTAGCTGATCAAGCCCTTGCGCAGCATTTTTATATGTCAAATAGGCCGCTAGCACCCTTAGAACGTGCGCAAGAGGCTATCAATAAAATAGCAACTTGATGGACGCAGGGCAACGAAAATAAGGGCCGCTCCCGATGCGGATCAACCGTTCAGAGTCACCGCGATCCTTGAATCCCACAGAACGGGTCTTCGAGGAAGATATGGAGAAACGGCAACCGAACGGCAACCAGAGCGACGTCAAAAGCCAAAGAACAAAGGACCTAGAGTCTTTCGACTCTAAGTCCTTGATTCATATGGTGCGGCTGGCAGGAATTGAACCCACGACCCCTTGGTTCGTAGCCAAGTACTCTATCCAACTGAGCTACAGCCGCCTCATCCAAATTCTAGCATGGGCTCGTTCTTGGGCAGTCTCATGTGACACCTTGGGCATTCACCACAAACCCTGGTTCAGAGTCGTTTGCTAGACTGGCTTCAACTGCCACAGGGCGGCCTCACCAGAAAGAACCAGGTCATGTCACGCGAGCACAAGAGCTTTTTGATGCGCATCGAGCTCATGCTGGAAAAGTATTTCCGCCAGTCGATGGATTTTGGCGTCCTTTTACATCGGCTCGGTGCTCGCACTGCTGCTGCGGGGATTCAAGTTCTTACAAGAATTTTGTCACTTTGGCGCCAGCATTGCTGCATTGTCAGAAACAGAAACCCCTGCTGGGCATT
>SHXM01000036.1 GCA_009693325.1 Rhodoferax sp.
GTCAGGTAGCCTACGCCCTGCCGCAGGAGCAGGGGCAGTGGGTGATCCACAGCAGCACCCAGCACCCGGGCGAGGTGCAGCACTGGGTGGCCCACGCCCTGGGCCTGTCCAATAACGCGGTGCGGGTCGAATGCCGGCGCATGGGTGGCGGTTTTGGCGGCAAGGAGACCCAGGCTGGCCACATGGCGGTATGGGCGGCGGTGGCGGCGCACAAGTTCAAATGCCCGGTCAAGTTGCGGCTGGACCGCGACGATGACTTTTTGATCACAGGCAAGCGCCACCCCATGGTCTGTGACTACACCACGGGCTTTGACGACAGCGGGCGCTTGTGCGGTCTGAACCTGATGATGGCCATGAACTGCGGCTTCAGCGCCGACCTGTCAGGCCCGGTGTCCGACCGCGCGATCTTCCACGCCGACAACGCCTATTTTCTGGAAGACGTGGCGATTGCCTCCTACCGTTGCAAGCTCAACACCCAAAGCCACACGGCGTTTCGAGGCTTTGGCGGGCCCCAGGGCATGATCGTGATCGAGGCCATCATGGGCGACATCGCGCGCCGGCTTGGCCTGGACCCGCTGGCCGTGCGCCAGCGCAATTTGTATGACGACCACCCCACGGCCAATGGCCAGGCTCGGCGCGACACCACCCACTACGGCATGCGGGTGGAGGACAACATCCTGGTGCCGCTGCTATCGAAACTAGAGCAAACTTCTCAATACCAGCAAAGGCGTGCGGCCATTTCGGCCTGGAACACCGTCAACCCGGTGATCCTGCGCGGCCTGGCCCTGACACCGGTCAAGTTTGGTATTTCTTTCACCGCCACCCTGTTCAACCAGGCCGGCGCGCTGGTGCATGTCTACCTGGACGGCAGCGTGCAAGTGAACCACGGCGGCACCGAAATGGGCCAGGGCCTGCACACCAAGGTGGCGCAGATCGTGGCCGACGAGCTCGGCGTGCCGCTGGCGCGGGTTCTGGCCACCGCCAGCGACACCAGCAAGATTCCCAACGCGTCGGCCACCGCCGCCTCGGCCGGCACCGACCTCAATGGCCGGGCAGCCCAGTTTGCCGCGCGACATGTGCGCGACAACCTGGCGGCCTTTGTGGCGGGGCTGGACGGCTGTGGCGCTGGCGCGGTGCGCTTTGAAGCCGGCCAGGTGCAGTCGCCCCACGCTACCCGCGCCTTTGACGATGTGGTGCGCCTGGCCTACGCCAACCGCATCCAGCTCTGGAGCGACGGTTTTTACCGCACCCCCAAGATCCACTATGACAAGACCACGCTCACCGGCCGGCCGTTTTATTACTTTGCCTATGGCGCAGCCTGCACCGAGGTCGCCATCGACACCCTGACCGGCGAAAACCGGGTGCTGCGGGTGGACATCCTGCACGACGTGGGTCGCTCCATCAACCCGGCGATCGACATCGGCCAGATCGAAGGCGGATTTGTGCAGGGCATGGGCTGGCTCACCATCGAACAGCTGGTGTGGGACACCCAAGGCCGGTTGGCCACCCACGCGCCCAGCACCTACAAGATCCCCGCCACAGGCGATATACCGGCCCACTTCAAGGTAGACCTGTGGCCCGAGTCGAACCGTGAGGACAATGTGTTTGGCAGCAAGGCTGTGGGTGAGCCGCCTTTCATGCTGGCCATCAGTGTGTTTGAGGCCCTGCGAGATGCGGTGGCGCAGGCCCGGGGCAAGGGCACTGCGGTCACGCTGCAGGCACCGGCCACTGCAGAAGCGGTGCTGACGGCGCTCAGCGCTGGGCGCGCTTGAGCCCGGCGCTGAGCGCCGTCACAACACCAGCATCGCCCGGAAATCGTTGACGTTGGTGAATGTCGGCCCGGTGGTGACCAGGTCCCCCAGATCCGCAAAGTAGCCATAGGCATCGTTGCGGTCCAGGTGGTCTGTCAGCTTGAGGCCCGCATCGGCGGCGCGCTGCAGGGTGTCAGGGGCGACCCAAGCGCCGGCGTTATCTTCTATTCCGTCAATGCCATCGGTGTCGGCGGCCAGCGCATAGACGCCGCCCTGCCCCTGCAGGCCTTGGGCCAGCCCTAAGCAAAATTCCCCGGCCCGGCCACCGCGGCCGCGCGCAGCGCCAGGTACAGGCGGGCGGATGGTGACGGTGGTTTCACCCCCACTCAAAATGACACAGGGTCGCGCGAACGGCTGGTTGTGACGCGCCACGGCGCGTGCCAGCGCCGCATGCACACGGCCCACCTCGCGTGACTCGCCCTCCATCTCGTCACTCAGAATGTGTGCATCAAGCCCGGCCGAACGTGCCAGGTCAGCCGCTGCCTGCAGCGACTGCTGCGGGGTGGCGATCAGGTGCACGGCATGGCCGGCAAACAGCGGGTCGCCGGGCTTGGGCGTTTCCAGCGCGCCACTGTCCAGCGCCTGCGCCACGGCAGGTGGCAGCTCGATGCGGTAGCGGGCCAAGGTGGCGAGCGCGTCGGCACAGGAGCTGGCATCCGGCACGGTCGGGCCGCTGGCGATGGTGGAGGGGTCATCACCCGGTACATCGCTGATGGTCAGCGTCACCACACGGGCTGGCCAGCAGGCCTGCGCCAGTCGGCCACCCTTGATGCGCGAGAGGTGCTTGCGCACATTGTTCATCTCGCCAATGTTGGCGCCACTGGCCAGCAGGGCGCGGTTGATCGCCTGCTTGTCGGCCAGGCTCAGGCCGTCGGCCGGCAGCGTCAGCAGGGCCGAGCCGCCGCCGGAGATCAGGCACAGCACCAGGTCATCGGCGGTCAATCCCTGGGTTAGGCTCAGAATGCGCTCGGCCGCCGCCAGCCCGGAAGCGTCTGGCACCGGGTGCGCTGCCTCCACCACCTCGATACGCTGCGGCAGCCCGGCCGGGCGCGGCGGCACGTGGTGATAGCGCGTAACCACCAGCCCGCTGAGCGGCGCGCCAGCCGGCCACAAGGCCTCCAGGGCCTGCGCCATGGCGCCGCCCGCCTTGCCTGCGCCCAGCACCAGAGTGCGGCCGCGCGGCGGCGGCGGCAAAAACGGCGCCATGCTGTGCAGCGGCAGGGCACGTTGCACCGCAGCGCGGTACAACTGGGTCAGGAACTCACGGGGTGCGGTGCTGGGGTTGCTGGTCGGGCTGGGCGTCATCAAAACTCCATGGCGTCAAGAGACAACCCACCCTGTCCCAAGGTCAAGTGTCCGGATAACGCATTGTCATGGATTCACGCCAGCCGCCCCAATCCGAATACCCACCACCAGATGTACCAGAGCCTGAAGCGGGCCATCCCACAGGCGCAAAACGCCGAGCTGCTTGACTGGCTACGTACCCTCTACCCGATCTGGGCCGGCCTGACGCCCGGGATGATGCAGGTCAGCAGCCGGGTTTCAAGCGAAGGGTTGAAGCGCTTGGCTTACTCGCGCAGGCGCTCGGCCGGGGTTTGGATGACATTTTTGGGCTGGTTTTTCATGGCTTTATGGTGTTGCTTCCCTGGATCAGTGCATCTGCAGTGCAAGGCGGCAAGCCCCCACCAAGACTGCGATTCGCGCCAGCGACCTTGCATCCAATGGCTCAAGCAGCTCTGTGTTCGGCCATTTGCTTTGCAAGAAAATCGGGGCCGGCCTGCTCGCTTGCTTCAGTGGTTTCGTCAGCCATGCTCAAGCCCTAAACGGGTTGCGAATCACCAGCGAGGTGGCGCTGGCGGATCCGGGTACTTTGAGGTTGAGCCCGTCCTGCATGTCTTCGCTATACAAAACGGCGCAATCACTCAGAGCTGCAGCGGCAACGATGTTGGCGTCATACACCGACAAGTTGTAGCGTGCCATCAAGGTCAGGGCCGTTTGATGGGTGCGTACACTCGAATCAACCACATTGCAGGTGTCAATCAAGGTGGTGTAAAGGGCCTCAATATCGGGCAGGGCCATAGAGCGCTTTCTGCGCAGCACATTGGCAAACTCATTGAGCACCTGCACGCTGATAACAGCCTCTTGCGCCAACAGCTGCTCAACCACGTCGGCCCGAGCACTGTCGTCAACCCAATAAATCAGCACATTGGTGTCTATAAATGCCTTCACCGTGCGTTGGCCTGGTCGCGGTCAAAGGCAAAGTCTGCGCCCCAGGGCGCGCGCAAGTGGCGCACCGCCTGCAAGCGCTCCAGTTTGCTGGGCAGGCGGGTCACGCTGACACTGGCCGGCTGCGCCGCTTGCCGGGGTGCCGGTTGCAGCAGCAACTCATCCCCATTGGCAATGCCCAGCTCTTGCACCAAAGACACTGGCAAGCGCACTGCCAGACTATTTCCCCATTTGGAAACTTGCATGGTGAATCTTTAATTTGATATACACAAAACAAAGTATATGGCAACACCGGCTTGCACACAAGTTTTAGCCGAGATTGTTCATTCGGGTTTGGCGTTCAGGCCGATGCAGTGACGAGGCAGTTTTGTCCTGACTGACGCGAAAATGACCGTCAATGCGCCGCCTGCATCCAAACAGCACCGCAGGTGCGCCTTATGGACAATCTCGGTTAAACCCGACCGCCAAACTAAATCCAGTCAGCAGTGCCCTGGCCGACAGGTGTCGGCCAGGGTAAAAGCCAGGCGCTCCAGCGGCCAGCCCGGACAGGCCAGCTCCACTCAAGCCGGCACCACCAGCCCCAACTTGCGTCCCGCCTCGGTGATGTCTTGCCAGGTTTGGCTGTCGATCACAACCCCGTCAATGCTGCGCTGCGCGCGCGCCGCGCGCTCCGGGTCGCCGGCGATTTGCACGCCTTGGCTACCGGGCGCCGGGGGCGAGGCCTGCAGCCAGTCGACAAAGGCCAGCGTCTCGCGCTCAAAATCAGCTTTCGGTCCGAGTCGGGCGGGATCAATCAAAATGCAAAGCATGCCGTTGATGACGGCTCGTACCGCCGGGTCACAGAGCTTATGCCAGGTGCCGTTGCCACTGAGCGCGCCGCCAAGCAACTCGCAGGCCACGGCCATGCCAAAGCCCTTGTATTCGCCAAAAGTGAGTAGCGCGCCCAGCAAACCATTGGATTGGGGCACCACCACCACACCGGGATCAGTGCTTGGATGGCCGTGCTGGTCGATCAGGGTGCCGGGCGCCACCTGCTGGCCCTTGTTGTACGCCACCCGCATCTTGCCCTGCGCCACCCGGCTGGTGGCAAAGTCGAGGATGAAATGTCCGGGGGCATCTGCGCCCTGCCCCCGCCCCGCCACCGGTATGCCGATGCAGCAGGGGTTGGTGCCAAAGCGGCCGTCGGCACCGCCCCAGGGTGCTACCACCGGCCGCGAGATGACGCTGACAAAGTGCATGGACACCAGGCCGCGGGCCACCGCCATTTCAGCAAAGTGGCCGATGCGCCCCAAGTGGTGGGCCTGCGCCAAAGTCATGATGCAACTGCCATGGGCCAGCGCCCGGTCAATCGCCAGACCCATGGCCTGCTCGCCCACCACCTGGCCATAGCCGCGTTGTCCGTCCAAGGCCAGCATGCTGCCAATATCCATGGTGATGCGGGCCGCTGCATTGGGTTTGAGGCCGCCCTCGAGCACCGCATCAACATAACGCGGCAACATGCCCACGCCGTGCGAATCGTGGCCGCTCAGGTTGGCCATCACGAGGTTGGCGGCAACCGTCTGGGCCTCTGCTGCCGAGCTACCAGCCGCCACCAGAATACCGGCCGTAACAGCCTGCAGTTCCAGCGATGAAATTATTTTTGACATCGCGCGGTCCTTACATCACGGCGCCGAGTTGCCAGGGCACAAATTCATTTTGGCCGTAGCCGTGGCGCTCGCTTTTGCTCAAGCTGCCCGATGCAGTGGCGAGCACAAGATCAAAAATCTGCTGCCCCATTTCGGCGATCGAGACGCTGCCGTCGACGATGACGCCGCAGTTGATATCCATGTCTTCCTCCTGCCGCTGCCACAGCCTGGAGTTGGTGGCCAGTTTGAGCGAGGGGGCGGGCGCGCAACCGTAGGCAGAGCCACGCCCGGTAGTAAAGCAGATCATATTGGCGCCACCTGCCACCTGGCCCGTGGCACTGACCGGGTCGTAGCCGGGGGTGTCCATGTAGACCAAGCCCCGGGCCAGCACAGGTTCGGCGTATTCGTAGACCGCCTGCAGGTTGCTGGTGCCGCCCTTGGCAACCGCGCCCAGAGATTTTTCGAGGATGGTGGTCAGGCCGCCGGCCTTGTTACCCGGAGAGGGGTTGTTGTTCATCTCGCCGTTGTTGATGGCGGTGTAGTTTTCCCACCATTTGATGCGCTCGATGAGTTTGTGCGCCACCTCGGGGGTTACGGCACGTCGGGTGAGCATATGCTCGGCGCCATAAATTTCCGGTGTTTCAGACAATATCGCTGAGCCGCCATGGGCCACCAGCAGGTCGACCGCCGCCCCCAGGGCCGGATTGGCGCTGATGCCGCTGTAGCCGTCAGAGCCGCCGCATTGCAGCCCGATGCTGATGTGAGAGGCGCTACATGGAACTCGCCTGGCCTGGTTGGCGGTGGGCAGCATGTCATGAATCAGGGCGACGCCTTTGTCCACCGTCTTGCGCGTGCCGCCAGTGTCTTGAATGTTGAACACGCGCAGCGTTTCGCCCTCACGCAGGCTGCTGCGGGACAGCCAGGCATTGATCTGGTTGGACTCGCATCCCAAGCCGACCACCAACACTGCACAAAAATTGGCATGGGTGGCATAGCCGGCCAGAGTGCGCTGCAGCACCTTCAGGCCCAGGCCCTCGCTGTCCATGCCGCAGCCTGAGCCGTGGGTGAGTGCCACCACCCCATCGACATTAGGAAAATCGGCCAGCGCCTCAGGGTGGTTTTGCCTGGAAAAATGGTCGGCAATGGCACGCGCTGCGGTGGCCGAGCAATTGACCGAGGACAGTACGCCGATGTAGTTGCGCGTGGCCACCCGGCCGTCGCTGCGCTGGTAGCCCATGAAGCTGGCTTCGCGGTGGGCTGGCTCGGGCTTGAGGTCTGCGCCAATCGCGTAGTCACGGGCAAAGTCGCCCTTGCCCTCGCCGACCCACAGGTTCTGGGTGTGCACATGCTCGCCAGCTGCAATCGGCTTGCTGGCAAAGCCGATGATCTGGTTGTAGCGCCGCACCGGTTCGCCCAGGGCAATGGCACGCGTGGCGATTTTGTGCCCGGCCGGTATCAGGCCCCGGGCGGTGATGCCTTCGACCGGGGTGCCACCCACCAGTTGGCTTCGGGCAATCACCACATCGTCAGAGGGGTGCAGGCGTATAAATGGGTTCATGTCAAGACCTCTGCGCAGCAAAGCGCTGTTTTGGTTTTTAACCCGGGCTGAGCCGGCCCGCTGCCCCGGCAGCTCAATAAAACTGTTTGGGCAGCCATAGCACCACTTTGGGAAAGTAAGTGATGATCACCAGCGAGCCCAGCAAGGGTATCAGCCAGGGCAGGATGGCCATGGTGGTGCGCTCTACCGAGAGTTTGGCCACCCGCGCCAGCACAAACAGCACCATGCCCATGGGCGGATGCAACAGGCCAATCATCAGGTTGAGCACCATCACCAGACCGAAATGGATCAGGTCAATGCCGAGCTTTTGGCAAATCGGCACCAGAATGGGTACCAGAATGGTGATGGCGGCGGTTGGCTCTAAGAAGCAGCCGACAAACAGCATCAGCGCATTGGCCAAGAGCAAAAACACCCAGGGCTCCTTGGTGAAACCCAGCACCCATTCGCTGATGGCAGCGGTCACGCCGGTGGCGGTCAGCATCCAGCCAAAAATACTGGCCGCCGCCACAATAAAAAGCACCGTGGCGGTGGTCTCTACGGTTTCAAGACAGACCTTGACAAACATTTTCCAGGACAGGGTTTTGTACCAAATCAGGCCCAGCACCATGGCCCAGACACAGGCTGCAATGGCGCCTTCGGTGGGCGTGAACAGGCCAGTGGTCATGCCGCCGATCAGCAACACAGGCGTCATGATGGGCAGCACTGCCTGAAAGCCAAACACCCGATCGGCCAAAAACAGCAGTACCAGACCCGCAAACACCGTGCTGCGCGGCGGAAAACCAAGCCGGGTGATCAAAAACCACAGCAGCAGCGGCCAACCCGCTACCACCAGCGTCTCAAGCAGGGCCTTGATTACGCGGGGCCACTCAAATTTGACATCGGCGCCCCACTTGTTTTTGTGCGCGAAATAGGCCACTGTCAGCATCATCAGCAGCGCCATCAAAACGCCAGGCAAAATGCCCGCCAAAAACAAGGCCCCAACACTGACATTGGCCATCATGCCGTAGATCACAAAAGGCAGGCTCGGAGGAATGATGGGCCCCAGTGTGGCCGAGGCGGCGGTGACGCCCACCGCAAACTCGCTGCTGTAGCCGTGGTCTTTCATGGCCTTGATCTCAACCGTGCCCAGGCCGGCCGCATCAGCAATAGCGGTGCCGCTCATGCCGGCAAAGATCACCGAGCCGATCACATTGACATGGCCCAGTCCCCCTTTGAGCCAACCCACCAGGGCCAGCGCATAGTTGAAAATCCGGTTGGTGATGCCGGCATTGTTCATCAGGTTGCCGGCCAGGATGAAAAACGGTACCGCCAGCAGCGGAAAACTGTCAATGCCGCTGACCATGCGATGAATCACCACAAAGGGAGGCGTGGTGTCTTGCCAAAACAGGTAGATCATTGAGGCCCCGGCCATGGCAATGGCCACCGGGATGCCGCCCGACATCAGAATGAGAAAGATGATTTTTAGCATGTTGCGCCTGTGTTAACGATCGTCCATCGTGCTCTCGGGTTTCTCGAGCACGCAGAAACCACGCCGCAAATGCACCCGCAAAACCCAGAACGAGCGCACAAACATGGCAGCAAAACCAGCCATGACCACCGAATAAACGATGTTCATGGGCAGGTCTATGACGGTCATTTTGTAGCTTCCGAGCTTTTGCATCATTTGCCAGCTCATCAACACAGCCAGACCAAAAAAAACGATGCGCATCAGGTCGACAAAAAGGCCTAACGCCCGGGTCAGTGGCTGGGGCATGAAGCGGTAAAAGAAGTCGACCTGGATGTGGTTGTTTTTGGCCACACCGATCGCCGCCCCCACAAACACCGTGCCAATCAACAGGTAGCGGGCGATTTCCTCGGTCCACGACGCTGAATTATTGAGCACATAGCGGGTGAAAAACTGGTAGAAAACGGTCAGGCCTAGCGCCCAGAACAGGCCCAACGCCACCCACGCCTCAATGGGCGTGTTGGAGAGGTCAACCTCTTCGTCGGTGGCGTGGAACTGGCCGTCATCGCCCATCACCTTGGGGCCGGCGTCAATATCCATCAGCGGGCGGCCTGGATTTTGTCGAAATCAGCCTTGGTAAAACCCATGGACTCGAGCGGCGAACTCTTCAGGACAGCATCCTGGAAGCTCTTGCGGTCCACAGCCACAACCTGCAAGCCTTTTTTCTTGAACTCATCGACCAACTCGCCCTCGCGCTTTTTGATCTCGGCGGTGGCGCGTGATGCGGCCTCGCGCGTCACATCGGTGAACATGGTTTTTTCGGCTTCAGTGAGCTTGTTCCAGATGTGCGGGGCAATCTGGGTGGTCAGGCCATCGACAATATGCCCGGTGAGCATGATGGCTTTTTGAACTTCATAGAACTTCTTGGCCTCGATGGTGGTCAGCGGGTTCTCTTGGGCGTCTACCGTGCCGTTTTGCAAGGCCAGATAAACCTCGGCAAAAGCGATTGGGGTGGGGTTGGCCCCGCAGGCCTTGGGTGTTGCCGTGTAGGCCGGTACATCGGGCACCCGAATTTTCAGGCCTTTCATGCCCTCGCAGTTGGTAAAAGCTTTTTGCGAGGTGGTGTGGCGTGCGCCATAGTAGGTGTAGGCAGTGACTTGTATGCCAGTTTTGGCGCGGAACTCGTCCACCATTTCCTTGAACACCGGGCTCTTGGCATAGGCCAGCAGGTGGTCGCCGTCGCGGAAAATAAAGGGGTAGTAAGCGATGCCAAAACGCGGGTAGCTGCGCGCTGCAAACGAGGGGCCGCTGATGATCATGTCTACCGTGCCGAGTTGCAGGCCCTGGTTGATGTCGGTCTCTTTGCCCAGGCTAGACGCCGGGAAAACCTGAATGTCGAACTTGCCATTGCTGCGTTTTTTGATCTCGTCTGCGGCCCAGACCGACTGGGTGTGGTAGGCCTCGGAAGTCTCGTACACATGGGCCCATTTGATTTTGGTTTGGGCCTGGGCCAAACCGGCAGTGCCCAGGCTCAGGGCCAGGACGGCTGCGGCGGCGAGGGCTTTGATGGCGAAACGTTTTGACATGCTTGTCTCCTTGGTTGGTGATGCTGACAGGGGAAAGTGATGGGTCTCAGGATTCGCTCTTTTTTGTGCGGCGCCAACTCGCGCTGAAGCGGGCATGGGCTCGGTCCATATGGCTGTGCATGGCAGTCCGGGCGGCGCCGGCATCACGGGCCTCGATGGCTTCGAGTATGAGGCGGTGTTCAGCAATGGCGGCTCGCCAGGAAGGTGCGGATTCAAAGTGCCCGCCCAAGCGCTCAAATACCGGGCCGCGGCGCGAATCCCAAAAGGCATGGACGGTTTCTATCAATACGGTGTTGCCGCTGGCCTGAACGATGGCGCCATGGAAAGCCCGGTCACCCGCCAGGGGAGGCACTTTGTCTTGGGCGTCCTGCTCCATGGACTCAATGGCCTGCCGAATAGCGGCGATATCGCGCCGCTTGACCAGGGCAGCGGCGAGCGCGGCGGTTTCTCCCTCGACCACGCGGCGGGCCCGAATGAGTTCGAGCGGGCCCCACTCGGCCGCTGTCTGGACGGCCAATGGCGCGCAGACCGGGGCGGGGCGTGCCATGGCATAAACGCCAGAGCCGCAGCGCACTTCAACCCAGCCTTCTACTTCAAGGGCAATCAGGGCCTCGCGCACCGTAGGCCGGCTTACGCCGAGTTGACGGGCCAGGTCGCGCTCGGCTGGCAATCGCTCATGGGCCGCAAACTCTCCAGAGCCAATCAGCACGCGCACCTGCTCGGCAATCTGGCGGTAGAGTCGTTGCGGCTCGACACTTAGCAGTGGCATGGGCAGCAGGCGGGGTTCAGGGTTTTCACGAATTGGACAGGTGGTCAGACCAATCTATGATAGGCAGCTTTCGCAGGTGCTTCCATCCGGATCAACCCTAATACCAGCATCAGGGGTTTGTCAGGTCAGCCAAATCAAGAGACATCAGCCATGCGCCAAAGACATCATCGGTTCTCCAAACTCTGCCTGCAATCTCTTGTTGCAGGCGCGCTCACTTTGGCCTCATGCCTGGCGACAGCCCAGGGCTGGCCCAGCAAGCCTGTCAGGGTGGTCGTCCCTTTTCCACCCGGCGGCGCATCAGACATGCTGGCCCGCACTGTGGCCCAAAAAATGAGCGAGCAGTTGGGCCAGACTTTTGTCATTGACAACAAGCCTGGCGCGGCCAGCACCATCGGCATTGCCGAGGCAGCCAAAACACCGGCCGACGGCTACACCCTGCTGCTGGCCGCAGCACCCTATGTGATCACCCAGTACGTGTACCCGAAGCTGAGCTACGACGTGCGCAAGGATTTTGTGCCCCTGGGTCTGCTGCAGACCACACCCACCCTGCTGGTCGTCAACCCGGCGCTTGGTACCAACACGCTGAATGACTTTCTGAAGCTGGCCAAATCGAAGCCTGGTCAGATTTCCTACGCGACCCCCGGCGGTGGCAGTCTGCCGCACCTGATTGGCGAGCTGTTCAAGCAGCAGGCCGGCATTGATCTGCTGCATGTGCCCTACAAGGGCGGCGGGCCGGCGCTGGCTGACCTGCTGGCCGGGCATGTCAACAGTTCATTTCTGTCGCCGATTGAGGTCAATGCGCACCTCAAGAGCGGCAAGTTGATTGCCATTGGTGCGAGCTCTCTCAAGCGCACGCCTGCCCTGGCCGCGCTGCCAACCCTGGCAGAAGCCGGCGTGGCAGATTTTGAAGCGCTGGCCTGGTTCGGCTTTGTCACACGCCAAGGCACGCCCCCCGAGGTGCTGGCCAAATTGTCAGAGCATTTGCAGCGGGCCCTCAAAAGCCCAGAGATCCGCGACAAGATCGCGCAAAGCGGCGATGTTCCCGCTGGCACCGTGCAGGAGTTCGCCGACCTGCTGGGCCGCGAGCATGTGCGCTGGGAGAGCACCGTCAAGGCCGCCAATATCAAACCGGAGTAGGCGCAACATGCCTGCCACGCGCCCCAATATTCTGTGGTACTGCGCAGACCAGCAACGCTGGGACACCATCCACGCGCTGGGCAATGCCCATATTCGCACCGACGCGCTCGATGCCCTGGCGGCCTCGGGTGTGGCCTTCAATCGGGCCTACACCCAAAGCCCGATCTGCACCCCCGCCCGGGCGAGCTTCCTGACGGGTCGATACCCGGCCTCCCACCATGTCTACCGCAACGGCAACGCTTACTTTCCGGCGCACGAAAAACTGGTGACCAAGCGACTGGCCGAAGCGGGCTACGACTGCGCCCTAGTGGGCAAACTGCACCTGGCAGCGGCCAAGCACTACGAGGTCCGCACGGATGACGGCTACCGGGTTTTCCACTGGAGCCACCATCCGACGCCCGACCAGGCTTTCGGCCACGACTATGAAAACTGGCTCAAACACGAAAAGAAAGTTGACCCGGTTGAGCTTTATGCCAAGGTCAACTACTTCTGCGGGCCAGGGGTAGCCAGCGAATACCACCAGACCACCTGGTGCTCGGAGATGGCGATGCGCTTCATCACCGAGCGGCACGACCGCCCGTGGATGATCAGCGTCAACCCGTTTGATCCGCATGGCCCCTTTGATGCTCCGCCCGAGTACCTGCAACGTTACAGCGCTGCGGACATGGCGCTGCCGCGATTCAGGCCCTCCGACATCGAACGCCAGCGCGCGTTTGCGGTGATTGACCAGCAAACCAAGCAGGCCGAGGACCCGCGCCTGCGCAAGACCATCGTGCCGGTGTCAGCCGACGGGCATGACGCCATTGCGTCGGCCCACAACGACTACGACGCGCTGGAGGTCAAGGCCAACTACGACGCCATGATTGAACAGATTGACGACCAGTTTGGTCGCATCATGCAAAGCCTGCGCGACTCGGGGCAACTTGAGAACACCATCGTGGTCTACATGAGCGACCACGGCGAGATGCTGGGTGACCACGGCCTGATTCTCAAGGGATGCCGCTTTTTTGACGGCCTGGTGCGGGTGCCGCTCATCATGTCCTGGCCCGGGCAGTTTGCTGGCGGGCTTTGCAGCGATGCCCTGGTGGAAACCATTGACGTGGCGCCAACTCTGATGGACGCCTGCGGTCTGGAGGTGCCTGCCAGCATGCAGGGCCGGTCCCTGCTGTCGCTGTTGGCAGGTCAGACCAACTCCCACCAGCACAAGGCCGCGGTGGTGAGCGAATACCGCGACGCCATGGGCGGCCATGCTGACCACAGCCATGCGTCCATGGTGTTCGATGGCCGCTACAAAAGTGTGTTCTACCACGGCCATGAGCTCGCCGAGCTATTCGACAGCGTGGAAGACCCGGAGGAATACGACAACCTTTGGCTGCACACTGACAACCAGACCCTCAAGCTGGCGCAAATGCGAGTTCATATGAACGCAATCATGGCCACCGTGGATGTGGGCCCACCCCGGTTTTCCAACTACTGAGCTTTGCCGCAAGCTCAACCTCCAGACCCATGAATGCCAAATGCTTTGACGTCTAAGGCTGCCACCGGTAAGGCCAACAGTCAATACACTGGAACCGCACAGAGCAGCAGCGAACGATCAAGCTCGAATTAAAAAAATTCACCCTAAACAAGGACGCCACCATGAGACTTCAAGGAAAAACCGCACTAGTCACAGCTGCCGGTCAAGGCATTG
This sequence comes from Rhodoferax sp., assembly GCA_009693325.1. Classification (GTDB taxonomy): domain Bacteria; phylum Pseudomonadota; class Gammaproteobacteria; order Burkholderiales; family Burkholderiaceae_C; genus Rhodoferax. The sequence goes on from SHXM01000036.1 coordinate 13,847, forward strand.
GGCGCGCCAGCGTGCTGGCCATGGCCGAACAAGGGGCGCAGGTGATTGCCACCGACCTCAAGCCCGAATTGTTGGCAGGCTATGCCGGCGTGGCCAATGTGCGCACTGCGGTGCTTGACGTGCTGGACAAGGCGGCTATCGGTCGCCTGGTGGCCACCCTGCCCCCGCTCAATGTGCTATTCAATTGCGCCGGCTTTGTGCACAACGGCAGCATTCTCCAGGCAAGCGACGAAGACTGGGATTTCGCCTTCAACCTCAATGTGCGCGCCCAATACTGGATGATTCAGGCCGTGCTGCCTGCCATGCTGGCCGGCGGAGGCGGCAGCATCATCAACATGGCCAGTGTCTGCGGCAGCCTCAAGGGACTGCCCAACCGCTTCATCTACGGCGCCAGCAAGGCTGCTGTGGTGGGTCTGACCAAGTCGGTAGCCGCTGATTTTGTCGGCAAGGGGATTCGTTGCAATGCGATTGCACCGGGCACTGTGGACACCCCCTCTTTGCAAGACCGCATCAACAGCTACCCCGACCCGGTGCAGGCGCGCAAAGACTTTGTCGCCCGCCAGCCCATGGGCCGCTTGGCCCAGGCCGCCGAGATCACGCCGATTGTGGTCTACCTGGCCAGCGATGAGTCGGTGTTTGCCAGCGGGCAATTGTTTGCTGTGGACGGCGGCATGACCATCTGAGCGGGCGGACAGGGCTGACAGGGGCATCTACGGCCCTGGGGCGGGGCTAGTTCACTCGCCCAGGTAGGCGGCGCGCACCCTGGGGTCTTTGAGCAGTTGTTGGGCGTCCCCAGCCATGGTGATCAGGCCAGAGTCCATCACATAGCCGCGGTCGGCAATCGACAGGGCCCGGCTGGCGTTTTGCTCTACCAGCAGTACGGTCACGCCCTGCGCCGAGACATCGCGCACGACCTCGAATATTTTCTCAACCATCAGCGGCGACAAGCCCATCGAGGGCTCGTCCATCAGCAGCACTTTGGGCCGGCTCATCAGGGCCCGCCCCATCGCCAGCATCTGCTGCTCGCCCCCGCTGAGCGTGCCAGCGAGTTGCTTGGCGCGCTCTCGCAGGCGCGGAAAAATGCCAAACACCTTGTCAATATCGTCTTCGATGGCGGCGGCGTCTTCGCGGATATAAGCCCCCATCTGCAGGTTCTCCAAAATGCTCATGCGAGTGAACACGCCGCGACCCTCGGGCACCATGGCCAGGCCCTGTTTGACCAGGTCCCAGGGGCCCTGGCCACGGATGCTCTGGCCCCGGTATTCGATATCGCCGGCGTTGATGGGCAGGATGCCAGTGATGGCCTTCATGGTGGTGGTTTTGCCCGCGCCGTTGGAGCCGATCAGGGACACAAGTTCGCCTTCGCGCACCTCAAAATCGACGCCCTTGACAGCCTGGATGCCGCCGTAGGCAACCTTCAGACCGGTGACCTTGAGAAGAATATTTGTCATGCTTGATTCCTTGCTCGGCAGGGCTGTACGCCGCCAACTGTTGGGCTGTTCAACTGGTGCCAAGATAGGCTTCTATGACCTTCTCGTTCTTTTGTACCTCGGCTGGCGTGCCCTCAGCAATCTGCCGACCGTAATCGAGCACCGTGACCCGGTCGCACAGGCCCATCACCAGCTTGACATCATGTTCGATGAGCAAAATCGTGCGTTGGTCATTGCGGATTTTGTCGATCAGCTCGCGCAGCATCACCTTCTCGGTGGCGTTCATGCCGGCAGCCGGTTCATCCAGCGCAATGAGCTGCGGGTCGGTGGCCAAGGCCCGCGCAATTTCCAGGCGGCGCTGGTCGCCGTAGCTCAGCGTGCGGGCTTTGTAGTCAGCAAACCGGCCAATGCCGACATAGGCCAGCAGTTCCTGGGCCCGCTCGGCAATCGCCAGTTCTTCCGCTCGGAAGCTCGACGTGCGAAGAATTGCACCCAGCAGGCCGGAGCTGGTGCGGACATGGCGCCCCACCATCACGTTCTCCAGCGCGGTCATTTCGGCAAACAGGCGAATGTTTTGAAAGGTGCGGGCAATGCCGGCCTTGGCCACCTCATGCACCGCGGTGGGCTGGTAGGCCTTGCCAGCCAGGGCAAAGGTGCCACTGTCGGGCGCGTAGAGACCGGTGAGCACATTGAAAAAAGTGGTTTTACCGGCGCCATTGGGCCCGATCAGCCCGTAGACTTGGCCGCGCTGAATCCGGATGCCCACATCGCTCAAGGCCTGCAGGCCGCCAAAGCGTTTGGAGACGCCAGCCACATCAAGTACCGTGTCTGTCATGTTGTCCTCGTGAGTTGAAGCCGGGCTTGGCAGCGCTGTGACCACAGGGCCGGGGTCGATCAGGCTTTGGGTTTTTGTAGCGACCGGCCGTGCTCCGGCGAGGGCCACAAACCTTTGGGCCGCAACAGCATGATGCTGATCATGGCTACGGCGATCAGCAACTGACGCAAAATCGCTGCGTCCATCCGCCCACCGCTGAGGGCCTGCAAAGGCCCCGCCACATAGCGCAAGACCTCGGGCAAGGCAGACAGCAGCACCGCACCCAAAATCACCCCGGGAAGGTGCCCAATGCCGCCTAGCACCACCATCGCCACCACCATGACCGACTCCATCAGACTGAACGACTCGGGCGAGATAAAGCCCTGGAAAGATGCAAACATGGCCCCCGAGACACCGCCAAAAGTGGCCCCCATGCCAAACGCCAGCAGCTTCAAGTTGCGGGTGTTGATGCCCATGGCCTTGGCGGCAATTTCGTCCTCGCGGATGGCCATCCAGGCGCGTCCGACGCGGGACAATTCGAGCCGATGGCAAATCAGTACGCTGACCAGCACCAAGGCCAGAAACAGGTAGTAGTACAGACTCACAGAAGCCAGCTCAAAGCCCAGCACCTCGACTTTTTTGCCCAGGTTGAGGCCGAAAAAACTGATGGAGTCGATCTGATTGATGCCCTTGGGCCCGTTGGTGATGTTCACGGGGTGATCAAGGTTGTTGAGAAACACACGGATGATTTCGCCAAAACCCAGCGTCACAATGGCCAGGTAGTCACCCCGCAGGCGCAGGGTGGGTGCGCCGAGTAGCACGCCAAAGAAGCCGGCCAAGCCGGCAGCCAGTGGAATCACGATCCACAACGGGGAGTGCACTCCGTTCGGAAACAGCGAGGCCACCATGGCAAAGGTCTCGCTGAGGTGCGGCGAGGCCATCAGACCGTACATGTAGGCACCAATGGCGAAAAACGCCACATAGCCCAAATCGAGCAGGCCCGCATAGCCGACCACAATGTTCAGGCCCAGTGCCAGCAACACATACAGCAGGGCCATATCGGCAATGCGCACCCAGGCGTTGCCAAAACCCTGCAGCAGCAGTGGCAGCAGCAGCAGACCCACTGTTGCCAGCGCCAGGGCGATCAGCTTGCGGTGTTGGAGTTTCATGTCGGTCCTTGGTTTACAACGCCGTGCAGGGCTCAGGCGCGGTCTGCCACCCGCTCACCGAGCAGGCCAGAGGGCCGCAGTGTGAGCACGATGATCAGGACAATAAAAGCAAAAATATCCGAATAATGGCTGCCCAACACACCCCCCGTCAGGGCGCCGATGTAGCCCGCGCCAATCGACTCGATCAGCCCGAGCAAAATGCCCCCGACCACAGCGCCGGCCAGGTTGCCGATACCACCAAACACCGCCGCCGTGAAGGCCTTCAGGCCGGGTAAAAAACCCATGGTGTGCTGCACCGTACCGTAGTTGGCCGCCCACATCACCCCGGCTATTGCCGCCAGCACCGCGCCCATCACGAAGGTGGCCGAAATCACCAGATCAGGCTTGACACCCATCAGGGCCGCCACGCGAGGGTTCTCTGCGGTAGCACGCATGGCCCGCCCAAGTTTGGTGCTGTTGACCACCCACATCAGCACCGCCAGCGACACCGCGGTCATGGCCAAAATAAGTACCTGCGTCGGGGTGATCACAGCGCCACCGATGTTGAAGGGCGTGCTGGGCAGCAATGTGGGATAGGGCTTGTAGTTGGGCTTCCAGATGATCATGGCCAGGGTCTGCAGCAAGATCGACATGCCGATCGCCGTGATCAAGGGCGCGAGCTTGGGGCTGTTGCGCAGTGGGCGGTAGGCCACTTTTTCAATCACGAAATTCAGCGCCGCGGCCACCACGCAGGAGATGACCAGCGCCACCAGTAGGATCACATAGCCTGGCGTGCCCGGCGTGCCGTCTTTCATCAGTCCGATGATGGTCCAACTGGTCAGGGCGCCGACCATGAGCACCTCGCCATGGGCGAAATTGATCAAATTGATGATGCCGTACACCATGGTGTAGCCTAGCGCGACCAGGGCGTACATGCTGCCCAACACCAGTCCATTGATGACCTGCTGTACAAAGGTGTCCATGAAAAACTTCTCCGATTTTTGGGCGCCGCCGGGTTCAATGACCGCCTCAAATGCGGACCGATCACTTGAACTCTGCGCTACTTTCTGGCAATTTTTCTGCCAAAGGACTTGACACCTGTGGGGGGAGACGATTGTATCGAGGCAGGTGCAAACCAGTGGCTGCGCAGCACAGGGGTTTACCCCTGATCGCAGGCCAGCCCACAGGTCTGCGCGGGGTCAAGCACCGGCTTGGTTGAGGGCCCTGAGTTGGCGCAGCTTCTCGGCAATCCGGATTTCCAAGCCCCGCTCCACCGGACGGTAAAAACCTGGCGCAGCCATGTCCTCGGGCAGGTAGTTTTCACCGGCGGCGAAACCACCGGCTTCGTCGTGCGCGTAGCGGTAAGCTTTGCCGTAATCGAGCGATTTCATCAACTCGGTGGGGGCGTTGCGCAGGTGCTTGGGAACCGCCCGTGTACCGTCTTTTTTGACCCAGGCGCGTGCCTCATTGAAAGCCTTGTAAACCGCGTTGGACTTGGCCGCCACGGCCAGGTACACCACGCACTGGGCCAGTGCGAGCTCCCCCTCGGGCGTGCCCAGGCGCTCGTAAACTTCAGCGGCGTCAAGCGCCAGGCGCAGTGCGCGCGGGTCTGCCAGACCAATGTCTTCGCTGGCCATGCGGATCAGTCGGCGCGCCAAATATCGAGGGTCTGCACCACCATCGAGCATGCGCACCAGCCAATACAGAGCGGCATCCGGGTCAGACCCCCGCACTGATTTGTGCAAGGCGCTGATGGTGTCGTAAAACTGCTCGCCGCCCTTGTCATAGCGGCGCATGCGCTCCCCCAACACGGTCACCAGCCAGGCATCGCTCACCTCTGAGCGCTGCTCTTGTTGGGCTGCAGTGCTCAAGGTTTCGAGCGTGTTGAGCAGGCGTCTGGCGTCGCCGTCGGCGTAGGCAATCAAGCGGGCTATGGCGGCCTGCTCAAGCGGAGGTACAGCGCCATGGGCCAGCGCCCGATCCACGATCTGGGCCAGGTCTTGCGCGGTCAAGGCCTGCAAAACATAGACCGCGGCGCGCGACAGCAGCGCTGAATTAAGCTCGAACGAAGGGTTTTCGGTGGTCGCGCCAATAAAGGTCAACAGGCCACTCTCAACATGGGGCAAAAACGCGTCCTGCTGGCTTTTGTTGAAGCGGTGCACCTCGTCGACAAACAGGATCGTGCGGCGCCCCTGCTGGCGGGCCAGCTGCGCCCGTTCGACCGCCTCGCGGATGTCTTTCACGCCACCGAGTACCGCGCTGATAGTGAGGAACTGGGCATCAAAAGCCTGGGCCATCAGCCGCGCCATGGTGGTCTTGCCGGTGCCCGGCGGCCCCCAAAGAATGCAGCTGTGGGGCTGGCCCGACTCAAAGGCCAAGCGCAAGGCCATGCCTGCGCCCAGCAGGTGCTGCTGCCCGATCACCTCGGCCAGCGTGCCGGGCCGCAAACGCTCGGCCAGCGGTTGGTGCTGGCTGCCAGCAGCGGCCAGGCCGGCTGCTGCGCTTGGCTCGGGGGCGGCTGTCACTGCCGGATAAGGTCTGCCCCGGCAGGCGGCTTGAACTGAAAAGTCGATGCCTCAACCGGGCTGTTGGCCTGGAATGCCGAGAAGGTGAGCACCGAGCGTTGGCCAAAGCTGTCAAGAATCTCCAGTGCCACCAGTTCTAAACCGCGAAAACCAAGTTGCACGCTTTGAAGCTGACCGTCCCGCACCTTGGGTGTGGCAAGAACCCACTGCAGACCCTCACGCGCTGGTGCGTCTGCCAGGGTAAAGTCGTTTTGCAAGGCCCGCACATCGGCCGCCGAGGCTATCAAGGCGGCAGGTGTTGAGCTCAGCGCCTGCGCTTGCTGGCGCGCCGTCACTTGGTTCAAATCGACGTCATACAGCCACAGTGTCTGGCCATCGGCCACGATGGTTTGCTCAAAGGGCTTGCGGTAAACAAAACGAAACCGGTTCGGCCGGGCAAACTCAAAGCTTCCAGCAGAGTTCTTAGGCCGTGCAAGCACCCCGTCTTTGGGTGGCGCAGTGACCGACTGGGTGAACTCGGCCCGCCCGCTCTTGACGGTCTTGACAAACTGGTCGAGGCTTTCGAGCCCGCCCGCGGCCGCCAGTGTGACCTTGAGTACCAAAGCCAGCCCAATTGCCAGCGCCAGTATTGGTTTATTCGGATTCATGATTCAGAGCGCGCAGGCACCAGAATATCGCGCTGTCCGCTGCTGCTCATGCTGCTGACCAGACCGGCTTTTTCCATGTCTTCGACCAGCCTGGCAGCCCGGTTGTAGCCAATCTTGAGGTGGCGCTGAACCAGGGAAATGCTGGCCTTGCGGTTTTTCAGAACCACCTCCACTGCCTGGTCGTACATGGGGTCTTTTTCGCCGCCCGCCTCGCCCAGCCCATCGTCTTCGCCGTCCACCGTGCCACCCTCAAGCACACCTTCGATGTAATTGGGCTCGCCTTGGCTCTTGAGGTAGCTCACCACACGGTGTACCTCTTCGTCGCTGACAAAAGCGCCATGTACCCGTACCGGCAAGCCGGTGCCACTGGGCATGTAGAGCATGTCACCCATGCCCAGCAGGGCCTCCGCCCCCATCTGGTCAAGAATAGTTCGGCTGTCAATTTTGCTGCTCACCTGGAAGGCGATGCGGGTCGGGATATTGGCCTTGATCAGGCCGGTGATCACATCCACACTGGGCCGCTGGGTGGCCAAAATCAGGTGAATGCCGGCGGCGCGGGCTTTTTGCGCCAGGCGGGCAATGAGCTCCTCGATTTTTTTACCCACCACCATCATCAAGTCAGCCAGCTCATCAATCACCACCACAATATGAGGCAGTCGGTCAAGCGGCTCCGGCGCCTCTGGGGTCAGGCTGAAAGGGTTGCCAATATGCTCGCCGCGCGCTTTCGCGTCCTCGAGTTTGACGTTGTAGCCGGCCAAATTGCGAACGCCCATTTTGCTCATGAGCTTGTAGCGCCGCTCCATCTCTGCAACGCACCAGTTCAGGCCGTGCGCAGCCTGCTTCATGTCGGTGACCACCGGCGCGAGCAGGTGGGGAATGCCTTCGTAGACCGACATTTCGAGCATCTTCGGGTCTATCATCAGCAGACGTACATCACGGGCTTCAGCCTTGTACAGCAGGCTTAAAATCATGGCATTGATGCCCACCGACTTGCCCGAGCCGGTGGTGCCAGCCACCAGCACATGGGGCATCTTGGCCAGATCGGCCACGATCGGGTTGCCGATGATGTCCTTGCCCAATCCCATGGTCAGCATGGATTTGGCATCGTTGTAGGTGTTGGAGCCCAAAATCTCGGACAGCCGGATCGACTGGCGTTTGGCATTGGGCAGTTCAAGCGCCATGTAGTTCTTGCCCGGGATAGTCTC
>SHXM01000001.1 GCA_009693325.1 Rhodoferax sp.
CGGCTTGGTCAAGCTTGGTCCTGTCGCGCTCAGACTCCAAATCCAGGTAGACGCTGGGCCTGGTCTTGGCCACCTCCAACGCCAGCGTGGTTTTGCCCACCTGACGCGGGCCGAGCAAGGCCACAGCCGGTCCGGCGTCGATCGAGTCGAGCAGCTGGGCGTGGATATGACGAGAAAACATCCTTGCAATTATGGAACATGAATCCCTAATTTGCAAGGATAATTTCCGCGAAAACCGCCCGGCTTACCGTTGCCGCGGGTCCAGCGCGTCGCGCAGGCCGTCGCCCACCAGGTTGAAGGCCAGCACCAGCAGAAAGATCGACAGCCCCGGCCAGATGGCCATCCAGGGGGCGTTGTCGACATAGTTTTTGGCGGTGTTGAGCATGCTGCCCCAGCTGGGTGCCGGTGGCTGCTGGCCCAGGCCCAGAAAGGACAGGCTGGCCTCGGCGATCACGGCAGCGGCAATCGCCAGCGTGGCCTGCACGATCAGCGGCGCGGTGATGTTGGGCAGCACATGGCGCAGCGCGATGCGCCAGGGCGGGTTGCCCACGGCGCGGGCAGCCTCGATGTAGTCCTCGACCTTCACGTTGATGACCTGGGCGCGCGTGAGGCGCACAAAAATTGGGGTCGCCGACACGCCAATGGCGATCATGGCATTGCTCAGGCTGGGCCCCAGAAAGGCCGCCAGCGCGATGGCCAGAATCAGGAAGGGGCAGGCCAGAAAGGCATCAGTGATGCGCGAGATCACCGTGTCCACCGCACCACCGATGAAGCCGGCCGCCAGCCCGATGGGCACACCCAGCAGTAGCGAGATCGACACCGACACCACGCCGGCCAGCAGCGAGGCACGGGTACCCCAGATCACGCGCGACAGCACATCGCGCCCGATCTCGTCGGTGCCAAACCAGTACGCCGCACTGGGCGCCTTGCGGATGGCGCCCCAGTTGGTGGCGATCGGGTCGAGCGGCGCAATCCAGGCCGCGCCCAACGCCAGCACGATGAAGCTGAGCACGATGGCCACCCCGAGCAGGGCCGCCCGCCGGCGCGCAAAGCGGCGCCAGGCCTGTTGCCACGGACCTGCTTTGGCAGCGACCATTCGCTCAGTGCCTCAGCCGCGGGTTGGCCGCAAAATAGGCCAGGTCGGCCAGCAGGTTCAACACAATGTAGGTGGTGGCGGTGACCAGCACCACGCCTTGCACCACCGCGTAGTCGCGGTTGAACACAGCATCGACGATCAATTTGCCAAAGCCGGGGATGGTGAACACCTGCTCGGTCAGCACCGCGCCTGAGAGCAGGGTGCCCAGTTCCAGCGCCCCCAGCGTGATGATGGGGGTCAGCGCATTGCGCAGTGCGTGTTTGAGCACCACCACCCGCTCACTCAGGCCCTTGGCGCGGGCGGTGCGCACATAGTCGGCCGACATCACCTGCAGCATGGCGCTGCGGGTGTGGCGCATCAGCACCGCGGCAATCGCGTTGCCCAGCACAAAGGCCGGCATGATCATGGCGGCCAGGTTGGCGCCCAGGTCCTCAAACGGGCTGACATAGCCCGACGCCGGCAGCCAGCCCAGTTGCACCGAAAACAGCATGATCATCAGGATGCCCAGCCAAAAATTGGGCGTGGAGATGCCCCATAGTGCCAGCACATTGGCCGCCGTGTCCCAAACTGTGCCGCGCCCCACGGCAGACACAATGCCGGCCGGGATGCCGATCAGCAGGGCGATGGTCATGGCCAGCAGGGCCAACTCCAAGGTGACCGGTAGTTTTTGCAGCACCAGGCCGAGCACCGGCTGCTGGGTGCGGACTGATTCGCCCAGGTCCCCCTGCAGCACGCCGCCAATCCAGTAGCCATAGCGCACCGGCAGCGGCTCGTCCAAGTGCAGTTTGGCGCGCAGGTAGGCCACCACGGTCGGGTCTTGCTCTTCGCCGGCCAGAATCTTGGCCGGATCGCCAGGCAGCAGCTGTTGCAGCCCGAAGATCAGCATCGATACCACGACCAGCGTGGGGAGGATGCTGGCGATTCGCTTGAGCAGGAACTCGAACATGGGGCGAGAGCGGTCAGGGTGCCAGCTTCAGGCCGCTGATACGCAGCAGGCCGTCCGGGATCTCGCGCACGCCGCTGAGCTTGGGGTTGTAGGCCCACAGCCAGTTGCGGTGGTACAGGTAGATCACCGGCCGCTCTTTGGTGATTTGCGCCGCGATCTGCTCGAACAGCTTCTTGCGCTTGGCCGGGTCGCGCTCGGCCCGTGACTGGTCGAGCAGCTTGTCGGTATCGGCGCTGCAATAACCGGCGTAGTTCAGCGGCTGCTTGCAGCCATGAAAGCTGTACAGGTTGCCATCCGGGTCGGGCCGGCCGCTCCAGGCCAGCACATAGGCGTCAAAGTCGCCCTTGTCGGCCATGTTGAGCGAGGTGGCAAATTCGGCCGACTGGATCTTCACGTCAAAGCCGGCATCGCGGGTCATGGCCTGGATCACCAGTGCAATGCGCTGGGCGTCCGAGGTGGTGGGCGCGACCAGCGTGAAGCTCGGGTTGGGTATGCCAGCCGCCTTCAGCAGGGCCCGTGCTTTCTCGACATCGCGCTTGGGCAGGGGCACGTTCTTGGCGTAATAGGCGTTGGTCGGGGCCACCCACTGGTTGCCAATCTTGGCCTCGTTGTCCATCACCACCTGGGCCAGGCCCTGGCGGTCCAGCGCCAGCTCAAAGGCTTCGCGCACCCGCGGGTCGCGCCCGAGCGGGTTTTGCTGCGCTTTGTCGCTCTTGCCGATGTTGATGGTGATGCCCTGGTAACCGATCTCGGTGATGCGAGACACCTTGAACTTCTTCTCGATTTCCAGTTTTTCTACATCAGAAGAAGCGACCCGCTCGATGAAATCGAGCTGACCCGATTTCAGGTTGGCCAGGCGTACGGTGGCGTCCGGGATCGGCGTGTAGGTGACTTTGGCGAAATTGATCGCAGCCTTGTCCCAGTAGCCGTCGTAACGCTCCAGCGTGATGCGGTCTTGCGCCACCCGCTCGACAAATTTGAAGGCGCCGGAGCAGACCGGTTTGAGGCCGAACTTGTCGCCGGCGGCCTGCGCGGCCTTGGGCGAGACCATCATCCCGGCGCGGTCAGACAGAATGGCCAGCAAGGGGGTAAACGGTGCGCTCAGGTTCAGGCGCACTGTCATCGGGTCGACCACATCAACGCTGGCAACCGGGCCGAGCTCGCCACGGCGGTTGGAGCCGGGCATGGTTTTGTGGCGCTCGATGTTGAACTTGACAGCAGCAGCGTCGAGCTTTTCACCATCATGAAAGGTGACGCCGGGGCGAATTTTCAGCGTCAGGGCCTTGCTGTCAGCTGACCACTCGTAGCTTTGCGCCAGCTGCGGCACGATGGCCAGTTTTTCGTCGACATCGACCAATTTGTCGCACAGGGCCGAGAACACCAGGCGGCCGACAAAGCTGCGGGCCAGGGTCGGGTCGAGCACATCGGGGTCTTCGGCCAGGCCAACACGCAGATTGGGCAGGTTCTGGGCTTGGGCCAGGCCGGCTACGAGCAGGGCAGCAGCCAGGGATTTTTTCATCATGTCGAGCTCCTTTTAAAGTTAGGTAACAAATGCAGATTGAAGCCGTTGCAGCCGGGTGTTGATGGCGGCGTCTGGCGCGCGAATTGGCGCTTTGATGTCGCGCCAAAAATGGCAGGCGACCGCATGGTCGTCCTGCTGGGTGAGGGCTGGCGACTGTTGCGAGCAGGTTGGTCGGGCATGCTCGCAGCGGGTGTGAAACCGGCAGCCCGGGGGCGGGTCGGCCGGGCTGGGCAGGTCGCCAGCGAGCAGCAGGCGCTGGCGCTGGCGGTTTGGTTCAGTCAGGGGTATTGCCGACAACAGGGCCTGGGTGTAGGGGTGGCGCGGCGCAGCAAACAGGGTCTGCGTGTCGGCGAGCTCAACCACACGCCCGAGATACATCACCGCGATCTGGGTGGCGATGTGCTTGACCACCGCCAGGTCGTGGGCGATGAAGATATAGGCCAGGCCAAGCTGCTGCTGCAGGTCTTGCAAGAGGTTCAGAACTTGTGCTTGCACCGACACGTCGAGCGCCGAGACAGCCTCGTCACAAACAATCAGCTGCGGCTGCACCGCCAAGGCCCGCGCAATGCCGATGCGCTGGCGCTGGCCACCTGAAAATTCATGCGGGTAGCGCCCGGCATGTTCCGCCGCCAGGCCCACCGTGTGCAGCAACTCGGCCACCCGCTGTGTTTGCCTGCCAAGGTGCAAGCGGTGCAGGCGCAGCGGCTCGCTCAGGATCTGGCCCACCGTCATGCGCGGGTTGAGCGAAGAGTAGGGATCCTGGAAGATGATTTGCATCTGGCGCCGCTGTGCGCGCAAGGCGGCCGGGCCGAGGCTGGCCAGGTCGGTACCGGCAAATAGCACCCGGCCCTGCGTGGGCTCAATCAGGCGCAGCGCCAGCCGGCCCAGTGTGGATTTGCCGCAGCCCGACTCACCCACAATGCCCAGGGTTTGCCCGGACTGCAGGCTCAGGTCGACCCCGTCAACCGCGCGCACACTGCCGCTGATGCGGCTGAAGAGGCCCTTGCGCACCGGGTAGTGCTTGGTCAGGCCGCTGAGCTCCAGCAGGGGTGTGTTCATGCCAGCGCCCGGTCGCTTGGCTGCGGCACCAAAGCGTCCGCATCGAGTGGCGCAAGCCAGCAGGCCGCCCGGTGCTGGCCACCCATCTCCATGAGGGGCGGTTTTTCCAGCAGACAGCGGGCCACGGCGAAGGGGCAGCGCGGCGCAAAACTGCAGCCCGGTGGACGCTCAAACAGACCCGGCACCTGGCCGCTGATGGCGCTCAGGCGGGCTTGGGCTCTGTCAAGGTGCGGCATGGAGCCGAGCAGCCCCACGGTGTAGGGGTGCTGTGGCTGGCTGAACAGTGCCGCCACTGGCGCCTGCTCCACGATGCGCCCGGCGTACATCACGGCCACCTCGTCGGCCACTTCGGCCACCACGCCAAGGTCGTGCGTGATCAGCAGCACCGCAGTGCCGCTGTCCTGCTGCAGGCTCTTCATCAGCTCCAGAATCTGCGCCTGGATGGTGACATCAAGCGCCGTGGTGGGCTCGTCGGCAATCAGCAGCCGGGGCGAGTTGGCCAGCGCCATGGCGATCATGACGCGCTGGCGCATGCCGCCCGACAATTTGTGCGGGTGTTCGTGAAAGCGCTGCGCCGGCGCCGGAATGCGCACCCGCTCCAGCATGGCCAGCGCCAGGGCCTGGGCCTCTTGGCGGCCGATCGGGCGGTGCCGCAGCAGCACCTCGACGATTTGCTCACCCACCGTGAAGGCCGGGTTCAGCGAACTCATCGGCTCCTGAAAAATCATGGCCATGGCCTTGCCGCGCAGGGCCTGCATCTCGGCCGGGGCCAGCCCTGCCAGCTCGCGCCCGTCAAACCGGATCGAGCCCGCAGCCACCCGGCCGGCCGGCCCGACCAGACCCATGATGGACAGCGAGGTGACGCTCTTGCCGCAACCCGACTCGCCCACAATGGCCAGGGTCTTGCCGGCCTCGATCGAAAAGCTGATGCCGTCGACGGCGGCAAACTCGCCCGCTTCGGTGGCAAAGTGGGTGCTCAGTCCTTTGACCTCGAGCAACGCCATGCTCAGCTCCTGGCGCGCCAGGCGGCATGAAATGCGTCGATGCGGGCCTCAATTCGGCTGCGCTCCAGCTCGCCGGCCGGCAGCTCACGGGTGGCCAGGCAGGCAATGAAGGGCTGAAAACGCTCCAGGCTCTTGTCGTGCAGGCGCTGCAACTCGTCCAGCGGCTCAGGGTGATCGTCCACCCGCAGTTCCAGTTCCGGATAGTCCTGCGAGCCTTGAATGCGCAGCGCGGCGGACTGCTTGCCGCGCTTGTCGCCACCCGCCGCCTCACCCGCTTGCATGGCGCTGATCAGGCGCAGCGCCAGCGGCTGCCCGGCACTGGCGGCAAAGGCCTCGGCGGTGGCTTCGATCACGCGCGGCCCGGCCAGCATGTTGCCAGCCACACTGACGTCGGCCTGCAACAGGTGGCCGCACCAGTCGACACATGCGCTGCCGGTGTGGGCAGTACCCGGGCCCCGTGCTGGCAGCACATGCAATTGGCGTTGGGCCTGGCCGGTGTCGGCGCCGGTCAGCGCGCTCACCACCGCCGCAGCCGAGAGGCCCTGCGCCAGAAGCGCCAGCCCTTGCGGGCCATACAAAGGGTTCATCAAGGCCTGGGTTGCAATTGCCCCAGACCCGGCCCGGGTGTGGATGCACAGTGAGCCGACTGAGAAAAACCGGCTGGCAATGGCCACACCAAAACGGCCATCGGGTTCGCGGACCAAGATCGACCAGGTCATGGGGGGGGTGGTTGCAGCGCCATGGTCTGGCGCCTGTTTGGGCTGACAGTGGCTTGGGTTGACATGGGCTACAGGACTTCCTCTACTCTAAATGCTACCATCGTGCGACTATGCTCAAGCTCGACGCTGCACATTACCCATACCCCTCCCGCCGCAGCGCCGTTTATGCCAACCGCGGCATGGTGGCTACCTCGCAGCCGCTGGCGGCGCAAGCCGGCTTGGCGGTGCTGCAGGCCGGCGGCAACGCCATCGACGCGGCCATTGCCGCAGCAGCGGCCCTCACTGTGGTGGAGCCCACAGCCAACGGCATCGGCAGCGACGCTTTTGCGCTGGTCTGGCACGGCGGCAAGCTGCATGGCCTCAACGCCAGCGGCCCGTCGCCGCGCAGCCTGAGCCTGACTGATACCAGCGCCATGGGTCTGGCCAGCATGCCCAAGTACGGGCCGTTGCCGGTCACTGTGCCTGGTGCCCCGGCCGCCTGGGCGGCGCTGGCCAGCCGCTTCGGGCGCCTTCCCCTCACCACCTCGATGGCGCGGGCGGTTGAGCTGGCGCGTGACGGCTTTCCGGTCTCGCCCATGGTGGCCTATGCCTGGCAGCAGGCCACCCGGCTGTTTCAAAACGAGCTCAAGGCGCCGCATTTCAAGCCCTGGTTTGACACCTTTGCGCCCGAGCGCGCGCCCCAGGCTGGCGAGCTTTGGCGCTCGCGCGGCCATGCCGACACCCTGCAAGATATTGCGCAGACTGGCGCCAGCAGTTTTTACCGTGGCGCGCTGGCTGAAAAAATTGTCGCCTGTGTGCAGGGTGCCGGTGGCTATTTGCAGGGGGATGACCTGGCCGATTACCAGGTGGACTGGTGCCAGCCGATCAGCGTCAACTACCGCGGCTTTGATGTGTGGGAAATCCCGCCCAACGGGCATGGTCTGGTGGCGCTGCTGGCGCTCAATATCCTCAAGGGTTTTGATTTTCAGGAGCGCGACACGCTGTTGACCCACCACCGCCAGATCGAGGCCATCAAGCTGGCCTTTGCCGATGGCCTGGCCCATATTGCCGAACCGGCGCACATGCGGGTCTCGGTGGCTGATCTGCTGTCAGACGCCTACGCCGACCAGCGCCGGGCCCTGATTGGCGCGCAGGCGGCTTTGCCGACGCCGGGTGAGCCGCCGCGCGGCGGCACGGTTTACCTCAGCACGGCTGACGGCGACGGCAATATGGTGTCCTTTATCCAAAGTAATTACATGGGCTTTGGTTCTGGCCTGGTGGTGCCCGGCACCGGCATTGCGTTGCAAAACCGCGGCAACAATTTCTCGCTCGATGCCGCCCACCCGAACTGCTTGGCGCCTGGCAAACGGCCCTACCAAACCATCATCCCGGGCTTCTTGACCCAGAACGGCGCGGCCGTGGGCCCATTTGGCGTCATGGGCGGCTTCATGCAGCCGCAGGGCCATGTGCAGGTGGTCATGAACACGGTGGACTTCGGCCTGAACCCGCAGGCCTCGCTCGACGCCCCGCGCTGGGAGTGGGAGAGCGGGCGGAGGGTCAACATTGAGCGCGCCACGCCCGAGCATTTGTTTCATGGCTTGGCGGCCTTGGGGCATGAGGTGGCCTGGTCGGCCAACCGAATCGGCTTTGGACGCGGACAGATCATCTGGCGCAACGCCCAGGGTGTGCTGTGCGGCGGCACCGAGCCGCGCACCGACGGGGCGATCGCCGCCTGGTAGGGCAGGGCACTGGCATGGACGCGCTCGACATCACGCAGTACAGCCTGCGCCTGGGGGCCCAGGCCAAAGCCGCCTCGGCCCTGATGGCCAAAGCCGGAACTGCGACCAAAAACAAGGCCTTGCTGCGTTTGGCGGTTTTGCTGCGCGAGAACACGCGGGCGATGCAGGCCGACAACGCCAAAGACCTGCAGCGCGCCGCCGCCGCTGGCCTGGCTGCGCCGCTGGTGGACCGGCTCAAGCTCGGCCCCGAGGTGTTGGAGACCTGCGCCCGCGGCTGCGAACAACTCGCCGCTATGCCAGAAATCATTGGCGAAATCACCGGCTTGCGCCAGCAGCCCAGCGGCATACGGGTGGGTCAGATGCGGGTGCCGATTGGGGTGTTCGGCATGATTTTCGAGAGCCGGCCCAATGTGACCATCGAGGCTGCCAGCCTGTCGATCAAGAGCGGCAACGCCTGCATTCTGCGCGGGGGCTCCGAGGCGATCGAGTCCAACAAGGCCTTGGCCCGGTTGGTGCAACAAGCCTTGACCGACAGCGGCTTACCGGCTGATGCTGTGCAGCTGGTGCAAACCACTGACCGCGCCGTGGTGGGCCAGCTGATCACCATGCCGCAGTTTGTCGATGTCATCATCCCGCGCGGCGGCAAGGGCTTGATCGAGCGCATCAGCCGCGATGCCCGGGTGCCGGTGATCAAGCACCTGGACGGCAACTGCCATGTGTATGTGGATGACCCCTGCGACCTGGCGATGGCGCTCAAAGTGACCGACAACGCCAAAACCCAAAAATACAGCCCTTGCAATGCTGCCGAGAGCCTGCTGGTGGCGCGCGGTGTGGCCCCAGAATTTTTGCCGGGCATGGCCGCTATTTTTGCCAGCAAGGGCGTGCAGATGCGCGGCTGCCCCGAGAGCCTGCCCCTGTTGCAGTCAGGCCTTGGCCGCGCGTCAACCGGGCGTGCGTCCAGCGAAGGCCAAACTGCAGCCCTGGTGCTGGCGGCCCAAGAGGCTGACTGGTTCGAGGAGTATTTGGCGCCCATCATCAGCATCAAAGTGGTGGCCGGGCTGGATGAGGCCATTGCCCACATCAACCGCTACTCCAGCCACCATACCGATGCCATCATCACCCGCGACCACCAACACGCCGAGGCCTTTTTGCGCGAGGTTGATTCGGCCAGTGTGATGGTCAATGCGAGCACCCGTTTTGCCGATGGCTTTGAGTATGGACTTGGGGCCGAAGTCGGCATCTCTACCGACAAACTTCATGCCCGCGGACCGGTTGGCATGCAAGGCCTGACCTCGCTCAAGTATGTGGTGCTGGGCCAGGGCGAGGTGCGCGTGTGACAGCCCTGCATCAAACCCTGTGTCGGCCGGGCTACTCGGTTGGCCGGCTCTGGCGCACCCTGGGGCTCAGCCTGCTGGCCTGGGCCGTCCTGCTGGCGCCCAAGGCGCAGGCAGAGGTCAGCGCTGAAGACCGGCAATCGGTGCAGGCTGTGGTGCAAGGGCAGCTCGATGCCTTTGCCGCTGATGATGCCCCGGGCGCGTTTTCTTTTGCAGCACCGAATATCCGCGACATGTTTGGAAGCGCCGAAAACTTCATGGCGATGGTGCAGCAGGCCTATCCCGTGGTCTATCGGCCAGCCGCGCTGGTATTTTTGATGCCTCAGGAGGTCGAGACAGGCCTGCTGCAGGCGGTGCAAATGCGAGATCGCAGTGGCAAACCCTGGCTGGCTGTCTATACCTTGCAGCGTCAGCCTGCGGCGGGCTGGCTCATCAGCAGTTGCGTGCTGATGGCAGTTCGGTCGGTGGGCGCGTAAGCGCTTGTTCAGGGGCAATGCCCCACTTTTGAAAGATTGCCATGGTTCCCCACTTAGTGACCGCCCTGACCGGCCCCATCAATGAACTCGAGCAACGGGTGCTGGATTCGATGCCCACCATTGAGCGCTGGTTCCGGCTTGAATGGATGGAGCACACGCCACCCTTTTACAGCGCGGTGGATCTGCGCAATGGCGGCTTCAAGTTGGCGCCGGTGGACACCAATTTGTTCCCCGGGGGCTGGAATAACCTGACGCCTGAGATGCTGCCACTGGCGGTGCAGGCCGCCATGGCGGCCATCGAAAAAATCTGCCCCGAGGCGCGCAATCTGTTGGTGATACCGGAAAACCATCAGCAAAGCACCTTTTACCTGGCCAACATCGCGCAGCTGCAACGCATTTTCCACATGGCCGGGCTCCATGTGCGTATCGGCTCCATTGATCCCGCCATCAAAAAGCCCATCACCGTGGCTCTGCCCGATGGCGACAGCGTGACACTGGAGCCCGTGGTTCGTGGCAAACGGCGAATTGGCGTGAAAGACTTTGATCCCTGCACGATTTTGCTCAACACCGATCTCAACGCCGGGGTGCCGGGCATTCTCGAGGACCTGCACGAGCAGTACCTGCTGCCGCCCCTGCATGCGGCCTGGGCGACCCGGCGAAAGAGCGCGCACTTCAAGTGCTATGAAGAGGTGGCCAAGCGCCTGGGCAAGCTGCTCGGCGCTGACCCCTGGCTGATACACCCCATGTTTGAGCGCTGTGGCGCGGTCGACCTGAGCATCCCGAGCGGGCTGGACCACCTGGGCGCGCAGGCGGATGCGTTGCTGGCCAAAGTGCGCCGAAAGTACAAGGAATACGGCATCAAGGAGAAGCCTTTTGTGGTGGTCAAGGCGGACGACGGCAGCCGTGGCATGGGCATTTTCACTGTTCGCGATGCGCGCAGCGTGGCCGAACTCGGAGCCATGTTGGGCGGTCGTCAACCAGCCGCCGGGGCGCAGGATATCTTGGTCCAAGAAGGCGTGCTGACCCGCGAGCGTATCAATGAGGCGGTGGCTGAGCCGGTGGTCTACATGGTGGACCGTTATGTGGTGGGCGGCTTCTATCGCATCCATGCCGAGCGCGGTGATGACGAGGACCTGTGCGCTCCGGGCTCGAGCTTTGTGCCTCTGGCCTTTGAGCAAAGCACCCACCTGCCGCAGCCCGGCGTGAAACCCGGCGCCAGTGCCCCAAACCGGTTCTATATGTATGGCGTGGTGGCTCGCGCGGCCATGCTGGCAGCGAGTTACGAGCTCGAGTTGACTGACCCCGAGGCCGAAGCTTTCACCTGAGCGCCAGAACCAGTTGCTGCGCTGCAACATTTTCAGGCGCTGCCGGGACTGATTGCTGCTGGGCCGGCCTGAATCGCCAGGCGCTGGGCGCACAATGGCGGTCTTTCCAGGAACGGATCCTTGGCCAAGCAGTGGGCCGGGGGCAATGTGTGTCAGCATCCAAATCGTCTCTCACCGCGCTCACGCTGGGCGCTATCGGCGTGGTTTATGGCGACATCGGCACCAGTGTGCTGTACGCAGTCAAAGAAGTGTTCGGCTCCGGCCACGTGCCCTTCACCCCTGACAACGTCTACGGCATTCTGTCGATTTTCTTCTGGACGCTGACCGTCATCGTGTCGCTCAAGTACGTGGTGCTGGTGCTGCGTGCTGACAACAATGGCGAGGGCGGCTTGGTCGCCATGCTGGCGCTCGCCTCACAGTCGGTCAAAGACAAACCCCGGCTGCGCCGGGTGTTGCTGGCGGTTGGCATCTTTGGCACCTGCCTGTTTTACGGCGATGGCGTCATCACCCCCGCCATTTCGGTGCTGTCAGCGGTGGAAGGCCTAGAGGTGGTGTCGCCGGCCTTCAAGCGCTATGTGATTCCGCTGACCCTGATCATCCTGCTCGGCCTGTTTATGGTGCAAAAACGCGGCACCGCGGGGATTGGCAAGTTTTTCGGCCCGATTACGCTGGTCTGGTTTGCCTGTATCGCCCTGCTGGGGCTGATCCATATCCAGGCCAATCCGGCTATTTTGTGGGCCATCAGCCCGCATTACGCGCTGGGCTTCATGTGGCACAACCCGGGCATTACCTTCATCATCCTGGGCGCGGTGGTGCTGTGTGTCACCGGGGGTGAGGCGCTGTACGCCGATATGGGTCATTTTGGCAAAAAGCCGATCCGGGTCGCTTGGTTCGCGGTGGTCATGCCGGCGCTGACCCTGAACTATTTTGGCCAGGGCGCGCTGCTGCTCAAGGACCCGGCGGCGGTCAAGAACCCGTTTTTCCTGATGGCGCCTGACTGGGCCCTGGTGCCGCTGGTGGTGCTCGCCACCATGACCACGGTGATTGCCTCGCAGGCGCTCATCTCGGGCGCGTTTTCGGTCACCAAGCAGGTGATCCAGCTGGGCTACCTGCCGCGTCTTCAAGTGCAGCACACCAGCGTCAAAGAGGCCGGCCAGATTTACCTGTCTTTCGTCAACTGGGGCCTGTTTGTGGCGATTGTGCTGGCGGTGGTGCTGTTCAAGTCGTCCAGCAACCTGGCGGCCGCCTATGGCATTGCGGTTTGCACCGACATGCTGATCACCACGATTCTGACCTTCTACGTCATTCGCTACCGTTGGAACTACCCGCTGGCCCTGTGCATTGCCGCGACCGGTTTTTTCTTTGTGGTGGACTTTGCTTTCTGGGCCTCCAACATGTTCAAGCTGTTTGATGGCGGCTGGTTCCCGCTGCTGATTGGCGGCGCAGTCTTTACCTTGATGATGACCTGGCACGATGGGCGGCGCCTGCTCAATGCCCGCCTGCGCGATGACGCGATCGACCTGCCCGGCTTTTTGGAGTCCGTGTTTGTCAGCCCGCCGGTGCGCGTTGAGGGCACGGCTGTGTTTTTGACGGCCGAGCCGGGTACGGTGCCCAATGCCATGCTGCACAACCTCAAGCACAACAAGGTGCTGCACCAGAACAACTTGTTTGTGACCGTGCGCAACCATGAGGTGCCGTGGATTGGCATGGAAAAACGGATCGAGATCGAGCCGCTGGGGCATGATTGCTGGCAGGTGGTGATCCACTACGGCTTCAAAAACGACCCGGATATACCCAAGGCCCTCCAACAACTTAAGGGCAGGGGCTGCGAGCTAGACGACATGCGAACCAGCTATTTCCTGTCGCGCGATACCGTCATCCCGACCATTGGCGGTGGCATGGCGCAGTGGCGCGAAAAGCTGTTCGCCCAGATGCACCGCAACGCCAGTGCCGCCGCCGACTTTCTGAAGCTGCCAAACAACTCGGTGGTGGAACTCGGCTCCAAGATCGAAATCTAGGCGCCCCGAGATGCTCTTTTTTCGCGACCTCAGCCTGACCACAGCCACTGCCGGTTTTGTGGCGGTTCTGGTGGGTTTTACCAGTTCGGTGGCCATCGTGTTTCAGGCGGCGCAAGCCTTTGCGGCGACGCCAGCGCAGACCGGCTCATGGCTCTGGGCCCTTGGCCTGGGCATGGGGCTGTGCACTCTGCTGCCCTCGCTCTACTTGCGCAAACCGGTGATGGTGGCCTGGAGCACGCCGGGCGCCGCGGTGCTTGCGACCGCGGGCCTGGCGGGCGGTTTTTCCATGGCCGAGGCGGTCGGTGCCTTTATGGTTTGCGCCGCCCTGATCACTCTGTTTGGCGTAACCGGCTGGTTTGAGCGGGTCATGCAGCGGCTGCCCCTGGCCATTGCCTCGGGTTTGCTCGCCGGTGTGCTGGCACGCTTTGGCATGCAGGCTTTTGTGGCGGCGCAAACTGACCTGCCGCTGGTGCTGCTGATGCTCGCTGCCTATTTGCTGGGTCGGCGTATCACGCCGCGTTTTGTCGTGCCGCTGACCCTCGTGTTGGCGATTGGCTTTGTGGCCGTGACCCAGGGTTTCCGGGGGCCGACCCTTGAGTTTGCATTGACTGTGCCGGTGTTTGTGGCGCCGGCGTTCACGCTGGCGGCGGCTGTGAGCCTGGCCCTGCCCTTGTTTGTGGTGACCATGGCCTCGCAAAACCTGCCCGGTGTGGCTGCCATACAGGCCGCTGGCTATGGCAACCCGCCCGGCGCTGCCGCCGAGGCCGGCATACCGATCTCGAAAATCATCACCCTGACCGGCGTGGCCACCTTGGTGCTGGCGCCCTTTGGCGGCTTTGCCCTGAACCTGAGCGCCATCACCGCTGCCATTTGCATGGGTCGTGAGTCCCACCCCGACCCCCAACGGCGTTACACCGCGGCGGTTGTGTGTGGCGCCATTTATGTGCTCATTGGCCTGTTTGGCGCCGCCATTGTGGCGGCGCTGACCGCCTTTCCCCAGGAGCTGATTGCCGCCATTGCCGGTTTGGCCCTGCTGGGCACCATTGCCAATGCGCTGCATGTGGCCCTGCGCGATGAGGCGCACCGCGAGGCAGCGCTGATCACCTTTTTGGTCACCCTCAGCGGCGTGGTGATTGGCGGGGTGGGCGCGGCCTTTTGGGGGGTGCTGGCCGGCGCAGCAGCGCTTTTTGTGCAACAGTACGGGCTCGCCCGGCCGAGACCCTGATGAACTTCTTATTTGTAGCTGACCCGCTGTCGTCCTTCAAGATTTACAAGGACACCACTTTTGCCATGATGCGCGAGGCCCAGCGCTGTGGCCACGCCATCAGCGTGTGCGAGGTGCGCGACCTGATGTGGCAGCGTGGCGGCCCGGTCACGGCCTTTGTGCGCGACATCACCCTCACTGGTGGCCCGGTCAATTGGTATACCGCGGCGCAGCAGGCGCCCGATGAGCGGGCGCAGCCGCTCAAAGACTTTGATTGCGTGGTGATGCGCAAGGACCCGCCATTTGACAGTGAGTACTTCTATGCCACCCACCTGCTCGAGCAGGCCGAGCGTGAGGGCGCGCGGGTTTTCAACAAGCCGCGGGCCGTGCGCGATCATCCTGAAAAATTGTCAATTCTCGAGTTTGCTCAGTTCATCGGTCCCACGCTGGTGACCCGCGACCCGGCCGACATTCGCCGTTTTCATGCCGAGCACCGCGACATCATCCTTAAGCCACTCGACGGCATGGGTGGCGCTGGCATCTTTCGGGTCAAGGACGACGGCCTGAATCTGGGCAGCATCACCGAAACCCTGAACCGCGAGGGCCAGCAGACCGTGATGGTGCAAAAGTTCCTGCCCGAGATCGTCCTGGGCGACAAGCGGGTGCTGGTGATTGGCGGGCAAGCCGTGCCGTTTTGCTTGGCCCGTATTCCCCAGGGCGGCGAGGTGCGCGGCAACCTGGCAGTGGGCGGAAAGGGCGTGGCGCAGCCGCTGAGCGCACGGGACCGCGCCATTGCCGAGGCGCTGGGCCCGGTGCTGCATGGGCGTGGACTGCTGCTGGTGGGTCTGGACATCATCGGCGACAGCCTGACTGAAATCAATGTCACTAGCCCCACGTGTTTTCAGGAAATCTTTGACCAGACCGGCTTTGATGTGGCGCAAATGTTCATCCATGCCCTGACCCAAGCCCTGTCTCAGCCAAGCCCAGGCGGGCCGGCCTGATCAGGCGGCCAGCAGCGCTGCCGAATTGGCCCCTGCCGTGTGCGGCTCGCAGACGCTGCCTCCGGCAAACATGCGCAGTTCGCCCGGCGCCATCGCCACCCAGTCTTCGTTGGTGGTGAGGGGCTCTGTCACCACAATGGCCAGACGGTCTTGCGGGCTATTGAGTTCGGAGAGGTCGACGCTGACATCATCGTCCTTGAGGTGCACCTGCGAAAACGGGTGCTGTCGCAAGACATAGTGAAGCCGGGTGCTGGCATGCGCCCACAAGGCCTGCCCGTTGCTGAGTAAAAAATTAAAAGTGCCGTGCCGGGCGATCTGCGGCACCAATTCGGCCAGGGTCAGGTGCAGTTCGCTGGTGCTGGGCACGCCGGCGTGGGACTTGGCCAACTCTTGCAACAGCCAGCAAAAAGCCAGCTCGCTGTCAGTGCTGCCAACCGGACGGAAATTGCCGTGCAGCGCCGGCGCGTAATCTGTCAGGTCACCGTTATGGGCAAACACCCAGTAGCGGCCCCACAGCTCGCGCACAAAGGGGTGGCAGTTCTCGAGGGTGACTGCGCCGATGGTTGCCTTGCGTACATGGGCAACCACGTTATGGCTCTTGATGGGGTAGCTGCGCAGCATCTGTGCAATGGGGGAGGTGGCGGCGCCCTCTTTGTCAACAAAGTAGCGCACCCCGCGCCCGGGATGATTGCCATCGCTCTCGAAGAACGCGATGCCCCAACCGTCGGCGTGGTGGTCAGTGCAGCCGCCGCGCTGCGAAAATCCGGTGAAGCTCAGCGTCAAGCTGGCCGGCAGGAGGCTGTTCATTCCCAGCAGTTGGCACATGGAACGAGTCTACAAGCTCAGTTGTGGCATGCCGTGTTCAACTTCGGGGCTCGGTCCAGAGCTTGCCGCCGGTCGCCCAGTTTTCGCGTTTGACATCGGTGATCAAAATATCGACCGACTCGGGTGAGCCGCCCAGCACCTCCACCGTGATGCGGGTGATTTCTTGCACCAGCCGGCGCTTTTGTTCGATGGTGCGGCCTTCCATCATTTCAATGTGGTACGTGGGCATAATGATCCTGTGCGTAGGGACGGGGCAAAAAAATTGCCGACAACACGATGTTAAATGACACAGGGATTAAGAATGGCTGTCAAAGCTGCTATTTTTTGTTGCATGCTGCTCGGCGGTTTGGCCCCGGCGCTGGCGCTGACTCTGGGCAGCCTGCAGGGGCCGGTCTGGATCGGGCGCTCGATGGATGTGGCGCTTGCCCTGTATGCCGAGGCCGGTGAGGACATGGCTGCCCTGTGCCTGCAGGCTGACGTGTTTTATGCCGACACCCGGCAAGACCCGCGGAGCGTGAGCCTGAGCTTCAAGGCCGGCCTGCCGGGTCAGCCCGCGATGCTGCGCATTGCTTCGGCCGCCCCGGTGGACGAGCCCATGGTGACCCTGCATGTGCGTGCTGGTTGCGTGCACAAAACAAGCCGCCGCTATGTGCTGCTGGCCGACCCGCCGCTTGATTTGCCGGCCCCTGCGCCTGCCCCTGCCCCTGCGCCCCCGCTTGCCGCCAGCCCGCCTGCGCCACCAGCCGAGCCCGCGGCCTTTGCCAGCGCCAGCGAGCCCAGCCCACCCGCAGCGCCCACCATCGCAGCGCCGGCATTGGCGGCGCCGGTCAAGTTGGCCGAGCCGGGCAAGGCGGCAAAGCGGGCCAAGGCGGGCAACAGGGGCAAGAAGGGCAAGGCCGCCAAACCGGCCAAGCCAGCTCGGGCGGGTGAGGCCGGCAAGCGGGCCAAGGTGGGCACGGCTGCTCTAGCCAAGCCGTAACCGCCGGCTACAGGCGGGTATCGGAATCCAGCAAGGCTTGGCCGATGATCTTCACCCCGGCCTCGATGCGCTCCAACGGGATCGACGAGTAGCCGATGCGCAGCTGCTGCTGGCCATGGGCGCCAGTTTGGTAAAAAATGTCGCCGCGCTCCACCACCACACCCTGCGGGTAGAGCCGCTCGGTCAGGGCTTGGCAATCCAGGCCCGCCTGGCCGGTGACCCACACCGCCGAGCCCCCCTGCGCGACCACCGCATGCAGGGTGGGCGCGTGCCGGGCCAAAGCGGTGTGCAGCGCTGCTGCGCGTTCGCGGTAGACGCGGTTGAGTTTGCGCAGATAGGCCTCGTGGTAACCGTGGGCAATAAAGCTGGCCGCCGATTGCTGGTTGTTGGTTGGCACATGTCGCATCATCAGGCGGCGCAGCGCCCGCAGTTCGCGCACCAAAGCGGCCGGGGCCACCAAATAGCCCAGTCGCAGCCCATGCGCCAGTGTCTTGGACAGGCTGCCCAGGTACAAGACCCGTTGCGACTTGTCCAGGCTTTTGAGCGCTGGCGTGGGCTGGCCGTCAAAATTGAGTTCGCTCTCATGGTCGTCCTCGATCACCACAAAATCATCACGCTGTGCCATGGCCAGCAGCGCCTGTCGGCGCGCCAAGGGCATCGTGACGGTCGTCGGGCATTGGTGGCTAGGCGTCACATAGACATACTCGCAGCCTGCTAGCTTGGGCCCCAAAACCAAGCCATCGCCATCCACAGGCAAGGCGGCGACGTGCGCGCTGCGCAAACTGAAATTGTTGCGCGCGTCGGGGTAGCCCGGGTCTTCTATCCCGACCCGGGTGTCAGGGCCGATGAGCAACATCGCGAGCAAAAAACTGGCCTGCTGCACGCCGCAGGTGATCAAAATTTCGTCGCGCTCGACCCAGATACCTCGTGCGGGTAGCAAGCGGCGGTGGATTTGGTCGACCAGGGCGGTATCGTCGCGGTCAAGGTGGTCGGGCGCCCAGCGCCGGACCGCCTGCGGCTGCAGGGACTCCAGCGCACAGGCGCGCCAGTCTCGAAACGGGAACAGCGCACCATCGAATTGACCGTAAATGAAAGGATAGGGCTGGCCTTGCCAATCGGTCGGCTTGACGATGTTGCGCTGGGCCGATGGCTGCATCTGCAGCCGTGCGCGCCAGTCTGCTGCGCCGCCTGCCAGGGCCTGGTGGTCGGGCTGTGCGGCGATGCTGGCCGCGGGTAAGGGCGGCGCCACAAAATATCCGCTGCGCTGCCGCCCGATCAATATGCCCCGGTCGGTCAGCGCCTGGAGTGCCAGAGTCACCGTCGTGCGCGAAAGCCCCAATTCGGCCGCCAGCGTCCGGCTGGCTGGCAGCGCAGCGCCTGGCGCCAAAAAGCCCTGCGCCACCGCTTGCACCAGCATGTCGCACAACTGCCGCTGTAATGTGCCGGGCGGCTGGGCGAAACCTTGAAACAAACGCAACCACATGAGCTCACCGGTGCGGCCAATGCGGGGCATAGTTCTGGTCCTATATAAAGTTCCTGACTGGCATTATGCGTACATTGTTGTCTTGCCTACCATCCGTGGCATGCCGATCGAATACCTCAAGCGGGCCCAAGCACCCCAGCCGAGCCACGACACCGCCACGGCTGACACGGTGCGCACCATGCTGGACGCCATCGCCGCCGGCGGCGAGCCGGTGGCCCAGGCCTATGCCGCCGAGCTTGATGGCTGGCACGGGCCGGTGGTGGTGGCGCCAGAGGCCTTTGCCCGGGCCGAGGCCGCGCTGAGCGACGGCGTCAAGCAAGATATCCGCTTTGCGCGCGACCGGGTGCAAGACTTTGCCCGGCGCCAGCGCGATTCAATGCAGGAGTTCTCCGCCGAACCGATACCCGGCCTGACGGTCGGCCAGCGCCTGATCCCCTGCCAGACGGCGGGCTGCTATGTGCCGGGTGGCCGCTATGCCCATGCTGCCAGCGCCATCATGAGCGTCGGCACCGCCTCGGTAGCCGGGGTGCGGCACATCATCGCCACCACGCCAGCGCATGCGCAGGACGGCATTCACCCCGCCATCCTGTACGCCATGCAAATCTGCGGCGTCAGCACGGTGCTGGCGCTGGGTGGGGTGCAGGGCGTGGCGGCGCTGGCCCATGGCCTGTTCAGCGGCCGGCCGGCTGACATCATCGTTGGGCCCGGCAACCGCTTTGTTGCCGAGGCCAAGCGCCTGCTGTTTGGCCGGGTTGGCATCGACGTGATCGCTGGCCCCACCGAGTCGGCGGTGATTGCCGACGACAGCGCCGACCCGACCATCGTCACCGCCGATCTGGTCGGCCAGGCCGAGCACGGCCCGGATTCACCAGTCTGGCTGATCACCAGCTCGCGTGCCCTGGGCGAGCAGGTGCTGGCCCTGGCGCCATCGTTCATTGCGTCGCTGCCCGAGCTGGCCCGCCAGGCGGCCGAGGCGGCCTGGCGCGACCACGCCGAGGTGGTGCTGGTCGACAACCGGGATGAGGCGGTGCAGGTCAGCGACAACTACGCCTGTGAACACGTGCAGGTGATGGCGCGGGACCTCGACTGGTGGCTGGCCAAGCTGAGCAACTATGGCTCGCTGTTTCTGGGCGAGGAAACCACAGTGGCCTATGGCGACAAGTGCAGCGGCCCCAACCATATCCTGCCTACCCGGGGCGCGGCGCGTTACTCGGGCGGGCTGTCGGTGGGCAAGTTCATCAAGACCGTCACCTGGCAGCGTCTGAACCGCGAGGCCTCGCGCACCGTGGGCCAGGTGGCAGCGCGTATCTCGCGGCTGGAAGGCATGGAGGGCCACGCCCGCACCGGTGATGTGCGGCTTGCCAAATATTTTCCCGACGAGTCGTTTGATCTGGGTCGGCTCGGCGGACACGGAGGCTGACCCGATGACTGCGCCCATTCCCACCCCCGGCACGACCCTGCACCTTGACCTGAGCCAACAGGAGCCGATTCCACCCGATGGTGTTGCTGCCGCCCTGGCCCTGATGCAGAGCGGCAAGCTGCACCGTTACGGCGAGACCGACGGCAAGCTCAGCCCGGTGGCGGCGCTGGAGGCGGCTTTTGCGGCTGAGCTGGGGCTGCCCTATTGCGTGGCGCTCAACTCCTGTGGCTCCAGCATGTTTGTGGCGCTCAAAAGTGCTGGTGTGATGCCGGGTGACGCGGTGTTGTCCAACTGCTTCACGCTGGCGCCGGTGCCGGGTGCGCTGGCCCACGCCGGGGCCCGGCCGGTGCTGGTGGACGTGTGCGACGACTACACCATTGACCTGGACGATCTGGCGCGCAAGGCGCGCAGCAGCGGCGCCAAAACCCTGCTGCTGTCGCACATGCGCGGCCACATCTGTGACATGGCACGGCTGACTGCGGTCTGCACTGAGTACGGTCTTGCGCTGATCGAGGACTGCGCCCACACCATGGGCGCGGGCTGGGATGGCCGAGCCACCGGCACCTGGGGCTTGGCGGCTTGCTTCAGCCTGCAAAGCTACAAGCATGCCAACAGCGGCGAAGGCGGCCTGCTGGTCACGCGCGACCCTGACCTGGCCGCGCGGGCCATCCTGTACTCTGGCAGTTACATGTTTTACGCCGCGCACGGTGCCCGGCCCGACGAGGCAGTGTTTGAGCGCTGGAAATACAGCACGCCCAATTTCAGCCTGCGCATGGGCAATCTGCCCGCCGCGCTGGCGTTGGCGCAACTCGGCCCGGTGCTGGCCGACCGCGGCCGGCGCTGGAACCAGCGCTACCACTGGCTCAGCCAGGCTCTGGCCGGCGCGCCGGGCTTGCAGTTGCCAGAGCGGCTGCCCAAAGAGCAGTTTGTGGCCAGCTCGCTCCAGTTTTCGCTGCCCGGGCTGGGGCGTGAGGCTATTCAGCGCTTTCTCGCACTGTGTGCCGCCCGGGGCCTGCACATCAAATGGTTTGGCGCCGACGAGCCCAAGGGCTTCACCAGCGTTTGGCAGCACTGGCGTTTTTTTGGCGAGCCGCAGGTGCTGCCCAACGCCGAGCGGGTCATGGCCGGTCTGTGCGACATGCGCCTGCCGCTGACCTTGAGCGAGCTTGACTGCCAGGCGATTGCAGCGGTGGTGCATGAGAGTCTGGCCCTGCTGCTGCCCAGCGGCGGGCCAAACCAGGATGCGGCCGGGCAAGGGTTTTCACGCAGCCCAGGCCGGCCGGGCTGACTTTATGATGGGGCATCAGGCCATGTTGACACGACATGGCAGGGTGGCTTCACAGGCGCGGAGACAAGTTTTTGTAGGGTGTTAATTTTTACAGGAGAAATCTATGAAGATGCATAAACGTCAGATGTTGGGTGTTGGCTTGGCAGCTCTGCTGGCCAGCGGCAGTCTGTTCGCCCAGGCGAAAAAAGAAGTCACGATTGCGCACCAGGACATGTTGGTGCCTTTCCAGGCACTGATGGATACCGGCGAGCTTGAAAAGGCCACGGGCTACAAAATCAACTACCGACTGTTTGGCGGCGGTGGTGATGTCATCAAGGCCATGGCCTCGGGTGATGTGCAACTCGGCCAGATCGGCTCCAGCCCCCTGACCGCGGCCGCCAGCCAGGGCCAGGATATCAAGCTGTTCTGGATTCTGGACGACATTGCTGATGCCGAGGCCCTGATCGCGCGCAGCGGCTCGGGCGTCAACACCGTGAAAGACCTCAAAGGCAAGAAGGTCGCCACCCCCTTTGTCTCGACCGCCCATTACCAGCTGATGGCAGTCATGAAAATGGAAGGGCTGGACGCCAACTCGGTCAATGTGATGAACATGCGTCCGCCCGAAATTGCGGCGGCCTGGGAGCGTGGCGATATTGATGCGGCTTTCATTTGGGACCCGGTGCTCAGCAAGATCAAGGGCAAAGGCAAGGCGATTGCCAGCTCGGGCAGCATTGGTGCCAAGGGTTATCCCACGTTCGACGGCTTTGCTGTGAACGCCAAGTGGGCGACCGAGCATGAGGCCTTCATGGTGGCGCTGGTTCAGGCCCTGGCCAAGGCTGACGCCGAGTACCGCAAAGACGGCGCAAAGTGGACCGCCAATACACCGCAGGTCAAGGCCATCGCCAAGATGACCAAGGCCGACGCTGCAGAGGTGCCGGCTGCCATGAGTTTGTACAAGTTCCCCACACCGGCGGAGCAACTCAGCGCTACTTGGCTCGGTGGCGGTGCTGCCAAAGCCATGACCGGCACCGCTGCCTTCCTGAAGGAGCAGGGCCGCATTCAGGAAGTCAAACCAGACTACGCAGCCTTCGTGACCGATGCCTATGTGAAAAAGGCTGGTTTGAAATAAGCCGGATCGAGCGCTGGGGCTGCCAGTTGCAGCGCAGGGCCGCAGGCTGCGCGCTTCAGCCCGGCGCTACCACTTGTTACGCAGTTCCCGCAGGGTCCGGAACACTGTCTGGGCATCGGGATTGGCCGGCAGCTCGGGCACGGCCTCGCGCAGGCCAGCCATGACGCTGGCGCTGCCCAGCCTAAAAAACGTGTTGTGCGCATGCTCCTGCGCCAGCGTGGTCACCACCGAGCTGGCGGGGTCGTGGCCGGTCACGCTGGGCAGCAGCGCCTGGGCGGCGGCATTGTCGGGCTCGCGCGAGAGAGTGAACTTCAGGTTGGTCTCGATGTAATCGTGGCCCGGGTAGAGCCGGGTGTTGCCGGGTAACCGTGCCAGCTGCTCGGCGAAGGTGCGGTACAGGGCGCTGGTGTCGCCGCCGTTGTGGGTGTTGCCGGCGCCGGCATTGAACAGCGTGTCGCCGGAGAACAGCGCCGGCTGCTCGGTGTGGGCAAACAGGCAGATGTGGCACAGGGTGTGGCCAGGCGTGTCGAGGCACTCCAGCTCCACCGTTTTGCCCACCTTGATCACGTCACCCGCCTGCACCCCCCGGTCCACCCCGCTGATGCGCCCGCCCGCCTTGTGGTGCGCAATCACCTTGGCGCCGGTGGCTGCCACCACCGCGGCGTTGCCGCCGGTGTGGTCGGCATGCTCGTGGGTGTTGAGCAACTGCGTGATCTGCCAGCCCTTGACCCGCGCCGTGGCCAGACATTTCTCGTGGTCCAACGGGTCAATCGCCAGCGCCTCGCCGGTCTCCGGGCAGGCGATCAGGTAGTTGTAATTGCGGTAGGCGTTACCGGTCCAGATTCGTTCGACAAGCATGCGAGCATCTCCTTGAGGGCTGAACCATACCGCAAAACCTCCAGCATGGGTTCAGTCGAGCCGCCTACTCCCTGGCCCACCCCAACCCGAAACTGGCCGATGTGGCCCTCAAACCCGGCATGACCGCCACCGCGGACATCCGCACCGGCCAGCGCTCGGTGCTGAAGTACCTGGCCAAGCCGGTGTACAAGACCTTTGCCGGGGCTTTGAACGAGCGGTAGGGGGTGGCAGCGCGGGTGCTCAGGGCTTGGTACCCAGGGCGGTCTGCATTTGGATGAAGAGGCCTGCCACTGACGATGCCAGGTAGTCAGCGTAGCCATCAGCGGCGAGTGTCTTGGCCACGGTGGCCGAATCGACGAAGCGGGTCATCTGCGCCAGGTCCCAGATGTCGCGGTGCCGGATCTTGCTTGAGTCCAGTCCTACCGGCTGGTCTTGATGGTCCAAAAGCGAGGTCGGGAAGGCCAACACCTTGTCCGCCATGATCTCGTCAAGGGACTCGGCATTGACCAGCACTGTGGGCATGGCGCTCAAGAGGTCATAGTTGGCGCGAAGCGGCACCAGTTCGCGGGTGTGGGCGGGGATGCTCGCCACTTCCTGCTTGATTTTTTGTCGCGGCATGGCAGGGTTTTCAGGGGTTGTCTCGATCGAGATCCACCACTTATTGACCCGAATGTGCTTGATACCGTCCTCTGCCCCCTGCGCCTGCTTGTGGTGCACAGCAACCAACAGTCCGAAGCGCTGCCCGATGCGCTTTTCCATACACGCTGCGATTTTTTGCATGCTTTCGGCCGAGAAGTCTTTGCCGCCAGCAAAGTCAAGATCCTCGCTGAATCGATCCGACCCTCGGCAAAGCCGCAGCGAGGTGCCGCCTTGGAAAACCAGGCCTTTGAGCAGCCCCTCGGCGTCGAGCGCTTGAAAGATTTCGTAGTGCAGCAGCTCTTTTTCCACCACAGGTCGCATCGCCGAGAGCCCGGGGTTGGCCATGGCCATGTCCACAAGCGCGTTGAAGTCCTGCCGATTTTCGTTCATGAAGCTTCTCCTGCTTGCGGGTCGTCGGGCTCACCTCGATCGATCATGTTGGCGTTGCGGCCCACCCGCAAGAGGTCTCGGATGGCGGCCTCGCGGATGGCGATCCGAAGCGGGCGGCCCTTGGTCTGTTCTGTGCGATTGAGGATGTCTGCGACGCCTCGCTTGGTGTGCGTGAATTCGATGACGCCGTAAGGGGTGTCGACCACGCCGCTCTTGCCTGTTGTCATGACTGTCATCCGGTTGATGGGGATTTGCGAGATCGCGCCGTACTCGGACAACATCGACTCCAGGCTGACGTAGTAAAGACAACCTGGGCGGAGGGCCTTGGCAATCTCCTCGGCGACCCAACGGTTCTTGCTTGTCGCCGCCGGGTTGACGTAGAGCCCCCTGGCCACCCGCTGCAGTAGACCATCGGCAACCATCCGCTGTAACGATTTTTCCAGGGCCTTTTCGCCTTCGTCGGGAAAGAGCTTCTCGATGTCACGCCGGGCCAGCACATGCACACCGCGTCGATCGAGTTCCGTCAGCTTGCGGATCAGTTCTATTTTCTTCATAAGTAATCTAAAACCCTAAAATTAAGTAGGGTTGAAGATTATTTATTGTGAACCAGAGCATCCCTAAATCAGCAACTCGTTGGTGTCTCCCCGTAGGATGACTTGGTTTTGCCTTCAGTACTAACCTAGCCTTATGAACATTTCTTTTTGGCAATTGGGCAGTCGCACCCTGTGGCGCGACCTGCGCTCGGGCGAGTTGCGCCTGCTGGTGCTTGCGGTGACGCTGGCAGTGGCGGCCCTGACGGCGGTGGGCTTTTTTGCGGACCGCTTGCAGGGCGGCATGCAGCGCGATGCGCGTCAGCTGCTCGGTGGCGATGCGGTGATCGTCAGTGATAACCCGCCGCCGCCGGCCTTTGAGGCCAAAGCCCGCGGACTGGGTTTGCAGGTGGTGGAGACCCTGGGTTTTCCGACCATGGCGCGCGCCAACGAGGCCCGGGGAGGCGCCAGCAAGCTGGTGGCGCTGAAGGTGGTGGCGCCTGGCTACCCGCTGCGCGGTGCGCTTCGGGTGGCTGCACAGACTGATGGCCCGGGTGAGCTGACGCGCGACATCCCGGCGCCCGGCCAGGCCTGGGTGGAGGCCCCACTGCTCGAAGCCCTGGGCTTGGCGCTGGGCGATGAGTTGCTGCTGGGTGACGCCAGCCTGCGGGTGACAAGGCTGATCGTGAATGAGCCCGACCGTGGTGCTGGTTTCATGAATTTTTCGCCGCGCGTGATGGTTCATCGTTCCGACCTGGCCGCCACCGGTCTGGTGCAGCCGGCCAGCCGGCTGACCTACCGCCAAGCCGTGGCGGGGGAGGACGCTGGCGTCAACGCCTTCGTGGCCTGGGCGCAGGGTGAGGTCAAGGCCCGTACGGTGCGCGGCGTGCGGGTTGAGTCGCTGCAGGGTGGCCGGCCCGAGCTGGGACAAACTCTGGAGCGGGCCGAGAAGTTCCTGAACCTGATCGCCCTGCTGGCGGCGCTGCTCAGTGCAGTGGCGGTGGCCTTATCGGCGCGTGGTTTTGCTGCCAGCCACCTGGACGACTGCGCCATGCTGCGGGTGCTGGGCCTGAGCCAGCGCACCATTGCCTCCGCCTATGCCTTTGAATTTGCCGCGGTCGGCCTGATGGCCAGCGGGCTGGGCGTGCTCTGCGGCTATGCGGTGCACCATGTGTTTGTGCTGCTGCTGGCCGGCCTGGTGGATGCCGCCCTGCCGGCGCCCGGCATCTGGCCGGTGTTGTTTGGCATGGGCATGGGCCTGACCCTGCTGCTGGCTTTTGGCCTGCCGCCGGTGCTGCAACTCGCGCAGGTGCCGCCGCTGCGGGTGATCCGGCGTGATGTGGGCCGGCTCAAGCCCGCCTCGCTCGGGGTGCTGGGGGTGGGTGTGGCCGGCTTTGCCGCGCTGCTGCTGGCCGCCAGCAGCGACCTGACGCTGGGCCTGATCGCGGTGGGCGGCTTTGCCGGCGCCACCGCTGTGTTTGCCCTGCTGAGCTGGCTGGCGGTCAAGCTGCTGCGCTGGCAGGTCAACGAGAGCACGGCGCCGCGCTGGCTGGTGCTGGCCACGCGCCAGATCTCGGCCCGGCCGGCCTACACGGTGGTGCAGGTCAGCGCCCTGTCGGTCGGCCTGCTGGCGCTGGTGCTGTTGGTGCTGCTGCGCACCGACCTGATCAATAGCTGGCGTAAGGCCACCCCGGCCGACGCGCCCAACCGCTTTGTCATCAATATCATGCCGGAGCAGGGGGATGCCTTCCGCCAGGCGTTGACCGAGGCCGGTGTGACGCGTTTTGACTGGTACCCGATGATCCGCGGCCGTCTGGTGGCCGTGAACGGCCGGCCGGTGACGCCCGAGGACTACGCGGATGAGCGCGCGCGCCGCCTGGTGGACCGCGAGTTCAACCTGTCGCACAGCGCGGCCCAGCCGGTGCAAAACCTGGTGGTGGACGGTCGCTGGGTGGAGGAGGAGGCGGGTGCCATCAGCGTGGAAGACGGGCTGGCTAAGACCCTTGGCCTGAAGCTGGGCGATGCGCTGTTGTTTGACATCGGTGGCGTGCAGACCGAGGCCCGCATCACCTCGCTGCGCAAGGTGGACTGGGGCTCGCTGCGTGCGAACTTCTTTGCCATGTACCCGGTCAGCCGCATGGCCGATGTGCCCAGCACTTACTTGGGCGCCTTCAAGGCCCCGGCCACGCCGGGTTTTGACAACGCGCTGGTGCGGCGCTTTCCCAACATCACCAATGTGGACATGAGCAGCACCTTCGCCCAGGTGCAGCGGGTGCTGGACCAGGTGATCCGTGCGGTGGAATTTTTGTTTGCCTTCACCCTGGCGGCCGGGCTGGTGGTGCTGTTTGCCGCGGTGACTGCTACCCGCGAGGAGCGGGCGCGCGAATTTGCCATATTGCGGGCCATGGGCGCACGCAGCAGCCTGCTACGCCAGGTGCAACGCGCCGAGCTGCTGGGCGTGGGCCTGCTGGCCGGCCTGCTGGCCTCTGTCGTGGCTTCGGTGGTGGGATGGGCGCTGGCCCACTATGTGTTCCAGTTTGAATGGGTGGTGTCGCTGTGGGTGCCGCTGTGGGGCTCGGTCAGCGGCGCGCTGCTGGCGCTGGCGGCCGGCTGGTGGGGCCTGCGCGAGGTGCTGCGCCGACCGGTGGTGGAGACCCTGCGGCGGGCTGCGCAGTAGGTTTACTATTCTTTCTATAGCAATAAATCCTTTGGATGCGGCGCCTGTAGCCTGATTTCATCATGAGCATTGACCAGCCGTCAACGGCGGCCGCCCCGTTTGACGCCCTCGGCGGCGAGCCCCAGGTGCTGGCATTGGCTGAGCGTTTTTATGACCTGATGGACCTGGAGCCGGCTTACGCGGCACTGCGGGCGGCGCACGGCAGCACCTTGGCGCAGGCGCGGCAAAAGCTGTTCTGGTTTTTGTGTGGCTGGCTTGGAGGCCCGCAGCATTACACCGAGCGCTTCGGCCACCCTCGCTTGCGTGCCCGGCACATGCCCTTTGTCATTGGCAACACCGAGCGCGACCAGTGGCTGGCCTGCATGGACCAGGCGATGCAGGAAACCGGTGTGCCTGACGACTTGCGACTGCGACTGGGCCAGGCCCTCTTCCAGACGGCCGACTGGATGCGCAACACGCCTGAGGCCTGAACGCTCAGGCGTCCAGGTCGATCTTGCGGTCTTGCGCCAGTTTGGTCCAGCGCGCGATGTCGGCCCGCATGAACTGGGCAAAACTCTCGGGCGACATCGGGCTGGGCTCCAGCGCCTCGGAAGACAGTTTGTCGCGCAGGTCGGGTGCTTTCAACACGGCTTCGAGCGATTCGTTGAGCAGCTTCACGATGGCCGCCGGCATATTGGCCGGGCCCACCACGCCGTACCACTGCTGTGCATCAAAGCCGGGGTAGCCCGATTCGACCAGGGTGGGGGTGTCCTTGAGCAGCGGGTGTCGGCCGGCGCCGGTCACCGCCAGCGGCCGCACCCGGCCCGAGCGGATGTGCGGCATCGCCGCCGCCAGCCCGGGGAACATGGCCTGGGTCTGGCCGCCGATCAGGTCGGTGAAGGCCGGCGCCACGCCCCGGTAGGGGATGTGCACCATGAAGCTGTTGACCTGCTGCTTGAACAGCTCCATGGTCAGATGGGTCAGCGAGCCGGCCCCGGCCGAGCCGTAGCTGAGCTTGCCCGGGTTCTTGCGCAGGTAGTCGGCAAATTCTTTGAGGGTGTTGACTGGCAGGCTGCTGTTGACCACCAGCACATTGGGGGTGCCGCCGATCATGCCGATGGGTGTGAAGTCTTTGATTGGGTCATAGGGCAGCTTGCGAGTGGCCGGGCTGGTGCCGTGGGTGGCGACATAGCCTTGCAGCAGGGTGTAGCCATCGGGCGCTGCTTTGGCCGTGACCTGGCAGGCAATCACGCCGCCGCCACCGGCCTGGTTGTCCACCAGAAAGGTCTGGTTCAGCTGCCTGCCCCAGCGCTCGGTGACGGTGCGGCCCACCATATCGCTGCCGCCGCCAGCAGCCACCGGCACGATATAGCGGATGGCCTTGTTCGGGTAGGCGGCCTGCGCCAGCAAGCAAGCAGGACTGACCATCAGGCCGGTGCCAGCGCCCAAGAGGAGTCGACGTTTCATGGATACCCCAGTTTCAAAGATGGCCAAATGGTCGCAAGCCACCGGCGGGCGGCTGCGGTCTGTCATTGTGCCGTCATGAGCAAAACCACCAAGGCGCCGGCCCCGCCGTCAGCCGGTTTGGCCTGCACAAAAGCCAGCACCTCCTTTTTTTGAACCAGCCAGCTGTGGACCCGGCTTTTGAGGATCGGGGCCTTGCCGGGCGAGCCCAGCCCCTTGCCGTGCACGATACGCACGCAGCGGATGCCGTGCTTGTGCGATTCTCGGATGAAGTTGCTCAGGGCTTCGCGCGCGTCGTCGCGCCGCAGGCCATGCAGATCAAGCTGGCGCTGGATGCTCCAGTCGCCACGGCGCAGCTTGCGCGTCACATCGGTGCCAATGCCAGGACGACGAAAGCTCAAGAGATCGTCGGTATCGAGCAGGGTGCCAACATCAAACTCGTCGCTGATGGCCTCGTGCAGCACCGCCTGTTCGTCGTGCTGGTAGCGCATCAGCAGGGGCGCGGCGCGCACCTGTTTCAAAATTAGCCGGCCGGTGTCTGGCAGCGGCTGCACTGCGCCTGCGGCGCGGACAAAAAGACTTTTTTCGGCCCTGGCCTGGCGCTGTGCCTGCTCCGTCAGGGCGGCCTGCCGCGCCGCTTGTTGGGCCCGCGCGGCCAGCTCGCGCTGCACGGCTTTGAGATCTGCCATGCTGCCCAGCTTGGGTTTTGGCTGGCTCATAGCAGCCCCCGCTCAGCCATCGACAGCGCCTGCCCGGGCGCCACGATCACATGGTCGAGCACCCGCACATCGATCAGAGCGAGCGTGGTTTTGAGCACTTGGGTGAGGCTCTCGTCAGCGCGCGAAGGCTGCACCGTGCCGCTGGGGTGGTTGTGCGCCAGCACCACGGCGCTGGCCTGATGGTGCAGGGCGCGCAACACCACCTCGCGCGGATACACGCTGGTTTGGCTCAAGGTGCCCTGAAACATTTCTTCCATCGCCAGCAGGCGGTTCTGCACATCCAGAAAAAGCACCGCGAACACCTCATGGGCCCTGGCCGCGAGATGCAATTGCACATACTGCTTGACCGCCTCGGGCGTGGCAAATACGGCGCGGGCGCGCAACTGTTGGGCCAGTGCCCGGCGCGAGAGTTCGAGCACGGCCACCAGTTCAGCCCGTTTGGCCGGCCCGAGTCCTTTGACGCTTTTGAGATCATCTGCACTGGCATTGAGCAGGCCAGCGAAACCGTCAAATCCGTTCGGGTTGTTGCTGCTTTTGATCTGCAGCAACTCGTCAGCCATCTGCAGCACACCCTTGCCATGAATACCGGTGCGCAGCAGCAGGGCCAGCAACTCGACATCGCTCAAGGCGGCAGGGCCGCGGGCCAGCAGCTTTTCGCGCGGGCGGGCATCGGGGGGCAGGTCTTTGAGCGGCATGGCACAGGCTTTTACAATCACTTCAGTTTATTCGGCAAACCACGGTCAGGCGACATGGCCCCTGACTTTTCTGTGAGACTTTTATGCTCTCGACCCCTGTGTGTATTGAACCCGGCTCCTTTCTTACCCTTCATTACCGACTTGCCGGTGCTGCGGGCGATGTCATCAACACCTTTGGCGGGTCGCCTGCCACCCTGACTTTGGGCAGCGGCGCTTTGGCACCGGCCGTCGAGGCCTGCCTGCTCGGCCTGCGCGAGGGCAGCCGGGCAAGTTTTAATTTAGGGCCGGGCATCGCCTTTGGCGAGCGCAACCCGGCCATGCTGCAGTGGCTGGCGCGCCAGGAGCTCGCTGAGTTGGGCGATGCTGGCACCCCGTACCAGGTGGGCGATGTGGTGCAGTTCCCGACCCCTGACGCGCAGGGCCAGTTCGCCGGTGCGGTGCGCGACTTGCGCCAGGACCAGCGCGGTGAGGCGGTGTTGTTTGACTTCAACCACCCGCTGGCCGGTCAGCCAGTGACCTTTGAAGTGCACGTGATCGGTATCCTGTGAGCGCCGCTAACGGCCCCATCCTGCCGCAGGAAATCCTGCTGGCAGAGCCACGCGGGTTTTGCGCTGGTGTGGACCGTGCCATCGAGATTGTTGAGCGGGCTTTGCAAAAATTTGGCGCGCCGATTTATGTGCGCCATGAGATCGTGCACAACACCTATGTGGTCAACGATCTTAAAACCAAAGGCGCCATATTCATCGAGGACCTGGCTGATGTGCCAAGCGGGGCGACGCTGGTTTTTTCGGCCCACGGCGTGAGCCTGGCAGTGCAGGATGAGGCCGTGGCCAGGGGCTTTCGTATTTTTGATGCCACCTGCCCGCTGGTGACCAAGGTGCATGTGGAGGTGGCCAAGCTGCACAAGGAGGGCTTTGAATTCATCATGATCGGCCACAAGAGCCACCCCGAGGTGGAGGGCACCATGGGCCAGCTCGACAGCGGCATCCACCTGGTGGAAGACGTGGCCGATGTGGCGCGGGTGCAGCCCGCCCAGACTGTGCGGCTGGCACTGGTGACCCAAACCACGCTGAGCATGGAC
Organism: Rhodoferax sp.; assembly: GCA_009693325.1. GTDB lineage: Bacteria > Pseudomonadota > Gammaproteobacteria > Burkholderiales > Burkholderiaceae_C > Rhodoferax. Next base: position 31,558 of record SHXM01000001.1, read on the forward strand.
GACGCGGCCGAAATTGCCGCCGCGGTCAAGGCCCGTTTCCCGCAGGTGCGCGAGCCCAAGCAACAAGATATTTGCTATGCCACCCAAAACCGGCAGGACGCGGTCAAACTGATGAGCCCGCAGGTGGACGTGGTGATTGTTGTGGGCAGCCCGACGAGCTCCAACAGCAACCGGCTGCGTGAGGTGGCGCGCAAGCTCGGCACCGAAAGCTACATGGTCGACAGCGCCGACGAGCTGCAGGCGCATTGGTTCAACGGCCGCCAGCGGGTTGGTCTGACGGCTGGCGCCTCGGCCCCCGAGATTCTGGTGCGCCAGGTGATAGACCGCATCAAGGCGCTGGGGGCGGTGTCGGTGCGCAAGATGGACGGCATCCAGGAAACCATCAAGTTCCCGCTGCCCAAGGGGCTCAAGCCCGATCTCACCGGCACCAAAACAGATGTGCACCCGGGCCAGCACCCGCTGGACAGCCATGCAGACTGAGCCGGCCGACTTGGCTGGCCTTGGTTTTGGCCGCCCTGACATCGACGCCGCCTTGGCCCGGCTGGATCAGGGGGGAAGACACTTTTTGCGTCAAACGCCGCTTTGGAAACTCCCTGGCGCAGACTTGGGCCTTCGCTGTGCCCAAGTCTGGTTCAAGCTCGAGCACCAGCAAGTTGGCGGCAGCTTCAAAGCCCGCGGCATGCTCAACCGCATGCTCGCACAGCCCATCGGGCCGGCTGGCGTAACCATTGCTTCTGGTGGCAATGCCGGCATTGCAGCTGCTGCCGCCGCCAAGGCGCTGGGCGTTCCCTGTGAGGTGTTTGTCTCGGCGGTATCCAGCCTGGCCAAGCGAGAGCGCTTGCTCGAACTCGGCGCCGTGGTGGCCGTGGTGGGCGAGGGCTATGCCCAGGCCTTTGAGGCCTGCTTGGCGCGTCAAAAACTCAGCGGCGCCCTGTTGATGCACGCTTATGACCAGGTCGAGGTGGTGGCTGGTGCCGCCACGCTGGGCGCCGAGATCGAGGCCCAGGGCGGCGTGCCCGACAGTGTGCTGGTCAGTGTAGGCGGCGGCGGTTTGATTGGCGGCATCGCATCCTGGTTTGGCGAGCGGGCCCGGGTGGTGGCGCTCGAGCCAGAATTGGCGCCCACGCTGCACCGCGCGCGAGCGGCTGGCACGCCGGTCGATGTGGCAGTGAGTGGCATTGCGGCCGATTCGCTGGGCGCCAAACGCATTGGCGATATTTCTTGGGCCGTGACACAGCGCCATGTCAAAGACGCGCTGCTGCTGCCAGACGCCGCTATTCGCGCCGCCCAGTTGTGGGTGTGGCAAGAACTGAAACTGGCCGTTGAGCCGGCCGCTGCGCTGGGCCTGGCAGCCCTGCAGACCGGGGCCTACGTGCCGAGGCCGGACGAGACGGTGTGCTTGATCCTGTGCGGGGCCAACCTGGACCCGGCGTCGCTGAGCGCCGCACCAGCCTGAAAATCTACAATTAACTCATGCTCGATATCACCCTGCTCCGCAAAGACCTGGCCGGCGCCGTGGCCCGGCTGGAAACCCGCAAAAAGCCGCAAGCCTTCCTGGACGTCGAGGCCTTCAGCCGGCTCGAAGCCGAGCGCAAGACCATCCAGATGCGCACCGAAGAACTGCAGAGCCAGCGCAACACCCTGAGTAAAAAAATTGGCCAGCTCAAGGCACGCGGTGCCGCCGGCCAGGCCGAGGCTGATGCCTTAATGGCCACTGTGGCCGGCATCAAGGACGAACTCGAGGCCTCTGCCAAACGGCTGGAGGCACTGCAGGCCGAACTGCAAACCATGTTGCTGGCCGTGCCGAATCTGCCGCACGAGAGCGTGCCGGTGGGTGAGGACGAGCACGGCAATGTGCTGGTGCGCAGCTGGGGCACGCCCAAGGCCTTTGACTTTCCCATCAAAGACCATGTGGACCTGGGCGAGCCGTTGGGGCTGGACTTTGGCCTGGGCGTCAAGCTCAGTGGCGCCCGCTTCACTGTCATGAAGGGCCCCATCGCCCGGCTGCACCGGGCCCTGGCGCAGTTCATGCTCGATGTGCAAACCCAGCAGCATGGCTACACCGAGTGCTACACGCCCTACATCGTCAATGCCGACACCCTGCGCGGCACCGGCCAGCTGCCCAAGTTTGAGGGCGACCTGTTTGCTGCCAAAAAGGGTGGGCAGGACGGCGAGGCCAGCGAAACGGCAGCCCTGTACCTGATTCCCACCAGCGAGGTCACGCTGACCAATTTTGTGCGCGACGAGGTGCTCGCTGAGTCTTCCTTGCCGATCCGCCTCACGGCCCACACGCCCTGCTTCCGCTCGGAAGCTGGCAGCGCCGGGCGCGACACACGGGGCCTGATCCGCCAGCACCAGTTTGACAAGGTCGAGATGGTGCAGATTGTTCACCCCGACACCAGCTACACAGCGCTGGAAGCCATGACCGGCCACGCCGAAGCCATCCTGCAAAAGCTGGGCCTGCCATACCGGGTGATGAGCCTGTGCACCGGCGACATGGGTTTTGGCGCCAGCAAGACCTATGACCTTGAAGTGTGGTTGCCGGCGCAAAACACCTTTCGCGAGATCAGCTCGGTCTCCAACTGCGAGGCCTTTCAGGCACGCCGACTGCAGGCCCGCTTCAAAAACGCGCAGGGCAAGAACGAGCTGGTGCACACCCTCAACGGCTCCGGCCTGGCGGTGGGCCGCACCCTGGTGGCGGTGCTAGAAAATTACCAAAATGCCGATGGCAGCATCAGCCTGCCCGCGGCGCTGCAGCCCTACCTGGGCGGGCTCAGTGCTATCAGTGCGCCGGCAGCGGCCTGATGGCTGCCATGAGTCCAGGGGCGGGGAGTCCTGCCTGCGGTGGGTTGAACCGACATTGTCCATTAGGCGCCTCAGTCAGAACACAACGGCCTTGTCATTGCATCCATCTGCGCGCCAAACCCTCATGCACAACTTTGGTTAAATTTCGCGAGGCCAAGCCCTCCCCCGCATGACGCGGAACAGGCGCGGTTGGCCAGGCCCTTGCAAAGGCGCGCCGCCGATGTCGTCGGACCGTCATTCAGCCTGCCTACATTGCACTGGCCGGTGCCCAGGCGACCATCCTGGGCAAGCAGGGCATCAATGGGCTAACCAGGACGTGATGCCACCGGCGCCAAATTAGAAACTCGTCGCATCTGCGGATGCGGCGCAAGCAACCCCCCCGCCTATGACCACGCCAAACCACCCCCTGGTAAGCATCAGTGCGGCCACGCAAGGCGTGCTGCTCGAGCTGGCCTATGCCACTGCCAACAATGTGGCGGGGCGGATCATCTATGCGCGCGCCCTGTGTTTGCTGCACCGTGATGCCGAGGTGTGCCTGTGCCGGGCCGTGGTCTTGGCCGCTCACTCTGGCTTTCGGTTAAAGATTTTTGATGCATTTCGACCCCAAGAGGCGCAACTCGTCTTGTGGCAGACCGCGCCCGACCGGGCCTATGTCGCAGACCCGCAGGTCGGCTCCAACCACACCCGTGGCACAGCGCTGGACCTGACTCTGGTGGACAGCACTGGCGCAGAGCTGGACATGGGCAGCGGTTTTGACGAAATGAGCCAGTTGTCCCACCACTTCAACACCGCCGTGTCGGCCCAGGCGCAGGCCAACCGGCAACTGCTTCTGAGCATCATGGAAGGGGCAGGCTTTGTCCACATTGCCCACGAGTGGTGGCATTACGCACTGCCTGAGCCGTCGCGTTATCCACTGCTGTCGAGCGAAGCTTTGGGGCCGCTGAACCCGATGCACAGCGCCCCCTGAGTGCCACGCTCGCCCCTGCCCGTCTTGGCTGGCCCTGCCCCTCATTCCCGTCGAAACGGGAATCCACAAAGTCACGGATCCCCGACCGAGCCGGGGATGACGGAGCAGGGTTTCCCCTAGTCAATTGAAATGGGCTTAAACTAAATTGTCTTCTTTCGAGTCTTTCCACGCGGGCCTCGAATCTTCATTCTTTATTTCTCAAGGACTACTCCATGAAATCTGCGCTTCCTGTTTTGAATCGTCGTCTCTTGGGCGTTGCGGCCGCCTGTGCCTTGGCTATCGGCCATGGCTTGAGCCCCGCACTGGCCGCCACCCCCAAAGACACTTTGGTGATCACCTCGGCTATGGACGACATCATCACCATGGACCCTGGCGAAGCCTTCGAAATCTCGGCGGGTGAAATCATGGGCAACTCGTATGACCGGCTGGTGCGTTATGACGTCAACGATCCGTCCAAACTGGTCGCGGACGTCGCCACCAAGTGGTCGGTATCGGCTGATGGTAAGACCTACTCCTTCGAATTGCGCCCCGGTGTGAAATTCGCCTCCGGCAATGCGCTGACGGCTGAAGACGTGGTCTATTCGCTGCAACGCGCCGTGCAGTTGGACAAGACGCCGGCCTTCATCCTGACCCAGTTCGGGCTGACCAAGGACAACGTCAAGGACAAGATCAAGCAGACCGGTCCGTTGACGCTGACCATGGAGACCGACAAGTCGTACGCCCCGACCTTCGTCTACAACTGCCTGACTGCCAATGTGGCCTCCATCGTTGACAAGAAGCTGTTGATGTCCAAAGAAGTCGGCGGCGACATGGGCTACGGCTGGCTCAAGACCAATTACGCGGGCTCGGGTCCGTTAAAGCTGCGCGAGTGGCGTGCAAACGAGGTCATTGCCCTGGAGCGCAACGACAATTACTGGGGCGAAAAATCTAAGTTGTCGCGGGTGATCTACCGGCACGTCAAAGAGGCAGCGACCCAGCGCTTGATGCTGGAGAAGGGCGATGCCGACATGGCGCGCAACCTGACGCCGCAGGACTTGGCAGCGCTGGCCAGCAACAAGGACATCAAGATCACCGCAACCCCAAAGGGCTATGTCTGGTACTTCAGCCTTAACCAGAAACACCCGATCTTGTCCAAGCCCGAAGTGCGCGAGGCCTTCAAGTGGCTGGTTGACTATGACGCCATCGGCAGCACCATGATCAAGAATATTGGGGTGGTTCATCAGAACTTCCTGCCGGTCGGTCTGCTGGGTGCTAGCACCGAAAAAACCTACAAACTCGACGTGGAAAAAGCCAAGGCCCTGTTGGCCAAGGCCGGGCATCCCAACGGCTTCAAGATCACGATGGACATGCGTACCACCCAACCGATTCAAGGCATCACCGAGGCGTTCCAGCAAACCGCCAAACGCGCCGGTATCGACATTGAAATCCTGCCAGGCGACGGCAAGCAGACACTCACCAAGTACCGGGCGCGGCAACACGACATCTACATCGGTACCTGGGGTGCCGATTACTGGGATCCGCATACCAATGCGGACACCTTCGCGCGCAACATGGATAACAAGGATGACGCCAAGTCCAAGCCGCTGGCCTGGCGGAATGCCTGGGACATCCCCGACATGACCAAGAAGTCGGATGCGGCGGTGATTGAGCGCGATGCCGGCAAACGAACCGTGATGTATGCTGACATTCAGGCTGAACACCGCAAGTCCAGCCCCTTCGTCCTCTTGGGTCAGCAGATCGAGACGGCTGCCGTGCGCGCGGACGTCAATGGCTTGAAGCTCGGGCCGACCTCTGATTCGACCTACATGTTCAAGGTCACCAAGTAAGGCCTGAGGGCTGTTGATCTTGGATTCTCGGGCCCCTGCGCAGGTGCCGCCTGCGCGCGGGAGGGGCGTCGGCCTGAAGCGCCATGCGTGGCGAGCCAGCCGGTTTCTGGTGGTCATCCTGATGACCTACCTGGGCTTGCTCGCCGTTACGTTTTTCATCGGGCGTGTGATACCGATTGACCCGGTGCTGGCTATCGTCGGCGACCGGGCGCCCGAGCACGTGGTGGAACGGGTGCGCGAAGAAATGGGCCTGAACAGGCCGCTGTATGCGCAATTTGGCATCTACCTGAAGAAGGTTGTTACCGGTGACTTCGGCACCTCGGTGCTGACCTCCAACCCGGTCATGACGGACATCCGGCGCACCTTTCCCGCCACCATCGAGTTGGCCACGCTGGGTATCCTGATCGGAGCCGGCTTGGGCGTGCCCTTGGGGGTGTGGGCGGCGGTCAGGCGGGGTGATCTGGTGGACCAACTGGTGCGGGTGATGGGTCTGATCGGCTATTCGGTGCCGATTTTCTGGCTCGGGCTGATGGGCCTGGTGCTGTTTTATGCCAAGCTGGGTTGGGTGAGTGGGCCTGGGCGAATCGATGTTGCCTATGAGTATTCGGTCACGCTTGAGAGCGGTTTCCTGCTACTCGACACCGCACGCCAGGGGCAGTGGGACGCGTTCCGCAACGTTCTGTCGCACCTGATCCTGCCCGCTTCCCTACTGGGCTATTTTTCATTGGCCTACATCAGCCGCATGACCCGCTCATTCATGCTGCATGAGCTGAGCCAGGAGTACGTGGTGGCCGCCCGCGCCAAAGGCTTGTCTGAGACCCGCATCATCTGGCGCCATGCCCTGCGTAACGCCATGGTTCCGCTGGTGACGGTGATTGCCCTGTCTTACGCCGGCCTGCTTGAGGGCTCGGTCCTGACCGAGACCGTGTTTGCCTGGCCGGGCTTGGGGCTGTACATCACCAACTCGCTGCAAAACGCTGACATGAACGCCGTGCTGGGCGGCACCATCATCGTCGGCTCGGTCTTCATTGGTTTGAACCTGCTGTCCGACTTGCTGTACCAGTGGCTCGATCCGCGGACCCGGATGCCCTGAATCGCACACCATGACTGACCTTACCAAGGCTGTTCGGTCGCCGCGCCCAGAAACCCTCCACGATTGGCTGATGGCCGAGCGGCCGCAGTCGCGCCGGCAGGCGGCCCTGGGCCAGGCCTATGGCGCCTGGCGCACCTTTGCCCGCAACCGCCTGGCCATGGTTGGCCTGGGCATCGTGCTGATGTTGGTGCTGGTGGCGGTGTTCGCCGACCTGCTGGCCCCCTACTCCCCGTATATTGGCGACCTGCGCACCACCCGCCTGTTGCCGCCCTCCGCGGCGCACTGGTTTGGCACCGACGACCAGGGGCGCGACATCCTTTCGCGCATCATCCATGGTTCGCGCATCACGCTCTATGTGGTGGTGCTGGTGGCGGTACTGGCCGCGCCCATCGGCCTGCTGGTGGGTACGGTGGCCGGTTACCTGGGCGGCTGGACCGATGCGGTGCTGATGCGCATCACCGACATCTTTCTGGCTTTTCCCCGGCTCATCCTGGCGCTGGCTTTTGTCGCGGCGCTTGGGCCCGGCATTGAAAACGCGGTGATCGCAATCGCCATCACCTCCTGGCCGCCCTATGCCCGCATTGCCCGCGCCGAAACTCTCACCATCCGGCAGGCCGATTACATTGCCGCGGTGCAGCTGATCGGCGCGTCACCCTGGCGCATTGTGCTGCGCCACATCATGCCGCTGTGTGTGTCCTCGGTGATCGTGCGGGTCACGCTTGATATGGCCGGCATCATCCTCACTGCCGCCGGCCTGGGCTTTTTGGGTCTGGGCGCGCAGCCGCCCATGCCCGAGTGGGGCGCCCTGATCGCCAACGGCCGGCTCTATGTGCTGGACCAGTGGTGGGTGGCGGCAGCGCCTGGTGCGGCCATCTTTCTGGTGAGCCTGGCCTTCAATTTGCTGGGAGACGGCCTGCGCGATGTGCTTGACCCCAAGGCCGCCAAATGAGTGGCTATCAGGGCGCTCAGCCCGCAAGCAGCAACAACAACGCCCCAGTGCTGGTGGTCGATGATCTTTGTGTGGCCTTTCCCAACCGGGACGGCGGCTACACCGAAGCGGTGCGCGGCGTCAGTTTTACCCTGGGGCGAGAGCGCTTGGGCATTGTGGGCGAGTCGGGTTCAGGCAAGTCGCAGACCGGGCGGGCCATCCTTGGTTTGACTGCGCCGGAAGGACGGGTGACGGCCAAGCGCTTGGCTTTTCAAGGCACAGATCTGATGCATTGCTCGGCGCAGCAAAGGCGCGCGCTGCGTGGCGGCCGTATTGCCATGGTGCTGCAGGATCCCAAGTTTTCGCTCAACCCGGTGATGACCATCGGCGAGCAGATTGTCGAGACACTGCGTACCCACAGCCGGGTCAGCGGTGCTGAGGCGCGTCGGGCCGCCTTGGCGGCGCTGGAGGCGGTGCAAATTGACGACCCGGTCCGAGTCTGCCGGCTCTACCCGCATGAGGTATCGGGCGGCATGGGCCAGCGCGCCATGATCGCCATGATGCTGATCGCCAACCCTGAGCTGCTGATTGCCGATGAGCCCACCTCGGCGCTGGATGTCACGGTGCAGCTGCAGGTGCTGGCCATTTTGGATGGGCTGGTGCGCCAGCGTGGCATGGGCCTGATCTTCATCTCGCACGACCTGCGTCTGGTCTCTACCTTTTGCGACCGCATTCTGGTGATGTACGCCGGCCGGGTGGTCGAAGAAATCGTCGCCGGCGCCCTCGCCGATGCCCGTCACCCCTACACGCTGGGCCTGCTCAATTGCCTGCCCAGGCTGGGCGATGCCCGCCACCCGCTGCCCACGCTGGACCGAAAGCCGGAGTGGGCGCTGTGAGCCGCCCGGTTGGTCTGGCTGTGCAGGGCCTGCGCGTCAGCTACGACGGCTTTGTTGCGGTGGCCGACACCTCGTTCCAGGTCGAGCCCGGTGGCAGCTTTGGGCTGGTGGGTGAGTCGGGCTCTGGAAAATCGACCGTGCTGCGCGCCATCTGCGGGCTCGCACCCTTGGCCGCCGGTAGCGTGCAACTGCTGGGTGAATCTGCGCAGGCCGGCGCTGGGCCTGCGCTGCCCAAGCCCGGCAGCAAGCCGTTTCGCCGCCTGGTGCAGATGGTGTTCCAGGACCCCTATGGTTCGCTGCACCCGCGTCAGACGGTGGACCGCATCCTGGCCGAGCCGCTGGCCATTCACCACATGAGCGATGCCGAAGTCCGCATTGAACGCGCCCTTGATGAGGTGGGCCTGGGCACCGGTTATCGCTTTCGCTACCCGCACCAACTGTCGGGCGGCCAGCGCCAGCGCATTGCGATTGCACGGGCCCTGATTCTGGAGCCGCAGATTTTGCTGCTCGATGAACCCACCTCGGCGCTGGACGCCTCGGTGCAGGCCGAGGTGCTCAACCTGCTAGAAGACCTGCGCCGCCGGCGTGGCCTGACCTTTGTCATGGTCAGCCACGATCTGGCGGTGGTGACCCACCTGTGCGAGCGCCTGATGGTGATGCAGCGCGGCCAGACGGTGGAACTGGTCAGCTCGGCCGACCTGGCGGCCAGCCGGGTCAGCCATCCCTACACCCGCAATCTGATGGAAGCCTCTACGGGCTTTCGCCGCACCGGAGAGTCGCCATGATCCATTGGGAAGCCCACGCCTGCCTGCCCCTGCATCCGCAGGCTAGTTTTGCGCCGATTGAGCGCTTTCGCGAGGCTGGTGTGCACTATGTGTCGGTCAATATTGGCATGGACATGAACCCGCTTTCGCAGGTCATGCAAACCATTGCCGGCTTTCGGGCCAGTATCGCGGCACAGCCAGACTGCTTTATCCAAGCGTGCGGCGTCAAGGACATCGAGCGAGCCCAAGCCCAGGGCAAGATCGCCATCGGCTTTGACCTTGAGGGCGCTATGCCTCTGCTGGAGCAGCCCGACATGGTAGCCCTGTACCAAAGCCTGGGCGTGCGCCAGATTCACCTGGCCTACAACCGCAACAACAGCGTGGCAGGCGGCTGCCATGATGTAGAGCAGGGCCTTACGCCGCTGGGGCATGAGGTGGTGCAAGCCATCAACGCGGCTGGCGTTCTGATGGATTGTTCGCACACCGGGCGGCGTTGCAGCCTGGACATCATGGCGGCCTCGGGTCAGCCGGTGATCTTCAGCCATGCCAACCCACTGGCGCTGGTGGAACATGGCCGCAATATCACCGACGAGCAGATACGGGCCTGCGCTGCCACTGGCGGCGTGGTCTGCGTCTCGGGCGTGTCGTTTTTTCTGGGCAACGCCTGGCCCACGGCGGTGGATGTGGCGCGGCACGCGGCTTATGTGGCCAACCTGGTGGGGGTGGAGCACGCCGGCATCGGCCTGGACATCAGCTTTCGCCAACCCGAACTCAACGACAACCCGCCGGACAACTACGACCCCAGCTACTGGTGGCCGCGGTCGGCCGGCTACAACCGGGCGCTGCAGCCATCCACCTACACCCCACTGGAGACCTGGCAGGTGCTTGGCCAAGCCCTGCAGGACACCGGCATGACCGCTGCCGAGGCTGCGCTGGTGATGGGCGGCAACATGATGCGGGTGGCGGGCCAGGTCTGGGCTTAAGCTCCTATCCACCCAAGTTGAGAACTTCAGCGATCCAGCACCTGCCTTTGCCCCTAGGGTTGTAGGCCACCAGCCGGGCGTCATCTCATCGCCGGTCGGTTCTGCGCAGGTCCGCCGCAGGAGTGGCGGCTAAATCGCGATCTTTGCGCGCGACATGCCAGCGGCCAGGTCCCAGTCCCGGCAGCCGGCGTAGGCGCCGCCATCGTCAAACCATTGGCCGTGTTCTTGGATGGTCATCTTCGTGCAGTTGGCCGCCGCATAGTGGAACTGCAACGCCCGCCGGCGGTCGCTGCTGGTGTTCGGCGGCGTGCCGTGGTGGGTCAGGCCCGAGAAGAACAGCGCCCCGCCCGGCTTGAGTGGCACCACCACAGCACGCTCCACCGCTACCTTGCGGTCAGGCAGTTGGCAGTCCCGTACATGGTAGTGCTGGGCTGGTCCGTCCAGGTGCGAGCCAGGGATCACCTGCATGCAGCCGTTCTCAACCGTGGCTTCGTCCAGCGCGATCCACACCCCAATGACCCCACCCAAAGGCGTGTAGTCAAAGTAGGCGGTGTCCTGGTGCCAGGGTTTCTCGGCCCCCACGAAGGGCGGCTTGAGCAGCGCCATGTCTTGGACCATCCGGGGTCCCCTGCCGATCAACTGCTCGAGCAGCGGCATCAGGCGCGGGCTGTCCGCCAGACTGCCGAGGCGTTTGTCAGCCTGGCAAAACAGCCACAGCTTGCGTATCCGGAGCTCTGGATCCGCCAGTCGATCGTCGGTGCCGCCGGTACTGAAGTGCGGCTCTTCTTGAACCCCGACGTGTTCGTTCCAGACCCGCCGCCAGGCGAGATCGGTCAGGGCCGTCTTTGCCAACTCAACCTGCTCGGGCGTCAGCAGGCCATCCATCGCCAGGTAGCCGTCAGTTTGGTACTGCAACAGTTCGGCATCGGTCCAGCGGTCACGCCAAGCTCGAGCCACGCTGCCAATGGCGCTCGCATCCGTCCGATAAAGAGACCGGCGGATGCGATCACGCTCGTCACTGGACGAGACATGCTCTGTTAAACCGTCATAGACTTTCTGTGTTGTGGCTGTCATCGCTTGGCGCTCCATGATGTGTGCTGTGGTCAAAAAGTCCCAATGCACCTGAATCCGATGTAGCCCACGCGCGTTTCCTTTGGCTTTGTTGCTATGTCATCAGCCAGTTGTCTGCTAGCGTTGTACCACCATGAACCGCCGCGTGTGATGCGTTCATCGCCATTGCCAGAATCAACCCACTCCCACACATTACCGCCCATGTCGTAGAGTCCATTGACGCCAGGCCTGGTTTTCATCACAGGCACATGGCCCGTACCGCGCCAGAGGGAACCTGAGGGTGCCGTGCCTTGAGAACCGCTACAACCCTGGAGGCAGTGACTTTCGCCCGCGCTATCACCGTTGGGGTACGGGTAGCGTTTTCCTTTCATGAAACCTGCCGGTGGCTGCGTTCTTTGTTCCACATACGCAGCGGCCACCCACTCGCTGTCGCGCGGCAAGCGCTTTCCTTCATGCTGACAAATTTTTTGTGCTTCATCAAATGTCAAATGAACAGCAGGCTCACTGTCTTGCGCCACCACACCAAAGGGCCTGCGCCATGTCCATCCTTTTTTGGCGGTCCATCCTGCCTCGTAAATGAAGCCACCGTCCTCTTGTTCTGCGCGACTGACAAAGCCAGTGCTCTGTGCAAATCGCTTGACTTGGCCCACACTGACCTCATGCGCATCCCAAAGCAAGCCATGCACTTGCAGTTGCGCTCCCAGCGGTGGGTCGGGGAGTATTTGTGCCTGCGGTTTTGCTTGAGTCTGCGCTGGGGCAGGTACCCACGAGAAAACACACAATATTGCGAACAAGCATCTCACTGCTGTCACATTACAACTTGCGTGCAACCCAAAGAGTAGCGCCTTGCGGGCCATATTGCTCCGCATGTTCTACACCACGGGCGAGAAAAAATCCTTGACCCGATTCAAATTTTTGGACCCCCGATGCAAGGCTTAATACAAGCTGCCCGGCACTAAGCTGGACTCTGGCATCGAAGGGATGGGTGTGCTTTTCAAGAACCAAGTCGCAAGCCCACTCCTTTTGGATGATCTCATCAAAACCATCTTCCATGGCTTGGGCGGTGAATTCAATCAAAGTGGGCTGTGGTTTCACCGTTGTCGAGTCCTGATGTTGGAGGGCTGTGTCTGCGGGGGCACATTTGCCCTAACTACTGCTTGCTAGATATTACTTGGAAGCCCGCTTGACTTTGTGCGTTGCAATGGCCTGCTTGAGATCGCGGAACTCCTCACAAGAAAAGAAGCAAACCTTGTCCAGACGGGCCAGCATTTGTTCTGCACCACCGAGGTCGTTCTTCATCAGCAAAAGTTCACCGTAGTACTCAAGCGCTCCTCTGTGAGCGGGGTCTATCTTTAGCGCGGCTTTGTAAAAGGTCTCGCTAGCCATGAGGTCTGGCGGATTCTTGAGCCGCATGGCATAGCCAATCAGATTGTTCCAGTCGGCAGAAGCGCTGTCGTTGGCTGTTTGCAGAACCTTGATAGCTAACTCATAGTTGGCGGACTTGAGCTCTTTTTTGGCCTCTGCCTGCCAGGACGGTGCGGGCTCAGGTGAGGAGGTGTCAACTGCAAAAGCCGCAGGTGTGAAGGCTAAATGCCCAAAGCCAGCAGCTAAAAAAAGCACCAGGTACTTGAACCAAGCTATTTCCCGGCGCATTTTTGCTCTATCAGCCATTGAGATCCATCACATTATTCAACGGCCTGTATGCCGGCCACCAACCATCCGCTGTTGGATTTTTTGCCCAGTGACATGTTCCAAACTTCATTAAAGCCCTCAGCTTGGGCGCCCGCCTCTTCGCGGATCATTCCCGAGAATTTCACACTGGCCAAGTAGCCATCTGCTGACTCCTCGATGCCCAAGAGCTTGGCATCTATGCTGACCACCTCTGTTTTGCCCATTTGGCCAACCGTGCTGGCGGCATCACGCTGGGCAATTTGTGCTTTGATTTCTAGCAGCATTGAATCTGTCATCATGGTGCGCAGGCTCGCTGTATCCGAGCGATCCCAGGCGTCTTGCATGGTCACAAAATTTTGCTTGGCCCTGGACAAAAATCCTTCAGCATCAAAGTCCGAAGGGATCGACCAGGTGGATTCATGGCTAGGCGCCAAACCCGAGCCGATCATGCTGCCCGAGGCGTCCGGAGCTGGGTTGGCAAGTGGCGTGAACTGGGCCGGCGCCTGTTGCACTGGGCTTGGCGTGCCGCCGGCACTTTGAAACGCAAAGGGGCTGGGATTTGCGTTGGCAGTATTGGCCGCTGCTCTGCGTCTCATGAAGTAGCCAATCGCCACCATGACCGCGAGCGCCAAAAGACCAAACATCATGAATTGCGCCAGTTCCTCGCCAAATCCCATGGAACTCGCCAACCATGCCAAACCGAGTCCAGCGGCAAGACCCCCAAGCATGGCGCCCCAAGGACGTTTCTGTGGTGCGGCAACCCCGGGTGCTGCTGCAGGTGTCGCAGGAGCGGCGTTTGGCGCGGGCTTGACGCCTTGGCTTTGGGAGACGTTGTTTGACTGCTGGCCCACGGATTTTCCGGATCCCATGCGTTTTGCGGCCTCTGCGCTGAGACTGGAAAACCCTAGTATCGCGGCCAGAACAAGTGAAAGAAATTTAGCGTTCATTGAATACTCCAAAATGAATCAGCAAAAGTGCATTGGCATTCATGCATCTAGATTCAGGCTGGCAGTCTAATACCCTTTGCTGGTATTTACCCATCATGCCCTCAGAGTCCATGCGGGAATTGATCCTTCTGAGGTCTGACGCATCATGGCTTGCACCGATGGTCTGGTGCCATTCCGTGGGCAAGGCCTTGTCCAGCATCTGACGTTCTTTGGATAGGTTGCGGTAGTCGTCGCATGCAGCCTCGAGCGCTGCCGCTCAGCCCACCGCCACCTTGACCGGCGTACAAACCGCTGACCGAGTTTCAAAGGCGAAGGTTTTGCTGCATCGCCAGCACGCGATCAACATTGAGTTCAAGTTCGCGCATTTGATGGGCATCCAGTGGCCGCACACCAGCTCGGCACAGCGGTGTGGCGAACAGACCTTCGCGGTGGCGCAGGTGCTTGAAGAAGTGGATGCTGGTGTCGAGGTGCTGGTTGGAAAAGGCCAGCACCGGGGCCAGTTGCTCGTGCAGGGCGCGGGCCCCGGCTATGTCTCCGGCTTGAAAGCGGCGGTAGATCTCCACGTAAATTGCGTCCATGGCGGTGGGGATGAAGGCGTGCACGCCGCGGTGCAGCGCTTCGAGCATTTGCGCGGCAGCCCAGCCGCCGCTGATATGCAGTGCGCCCTGCGTGGCCTGCAGCACCGCCGAGTATTTGGGGCCGGGCAGCGCCACCTCGATCTTCAGGCACTGGAATGCCGGTAGCTGCTGGTGCAGCAGCAGAATGTCGGCCAGCGGCAGGCCTGGGCCGGCAAAATCCAGGTCCTGCACCATCAGCATGGGTGGACCAACCCGGGCCAGGGCGCTCATCTGGGCCACCAGGGCCTCACCATTCAGACCGGCGGGTGCCTGACACAGCATGACCGGTGCTCCGAACTCTCGCGCCATGGCCGCCAGCGCCACCCGGTCGGCCTGCTCAGCGCTGCTGCAGCCGATGATGACCGGTATGCGGCCTGCCGTTTGTGCCAAAAAGGTCTGGGCCACCAGCCGCTTCTCAGCCAGTGTCAGGCTGGCGGTTTCGGCGGCTACCGCCAAGATCAGCATGCCGGCCACGCCGGCCTGCACCACGGCGTCCACCGAGTGCCGGATGCCGGCCAGGTCCACCGTGCCGTCGTCCAGAAACGGCGTATTCATACTCGGCACAATGCCGCGCAGGAAGGCCGGGCCGGGCTGAGTCATCTTAGGCTGGGTCTATTTGGGCACGCCGTAGCCCATGGTCTGCGGCAGCCACAGCACGATCTGCGGGAAAAAGGTCATGGCCAGCAGCAAGAGCAGCAGCATCACCAAAAACGGCCAGCCCTCCTTCATCATTTCGCCAATCGGGATGCCCGTGAGTGCCTTGGTCACAAACAGCAGCATGCCAAAGGGCGGGTGAATCAGGCCGATCATCATGTTCAGCACCACCAGCACGCCAAAGTGCACCAGGTCAATGCCCAGCAGCTTGGCCGCCGGCAGCAGCATGGGCACAAACACCAGCAGCAGCACCGACACGTCCATAAAGCAGCCCAGCACCAGAAACATCACGTTCACCAGCAGCAAAAACTTGGTGGGCGACAGGTGCATGCTGTCGACCCACTGGGCCATGGCCTGCGGCACGCCCTCTGCAGTGAACGCGTAGTTGAGCATGAAGGAGCCGGCCAGAATGATGGTGATCACAGCGCTGCCCCGGGTGGACTCCAGCACCACGCCCCAAAAGCTGCGCCAGGTCAGGGCCCGGAACACAAAGGCCGACAGCACCAGCGCGTGCAATGCGGCCACGGCGGCGGCTTCGGTCGGGGTGAACACGCCCGAATAGATGCCACCCAGCAACACAATGGGCATGGACAAGGGCAGGGCACCGCGCAAGATCAGGCCGGCCCATTCGCCGCGTGGCACCGGCTCGTCGCGCGGCATGTTGCGTTTGACCGCTATGAAATGCACCACGACCATCATCAGCCCGGCCATCAAAAAGCCCGGCACCACGCCACCCAAAAACAGCGCACCCACCGAGGCACCCGAGACCAGGGCGTAAATCACCATGGGAATCGAGGGCGGGATGATGGGGCCCAGCGTGGCGCTCGCCACCACCACCGCGCCAGCAAAGCCCCGGGTGTAGCCGGGTTTTTTGAGCATCTGGCGGATGGTCACCAAGCCCGGGCCGGCGGCGTCGGCAATGGCGCTGCCGCTCATGCCAGAGAAGATCACACTCACCAAAATATCGACCTGCGCCAGGCCGCCCCGCATGCGGCCAACCAAAATGCGGCAGAAATCAAAAATACGCTCGCTCACGGTGCCGGCGTTCATGATGTTGGCGGCAAACACAAACAGGGGCACCGCCAGCAGCACATAGCTGTTGTACAGGCCGTTGCCCACCTGCTCGGCTACCAGCCCGATGTCCTGCCGTTTGACCAGCAGGTAGGCCACGCCCGAGGCCAGCATCGAAAAGCCGATGGGCATGCGCAACAGCATGCCGGCCACCAGCACGCCGGCCAAAATCAAAATACCGGTGCTCATGACAGGGTCAGCTCGGCGTCCAGCCCGTGGCCGTGCAAAGCTTGCCAGATGGCCCAGGCGCAGCGCAGCGTCAATGACACCATGAGAAAGACAAAGGGCAAAAACACCCACATGAACGGCAGGTTGAGTACTGGCGTGCCCTCGCGCGCCATGAAATGCACATAGTCCCAGGTGCCCGGCACGCTCGCCAGTGCCAGGCCGCCCACCAGCAGGTTGCCAGCGATGCGCATCAGCTTGCGCAGCGGGCGGCCCACGCTGTTCCAGACCAGGTCAAACATCACATGCTCACGCTCGGGCACGATGAAGGCTGCCGCCCACAGAATCACCCAGATGTACAGGATGACGGCGGCCTCATCGGTCCAGGCCATGGGTTTGTTGAAGCCAAATCGGGCCGTGATCTGGATCACGAACACCACAAACAGCGTGAGAAACAGGCCGCCGCCAATGGCGTTGGCGGCGGCCTTGAGCCAGCGAAACAGGTTCACTTGACGGCGTTGATGCGCTCAACCAGGCCCTTGGGCCAGACCTTGGCGTACTCCGAGTTCTGGTAGGCCGCTTGCACGGTTTTGCGGAAGGATTCCACATCAGGCGTGCTGACTTGCAGGCCCTCTTTCTTGAAAAAATCGACCAGTTGGGCCTCTTCCTTGATGCGGTTGTCGTTGTTGAAGGCAATGGCAGCCTGGGTGGCGGCGTTGACTTTTTGCTTTTGCGCGGCGCTCATGGTGTTGTAGCTCTTGCTGGAGATGGCAATAAAGATGCCGTCAGTCAGGTGGCTGGTCAGCACGATTTGCTTGGTCACTTCGTAGAACTTGGCAGCCCGCACCGAGGGCAGGGGGTTGTCCTGCCCGTCCACGGTGCCGGTTTTGAGGCCAAGGTAGACCTCGCCAAAAGCCAGTGGGGTGGGTGTGGCGCCCAGGGCTTCGCCCAGGAACAGCCATTCTTTGGAGCCGGGCATGCGCAGCTTGACGCCTTTGAGATCTGCCGGGGTTTTGACATTGCGCACTTCCCGCAAATTGACCTGGCGGCTGCCCAGGTAGCCAATGCCCAGAACCTGCACATCCATTTTTTCGGCTACGGCTTTGTACATTTCGGCGCCGATCGGGCCGTTGAACACCTTTTGCTGGTGGTCAGGGTCACGGATCAGGTAGCCGGCGGTAAAAATTGAGTATTCAGGGAGGATTTTGGCGATGTCTTGGGCTGAAATAGCGGCCAGCTCCAGGTTGCCGCGGGCCATGGCGGCCGGCTCGGTGCCCTGTTTGAACAGCGAGCCGTTCAGGTTGATCTGCACATCAAATTCGCCAGGGGCGCTTTTATCAAGCGACTCTTTGAAGACGGTCCACATCTTGCCGTGCCAGTCTTCGGGCACGGCCGGGGTGGAGATGCGCAGCACCACCTTGTTTTGCGCCAGGGCGGGCAGGGTGGCCGTTGCGCCCAGCGCCATGGTGGCGCTAAGCAGGGTGCGGCGTGTGAGTTGTTGGGTTGTCATGGGGTTGTCTCCTGTGGGTTAAGGGGGTTTTTGGTTTAAACGTGGGCAAGCAGTGCGCCTATCGCACGATACCCTTGTCTGACGGATTGCACCTCGGTGTTATCCAGAGGACTGAGCGGGGCGCGCATGGTCAGCCAGCGGTCGTCGCCGGTCTGTTCGGCCAACATGGCCTTGTATACGCCGACAAACGGCATGCCGGGTTTGACCGACAGCAAGGCCAGCAGGGCGCTCATGAGTTGTGTGTCCGCAGCGCTGACCTGTGCTGGTGCGTCAATCACACGGCGCATCAGGCCAGGGGCAATATTGCCCAGGCCGTTGATGGAGCCGCAGCCGCCTGCCAGCATCACCGGCGCCACATGGGGCTCTGAGCCCACCAACACGGCAAAGCCGGGAAAGGCCTGCACCAATGCCAGGGCGTGGGCCAGATCGCCACCGCTGTCCTTGACACCGGCCACCTGGGCGGGGTGCCGGCGCCGCAGCTCGGCAATGGCCGCATGCGAAAAGCTGTAGGTGCTTATGCCTGGAAAGTGGTACAGCAGCACCTTGATGGCGTCACTGCCGATGCCCTCAATGACTTGCGTGACGGCGTCGACCACACCGGCATCGCGTGGCTGGTTGTAATAAAACGGCGGCATGAACAACTGGCGATGCACGCCCAGCCGGGTGGCGTGCCGCCCCAGCGTGATGGCATCACCCAGCGCCGAGGCGGTGGTGGTGACCACCACCTGGTCCGGGCGGATGCTGCTGCCCAGCATGGACTCCAGCAGGGCTTGCCGCTCGGCGGTGGTGAAGGCCGGGCCCTCGCCCGTGGTGCCAAACAGGGTGACGCCGTCGCAGCCAGCGGCCAGCATTCGATGGGCGTGGGCGATGGCCAGGGGAGTGTCGAGCTCGCCCTTGGGTGACACTGGCAAGAGCAGGGCGGGCCAGAGGCCGTGGATGGCAGTGTTCAAAGGGCGCTCCTCAAGGGTTGGGGGTGTTGATGACCCGACTACGGGCACTGTTGATGTGGGCGTCGAGCAGCGCTGCCGCCTGCGCGGCATTGCGCTCGCGCAGGGCGGCGATGAAGCTGAGGTGTTCCTGCATCGCCGGAATCAGGATGGCCGGCGTGATGACGCTTTGCTCCAGTTTGATCAGGCGCACGCGCAGGCTGTTGACGCGGTAGATGTCAGACACGATCTCATTGCCCAGCGCGTCCACCATGCGGTCGTGCAAGCCCCAGTCCAGCGCCTGGGCGTCGTCCAGCAACTGGGCGTCGGTGGTGCTGGCCTTGTTGGCGCGCGCCAGGATCTGCTGGTGCGCCGCCTCAATGGCGGCCAGCTCCGCATCGCTGGCGCTTTGGACGAAAGCCAGAACCGCCTCGCGCTCGATCATGCTGTGCACCTGAAACGCGTTGCGGATGAGTTTGAGGTCCACATGGGCGATCTGCAAGCCTCGTTGCGGTACGGTTTTGATCAAGCCGCCGGCTTCGAGTCGCGGAATCATTTCGCGCACCGCGCCCAAAGGCATGTCCAGCAGAGTCATCAACTCGCGTTGCGAGATGAACTGGCCCGGCAAAATGGCGCCGCTGACAATCTGCTGGGTGAAGCCCTGGTAAGCACGTACCCGTTGGCTGACCGCATCTGGCCTGCCAACGGCCGCGCCATCGCGCGATACATTTTTTGAAGCTGCAAACCCTTGTCTCATAAGGCTAGAACGCCTTTTTTAAGCAGAATGTTGCCGTAGATGCGGCCCTCGCCCGTGGCCACCACCGCAAAGGCTTGTGCAGCGCGCTCATAAAAGGCAAAGCGCTCCAGCGAGCCGGCCTCTGGATGGCCATGCTGGCATAGCAAGGCATTGAACTCGGCCACAGCCGGCGGCACACGGTCGGCATCGCCCACCACCTGCATGGTCAGCGCGGCGTGCGTCACAAAACTGTCCAGTGGCAACACCGACAGCACGGCGTCGAGCACCGCTGGCGCCGACAGGCCAGGCAGGCGGACCAGACGTTTGGCATGGGTGGCAGCCGGGAAATTGGCATCGGCCAACACGATCTCGTCGCCATGGCCCATCGATGCCAGGATGTGCAGCAATTCGGGCGACAGCAGAGGGGAAATGCCTTTGAGCATGGCTTGGGCGAAGATCAGCGCGATTGATGTTTTCTGACTAACATGTTAGCAATGGTAGCATGGGACTTTGCCCTTGCTGCCGCTCCTGCTTAGGGCCGGTCAAACAATCACTTGCACATTTGTCTCGCCATCTTGGGGCGCTTGCCGTCGTTGTGCATCTCTGATTTGGCTTGGCCACATGACGCTCCTCTCGCCTGGCACCGCATCCCGAATCCGAAGGCTGCAGGCGCAACTTGGTATTTGACGAACCCTCAGGCGCCGCCAACAGCGGATTGTGTCAAGTCGGCTTGCCAAAAAAACGCGGAATGCAGAGGACGAAATCGGCCCAGTAGGTGATGACTATCAATGTGAAAAGCAGTGGCAGGTAAAACGGCAATACTGCCCGAGAGATTTGCGCCAAACTGACCTTGGCGATATTCATCATGATGAAGAGAATCACGCCAAATGGCGGGGTCAGCGTTCCAATCAGCAGGTTGACAATTAGGATGATCCCGAAATGCACGGGGTCAACGCCCAAGGCCATGATCAGCGGATACAAGGTTGGTGTGGCGATCAGCAAAATTGCGGTGGTTTCCATAAAGCAACCGATCACTAACAAGACGACATTGATGATCGCCAAGATCACCAGCTTGTTGTCCGAGATCGACATCATGAACATTGCGAGTTTTTGCGGCGCTTGCGATGTGGCGACTATCCAGCCAAAAGGTACGGCGCAAGCAATGATGAACACCAGCACACCGCAGGTGACCAGGGTTTCACGCAATGAATCCATGACATCCTTGACGCGCAGTTCACGCTGAGCGAAGCCCAGGGCCGTGGCATAGACGACCGTGAGCGCGCCTAGCTCTGTTGGCGTCGCAACTCCCGCCAAGAGCCCGACTGTAAGAAAAACAGGGGCGGCCAGCGCAGGCAGGGCTCGCACAAATGTCTTGGCAATGCGGGGGTAAGAGATTGACTTGGTTGGCGGAGCATGTACACGGCCTGTGCTGACCAACCAGTAGATCATGGCCATCAAGGCCATGCCCATCAATATACCGGGCAGAAAACCTGCCAAAAATAAATCGCCGACTGAAACTTGCACCATCACTGCGTAGACCACCATGATGACAGAGGGCGGAATAATCGGGCCAATGATCGACGAGGCAGCGCTCACCGCAGCCGCGAACGCTGGGTCAAAGCCTTCCTTGCGCATCGCATTTACCTCCACCACGCCAAGCCCCGCCGCATCGGCTTGCGCCACCCCACTCATGCCGGCAAAGATCATGCTCGCCAGCACGTTGACATGGGCCAAGCCGCCGCGGATGTGACCGACTAAAGCATCGGCGAAGTCAAATATCCGATCCGCTATGCCAGCCCGGTTGAGTAGATGGCCCGCCAAAACGAACAGAGGAATAGCGATCAGCACAAAACTGTCGAGTCCGGTGCCCATCCGCTGCACCACAATCGACAGCGGTACTGGTTGCGTGAAGACCAGGGTTGCTATCGATGAAAGAGCCATGGCAAATGCCACCGGGACCTCTAGCGCAACGAGTACCGCAAACAAGCCAAATAAAACGAGCAGCGTCATCAGGTAACTTCGGGCGCTGCCGTGGTTCGACCTTGATGCCACCCCACCACCACAGCTAGATCCTTTAGCAGCAGATAGACCGCGGTCAATACCATCGACGCCGCCGAAAGCGTAAGTGGCAAGGAGTAGAACCAACTACGTGGCAGTTCGATGGGAAGGGAGATTGTTTTTGATCGACCTTCAACCTCCATGACCTTGGTACCTTGAAACACCAAAACGAGGAGCGTCAGTAAAATTAGAAGGAAGACGGCCGCCCGTAGCGCGGCGGCCATACGCATCGGCAAAAAACGGCCAAATGTCTCGATAATAATGTGGCGATCCAACTTGAGCCCCAGGCTGGCCCCGACAAAAACCATCCATATAAAAGCGTAGGTCGCCGACTCTTCCACCCAAGCGATTGGGCGTCCCAGTAAGTACCGACTGAACACCTGAACCGTGATGGCAACAACGATCAGCACAATCAAGCCCAAGCCGAGGCCTTGCTCGACCAAACCTATGCGGTCGAGCAAGCGCCGATAGTGATTTAGCATGAACTCAGAGCTTCTGAATCTGATCCCACAAACCTGGAGTCCAAGCCCCGTCTTTTTCCATCTTGGCCACTCCCTCTTTGGCTCGTTGCTGGATTGGCGCCTTGTCGATGTTGCTCACCTTAGCACCTTCACTGACCATCTTACGCACGACGTCTTCGGTTTCTGCTTGAGCGGCTTTACGTGTGTTTTGTACGGCATCAACCGCACAATCGGTCATGAGCTTTTGCAGATCTGGCGAGAGCGCTACAAAAGCTTTTTCATTGACCGTGATGTGGGCCGAGGACATCAGGTGATCCGTGCGGGTGACATGCGGTGCTGCCTCATGAAATTTAGCGGCAAACGCGGATGAAATAGGCCCCTCAGCGGCTTCAACAACGCCGGTTTTCAGGCCTAGATAAATTTCTCCCCAGGCCAGTCGGGACGGCCGTGTACCCAAAGTCTCCCACAGTGTCAGGTAGGTCTTGATCTCTGGTACCCGCATCTTCACACCACCTAGGTCGCCAAGGGCGGTCACCGGTTTTTTGGAAAACAGTATTCGGGGCTGGGTCGGTGCTGCAGCCAGAATTCTCAAGCCCTGCTCCTTGCGTAGTTTTTCGGCCATGGCCGTGTAGGTCGGGCTATCAAGAAACTTTTGCAGATGGTCGGCATCGCGGAATGTAAAGCCCCAGGCCAGAATTGCGTAATCCTTGACCCAATTTGCATACCAGTCGAGGACATCGCCATAGATGTGCACCGAGCCTTGCATCATCTGCTCGATGACCTGCACATCGCTGCCGAGTTGCTCCCCCTGGATAAAATTGACCTTCAGCCGTCCCCCTGCTTTGTCGTTTACGCAGGCGGTATAGCGTATGTTCTGACGATCAAGTATGGACCCTATTGCATCAGATCCGCCAAAAGTCAGGACCGTCTGTGCCTGCACAGAGACAGCCAGACTCATGGCGGCTACAAATAGCGCTTTTGGGGTATGGAACGTGAACATGAATCGTCTCCTTGGTGGTGGTTGGGTGTAAGGGCCGAACTCCAAGCTTGGCCGGTATATATTTCACTAGCCCAAAGCTGAGCGCTGAGCAGTATTTCCTTATTTAAACTCGGCAAGAAAGCAGAGGCAACTTTGCCCAGCATCATCACCGCAACTTGCTGGGAGCATAAATTAACTGACCAGACTGGATTTGCATGCCATGCTAACCCCGGCCATCCAGTTTGTCGGCCATTAAAAAGAGCAATGCGTTTCGCTGGGCGAAACCAGGCTCGCCCTAATAGCCGTAAGCCATTTATTTGCTGGAATACTAGTGCTGCAAATGGTTAGCGCAATTATTCCGGGCCGCAGCTAATTGAATTCGTTAATCGTGGAACCGCTTTGATATCCAAATCCCCTCCCGCTGCCGACCCCTCTGTCCAGCTCGAATTTGACGGCGCCGTCATCGCCGGTGCCCAAGTGCCCATTGAATTGCTGGGGCGCTTGAATGAGACGCCTGATTGGCGCCGCATCGGCGCTGAGTTGCCCGCTCTGCTGGCCCGCGATGGTTATGTGTTGTTGCGCGGGGCGTTGTCGCGCGAGGCTGTTTCAGTGGCCCGGCGGGAGGTGCTTTTGCAACTGGCGGCGGTCGGGGAGATCCGGGAGCCGGTCGAGGCGGCGGTCGCCAGTGGTTTGAGCAAACGCGCTGAGCTACACCCCGACCTGTCGGCCTTTTGGCGCACGGTGAGCGAATCACCTGCTCTGCGGGCTGTCAGCCATGGCCTCGCCCTGGCTGAAGCATCGGCGGCGGTGCTGGGCTGTCCTACAGTACCCTTTGATTTTTTGTGGCTGCGCACTATGGCGCAAGGCCGGTCCAGTCCCTTGCACTTCGACCATGTCTACATGAACCGTGGGTCGCAGCGGGTGATCACCGCCTGGATCCCACTGGGTGACCTGCCCTTGCGTGCCGGCCCGCTGGTGGTGGTGGAAGGGTCCAACCGCTTCGATGAGCTGATTGCGCGCTATCGGGGGGTGGATGTTGACCGTGATGGCTTGCCGGGCTCTTTCCCGATGGATGCGATTGCCTTTGCGAGAAGCCACAAAACCCGTTTGCTGACAAGCGATTTCCGCGCCGGCGATGTGCTGCTGTTTGACATGTTCACGCTGCATGGGTCTTGCGACAACTGCCTGCTTGGTGGCACGGTTCGGCTTTCCTGCGACGTGCGCTGGCAGGCCGCCGAAGATAGCCGTGATGAGCGCTGGTTTGGGCACCCGCCCGGCGGCCACGGCGGCTTGAGTTATGGCGGCCTGAATGCGGCCCGGCCGCTGGGCGAGGCCTATCTGGCGCGCTGAGGCAGCCCAAAGGGTGCTGCGACCATTTGAGTCAAAATAAGTCACCCTTGACCCTTCGGCGCCCCGCGCCAGAAAGTAGCTAAGCCATGGTTTCCGATGCCGCGTCCCCGATGCCCCGCCTGCTCGCTGATTGTCTGCCCAGCGACCATCTGCGCGCGCTGCTGATCGCACGGGTCTGGGTACCCGATCTGGGGCCGGTTTTGGCCCTTGTGGCGGCGGGTCGCTTGCACGACGTCTCCTCGCTGGCGCTTACCTGCAGTGCTTTGCTAGACCTGCCGAACCCGGCTGGCTTGTTGCGCTCGGCGCTGGCGGCGGGCCGCTTGCCGGTGATCGCAGCGCTCGATGCTGTGTTGAAGAACGCTGAAGAAGCCGGCCGCGATACCAGCTTGCCATGGCTGCTGGCGCCTTGCGACTTGCAGGCTATCAAGGCCACCGGCGTGACCTTTGTGGCGAGTCTGTTGGAGCGGGTGATTGAAGAGCAGGCCCGTGGGGACGCCAGCCGTGCGCAGGCGCTGCGAGCCGAACTCAACCAGATCCTGGGGCAGGACCTGACCGGCATCCGGCCAGGCTCGCAGCAGGCGGACGAAGTTAAACAGGTGTTGCAGGCCCGCGGTGCTTGGTCTCAGTACCTCGAGGTTGGCATAGGCCCGGATGCCGAAATTTTTACCAAAGCGCCGGTGCTGGCGGCAGTGGGTCTTGGCAGCGATGTCGGTCTGCATCCACGCTCAAACTGGAATAACCCAGAGCCTGAAATCGTGCTGGCGGTTAATTCTTTGGCGCAGGTGGTCGGTGTGGCGCTGGGCAATGATGTCAACCTGCGCGATTTTGAAGGCCGCAGCGCCTTGTTGCTGGGCAAGGCCAAAGACAACAACGGCTCCTGTGCGATAGGCCCCTTCATCCGGCTGTTTGACGAACATTTCGACATCGAATCAGTGCGCCAGTGCGAGATCGGCCTGGAGGTCTGGGGTGCAGATGGGTTTCGGTTTGATGGCCATGGGGCCATGAGCAGCATCAGCCGCGATCCGCTGGACTTGGTCAAGCATGCGATGGGCTCGCACCACCAGTACCCGGACGGCATGATGATGTTTTTAGGCACCATGCTGGCGCCAACGCAAGACCGGGATGCGCCAGGCCAGGGCTTCACGCACCATGTCGGCGATGTGGTGAGCGTCAGCGTGCCGCAGCTCGGCCGCCTGGTGAACCGGGTCGATCGTTCGGACCGCATTGCACCCTGGACTTTCGGCATTGGCGCGCTGATGCAAAGCCTGGCGGGGCGGCGGCCTTGAGTGCTGGCCCACCGCAAGCCAGCGCCGCTGTTTTTAATGCGGATAACATATCTGCCTGAACCGGGCCGGATGCCCGCCCCAAGTTGAGTCAAGGCCGGCCCCAGTCCCTTTGAACGCTTGGGTCAGCGCCCTTACCAAGGTTCTTGCCAATTCTTTTGCCAACTGATTTACCAACTGACTTACCAACTCTTGAATAGGAACCTCCGATGAAAAAAATCTCTGCATATGTCCTGGGTCTGGCGGCTGCTGCTCTGCTGCTGCTGCCGGTGCAAGCCATGGCTCAGGGAAAGTCCCGGCTGGCGCAAATTCTTGAACGGGGCACTTTGCGGGTGGGTACCACCGGCGACTTTAATCCCATGTCCATGAAAGACACCGCCACCAACACCTACACCGGTTTTGACATAGAGGCCATGAACCAACTTGCCGCCGACATGGGTGTCAAGATCGAGTACGTGCCCGCAGAATGGGCCACGCTGGTCAACGGCATAGTGGCCGACCGTTTTGATATTTTCTCTGGGGCCTCCCTGAGCATGGCGCGTGCCAAGACGGTAGCTTTCTCAGCGCCTTACCTGTTTGCTGGCACCGTGCCCATGGTGAGCAAAAAAACCGGTGCCTCGTTGAATACTTGGGAGAGCATCAACAACCCCAACGTGACCGTGGCGGTGTTGATGGGTACGGTGTTTGAGCAGCAGGCCAAGGCGCATTTTCCGAAAGCCAAGGTGCGCGCCGTAGAGAAACCCGCCACCGGCTACCAAGAGGTGTTGGCCGGGCGTGCCCAGGTCACCATCACCAGCAATGTTGAGGCCTCAACCCTCATGAAGACTTACCCGGATTTGCAGGTCGTGGGCTCCAGCATGGACATGCGCAACAAGCGGCCCTTTGCCTACCCCATGCCCCAGGGAGACCATGCCTGGGTGACCTTTGTGAACAACTGGATTTCCCTGAAAGAAGCCGAGGGTTTTTTTGACGCACTCGAAGCCAAATGGTTGGTCGCCAAAAAATAAACCTTCTGCTCTGCCTGCTGCCCTGCGCGCTGCTGGTTGGCTGCGGCGGGGGTGGCTCTGAAGCCGGGTCTTACAGCTGGGGTTGGTATATTTTCAACCCCCTGCAGGCCAAGGGACTCTCTAACCTGCAGTTCCTGATCGGTGGCCTGACAGCAACCTTGCTGGTCTCTTTGTGCGCCATTGTTCTCTCGGTGATTCTGGGTGCTGCGGTGGCCTTGGCCGGCCTGTCGCGACGTCCTGCACTCAGGCGAGTCAACCGGGTGTATGTGGAGTTGTTCCGCGCCATTCCCTTGCTGGTGCTGCTGCTGTGGGTGTTTTACGGCCTGCCGGTGATCATCGGGCTGCAACTCGGCGTGTTTGCCACCGGCGTGCTGTCATTGGCCCTGAGCGACTCGGCTTTTGAGGCTGAGGTTTTTCGGGCCGGTATTCAGTCGGTTCCCAAGGGGCAGATTGAGGCGGCCAAGTCGCTGGGCCTGTCTTGGTACCAGCAGATGCGTCTGGTGGTGATGCCGCAGGCCATCAAGGTGATTTTGCCCGCGCTGGGCAACCAGTTTGTGTACGTGCTCAAGATGTCGTCCCTGGTGTCGGTGATCGGCTTGCAAGAACTCACGCGCAGAGCCAATGAGCTCAATGTCAACGAATACCGGCCCCTGGAGATCTACACCCTGCTGGTGGGCGAGTATCTGTTGTTGATTTTGGTGGTGTCTTATCTGGTTCGCCGCCTTGAGCGCCGGCTCGCCAACGCCAATTGACCGGCCATGATCCTGCACTACGCCACCTGGCCTGAGGTCGAGGCCTACCTGAAAAATTCCAGAGGCGTGGTCATACCCACTGGCTCTACGGAGCAGCACGGCCCCACTGGCCTGATTGGCACTGACAGCATCACGGCCGAAACCGTGGCCTCTGCGATGGCCGACATCACTGGCGCCCTGGTGGGGCCTACGCTTAGCTTGAGCCAGGCGCAGTTCAATCTGGGTTTTCCGGGCACGGTGTCGCTGCGGCCGAGCACCCTGATCCAGGTCATCATTGACTATGTGCAGTCCTTGGCGCGCCATGGCTTTGAGCACTTTTATTTTCTCAATGGCCATGGCGGCAATATTTCTCCGGCCCATTGTGCGTTTCAGGAGCTGTATGCGGATCAGAGCCTGGGCCTGCACCGTGGCGCGGCCGTCCAGTGCCGTCTGCGCAGCTGGTGGGATTTTTCTGAAGTCAATGAGATTCGCCAGCGCCTGTATGGGGTGGCCGAAGGCATGCATGCCACACCGTCGGAGCTGGCGATCACCCGGCATGTGTTACCCGCAGTCAGCTGCGTGGACAACTTGCCGCCGCCGCCCTTGCTGAGCGCTGATTTCATCAGGCGCCATGGCGGCGACAACCACGAGCACGCGGCGGCCCACCGGGCCCAGTTTCCTGATGGTCGGGTGGGCTCGCATTCGGCCCTGGGCCGGCCAGAGCATGGCGCCGAAATCATCGCTGTGGCAGCCCGCGCGGCGGCCCGGGACTACGTGGCTTTTTTGGCTGGGGAAGAGGCATGATTTTTTATGCCACAGCCCTGTCCTCATACAGCGCCAAGGTGCGCATTGCCCTGTGTGCCAAGGGGGTTGTGTTTGAAGAACGTTTGCCACCTGAGGGCTACCGCTCTGCGCAATACCAGGCCATCGTGCCCATGGGCAAGCTTCCCGCCATACAGGAAGGCGACTGGGTCTTGTCGGAGTCCGAGGCAATCAACGAATACCTTGAAGAACGCTATCCCGAGCCGCCCCTGCTGCCGCAGGGGGCACAGGAACGCGCGCAGGTGCGGTTTTTGTGCCGGTTTCATGACCTGTATCTGGAGCCGCCGGTGCGGGCCCTGTTTGCCCAGGTCGACCCAGCCAAGCGTGACGCCGAGCGGGTCAGCCGGTTGCGACAGGACATCGTCTACCGCCTGGGCCAGCTCGCGCAGTGGGCACGGCCACAGCCTTATCTGCTGACCCCAAGCCTGAGCTTGGCCGACTGCGGTCCCCTGGTCACGCTGCCTCTGGCCGGCGCAGTGCTGTCAGCCTGCGGACAGGCGCTGGTACTGCCCGATGCACTGCAGGGCTGGCTCGACGCTGCCTCACAGCATCCCGCAGTGGCGCAGGCCCTGCTGCCCTGGCACCAGGCCACTCAGGCCTGGCTTTACCCCAAGGAGGCCCGATGAACGCACCCGGCAGCCGCTCCCCGCTGGCGGATTCTGACTGGCAGTACCTTGAAAAAATTCCCCTGGAGGAACTCTCCCGCCACGACTGGTTGATGCTTGAGCAGCAACGCGCGCTCTACCTGGCCAGACACCAGGCCGACCAGGCCCTGCGCCTGCTCAGCGCCAGCCAAAACGACCCATGCTTTGGCTACCAGGTGAACAACTACCGGCACTGCCTGCAATCAGCAACCATGGTGCTGCGCGACGGCCTGCCAGACGAGGACGTGGTCGTCGCTCTGCTGCATGATGTCGGGTTCATTGCCTGCCCCCTGCTGCACGGTGATTTTGCTGCCAGCCTGCTGGGTGCCTATGTGTCTGATCGCAACTACTGGATGCTGCGTCACCATGCCACCTTCCAGAACCTGCACTCTCCGACTATGCCGGGCGTCGACCAGCACGAGCGGGAGCGCTGGCGTGGCAACCCCTATTTTGATTGGACTGCCGAGTTCGTTGCCCGCTACGACCAAGCCGCTGCTGACCCGGCTTACCCATGCGAGCCGATTGAGACCTTTGTGCCCCTGGTCCGGGCTATTTTTTCACGTCCGCCGGTGGATCGCCGGTCGATCAAACAGGAGATCCCATGAGCGCATGGATAAAAATGATTCCCCTCGAAGAAGCCACCGGCAAGCTCAAGGACATGTACCAACTCGCCCTCACGCCCAGCGGCACGGTTGACAACGTGATGCGCGCGCACAGCCTGCGCCCGCACAGCATGGAGGGCCATCTGGTGCTCTACCGCAGTGTGTTGCATAACCCGGACAACACCCTGCCCTTTTGGTTTTTGGAGGTGGTGGCGTCCTATGTCAGCATGACCAACCGCTGCGACTACAGCCTGACGCACCACTTTGCCAATGCCCGCCGCCTCATGAACGACCCGCTGCGCGCCCAGTTGGTCTGGGACGCCCTGTCTACGGCCCAGCCGGAGCGGGCGTTTTCTGGCAAGGAACTCGAACTTTTGCGTTACGCCAGAAAACTCACTGCTGAAGTCGCCAGGATGGAAAAAAGCGACTTCGACAGTCTCAAGGCCAGTGGCTGCGATGACGGTGAAATTCTGGAGGTCAACCAGGTCTGTGCCTATTTCAATTACTCAAACCGCCTGCTCAATGGACTGGGCGTGACCACCCAGGGCGATGTGGTGGGCTACTACAAAGAACCCGCAGCGGATTGATACCCTGACTGCGGCGCTCAGGGCTGGGCCTGCGCCTCTATCAGCGTGGCCAAGCCGGCCCTGAACCGATTGGCAGCAGCATCGAGCAGCAGACCAGTGGTTTGGGCGGAGCGGTTTTTCATGCCACGGTGTACCGCTTCGAGCACAATTTTGTCCTCTTCAAAGGCGGCCTTGGCGCCAGCCGCTATGCGTTCTGTGAGGGCGGCATCATCGGCATCGGTATTGCGGTGTTGCAGCCAAAAATAGTGGGTGTGGTCTTCATCTATGGGGGTCAAAAAGTTGTAAGACACCATGCGGTAGGTGTGCGGCCCGTCGACCATGTCCGGGCCACCCTTGCCAGCTGGCGTGTAGATGCCCATGTTGATGGCCAAAGAAGGGTAACGAACCTCGTAGTGTTGCAGCCGGTCGGCCGGGCCGCTGAACTTGACCAGGGGTGCGTAAAAGGGCGGTGGTGCTTGGTTGAGCAACCAGCGGCTGCAGACCACGCCACGCTCGTCGGCCCGGATCTGCAGGGGCGTGCTGTCTGTGCCAGCACCTGCGAAAGAGCCCCGGTGTACCCATGCCACATGCGAGGGGTCGAGCAGGTTGTCAACCAGCCAGAGGTAGTTGCTGTTGACCTGCAACTGGTCTCCGGCGGTGATGTGCCAGCCCGGTTGGCCATGGTTGTCGATCTCGATCACTGGGCTGGTCTCCGACAGGGCTGCATCGCCCATCCAGATCCACAACAGGCCGTATTTGTCTTGCACCGGGTAGGCCCGCACTCTGGCAAAGGGCGGAATACGGGTTTGTGTGGCGGCATCGATGCACTGGCCAGCGCAGTCGAAAGTGAGCCCGTGGTAGCCACATTCGATGGCGTCACCCTTGATGCGCCCCATGGACAAGGGCAGTTTGCGGTGGGGGCAGGCGTCCTCAAGTGCTGCGGGCAGGCCGCTTTGCATGCGGTACAGCACGACAGCCTCGCCCAGCAGTCGCACCGCCTTGGGCGCACGCCCTATTTCGGTGGACAGTGCCGCAACATACCAAGCGTTCTTCAAAAATTGTGACATGGCGATTTCTCTTCTGCAGCTCAGGGAAGCGCTAGCCCTGGAAAAGCCCAGATTATCGGTGGTTCAGGGGCTGGCCCGAGCTCAGGTAAACCAACCGTTTATTCAACCAAGGCCACTGATTTCACCTGGACCCAGACCCTGCTGGATGCGCGCAGCCCCAAGGCATCGATGGCGCGGGCAGTGACCCGGGCCTGCAACAGGGTGTTGCCGCAGCGCAGGCGCACCAGGCGTTGCGAGGCATGGCTGTCTGGGACGATGGCCTCGATCACGCAGGGCAACTGGTTTTGAATGCTGCTATGTTGCGACTCGGCGCTGGCAAGGCTGACATCGCGCGCCAGGATGCGCAGCCGCACCGGCCGACCCAGGGCCAGGCCGGTGTCGCGCACCCACACAGCTCCGCCGGCAAAAGCCACGCGCGCCAAATGCCAGGCAGGGTCCAATTGGTCGACCTCCCCCATCAGCAGTGCGGCGGTCTCAGCAAAGCCCAGCGACGGGTGCTCAGCCTGGTGCAGCAGTTCGGCCACTGGCCCCGAGGCCTGAATGCGGCCCTGCTCCAGCACCACCAGCTGATCGGCTAGACGCGCCACCTCATCGGCCGAGTGGGTGACATAAAGCATGGGTGTCCTGAGCTCGTCGCGCAGCCGCTCGAGCCAGGGCAGGACCTCGCGGCGACGCGCCATGTCCAAAGACGCAAGCGGCTCATCGAGCAGCAAGACCTTGGGCTGCAGGGCAAGGGCTCGGGCAATGGCCACGCGCTGGCGCTCGCCGCCCGAGAGCTGCTGCGGCTGGCGTTGCAGCAGGCTGCCAATGCCGAGCAATTCAATCGCCTCCCGCAGGGCCGCTTGACCCTGCTTGCCAGCGTTTGCGCTGCGTTGTAGGCCGTAGTTCAGGTTGTCACGCACGCTCAGGTGTTCAAACAGGCTGGATTCCTGAAACACATAGCCCAGGGAGCGGCGCCAGGTTGGCACAAACAGGCCGGCCGCATCGTCTTGCCAGGTTTCTCCGGCAATGCGCACCACACTGTTGCGCGCCCGGTCCAGGCCGGCCACGCAGCGCAGCAGGCTGGTCTTGCCCGAGCCCGATGCGCCAAACAGCGCGGTGATGCCCTGCGCTGGCAGGCTCAGGTCAACCGAGAGCTCAAAATCAGCCCGGGGCAGGCGCAGACTGATCTGGTTCACAGCAGCTTTTGCGCTTTGTTGCGCTTGAGCAGCGTCAGGAACAGCAACACCGCAAAGGAAAATGCCACCATGCCGCCTGCGAGCCAGTGGGCCTGCTGGTATTGCATGGCTTCGACCAGACCATAGAGTTGGGTCGACACCACCCGGGTCTGGCCCGGGATGTTGCCGCCAATCATCAGCACCACACCAAATTCACCCACCGTGTGCGCGAACACCAGGATCACCGCAGTCACAAAACCCGGGCGGGCGAGTGGCAGGGCCACCGTAAAAAATGCCACCCAGGGGCTGGCCCGCAGGGTTGCGGCCACCTCCAGCGGTCGTTTTCCCACTGTTTCGAAGGCGTATTGCAAGGGCTGCACGGCAAAGGGCAAGGAGAAAAAAATCGACCCGATCACCAGACCGGCGAACGTAAAAGACAGGTTGCCCAAGCCCAGCGATGCGCTGAGTTGCCCCAGCCAACCTTGCGGCCCCAGCGCCAACAGCAGGTAGAAGCCCGATCACGGTTGGTGGTAGCACCAGGGGCAGGGTCACCAGCGCATTGACCGGCGCGCCACCAGGCCAGCGGTGTGCTCAGAACCAGCAGGATCAGGGTGGTTAAACCGGCCAGGCGCAGGGTCAGGCCGATGGCTTGAAGTGCTTCATTGCTCAATGCCATGGCTACCTCAATTCGTAGCCAGCCGAGCGGATGATCTGCCGGGCCCGCTCGCCTTGCAGGTAGCCCATCAGCGCCCGGGCGCCGGGGTACTGCCTGGCGCCTGCCAGAAGCACGGCGTCCTGTCGTATCGGCTCATGCAGGTGGCCGGGCACCAGCCAGGCCGAGCCCGGCACTATGACGCCGTCCTGCAGCACCTGGGACATGGCAACAAAGCCCAGCGTGGCGTTCTCGGTTGCAACAAACAGATAAGCCTGGCTGACACTGTCGCCGAAAACAAATCTTGGTCGCAGTTGCTCGAGCAGCCCCAGTTTGGCCAGGGCCTCGACTGCAGCAGCCCCATAGGGCGCCAGGCTGGGGTCGGCCAAAGCCAGCTTGGAGAAATTGCCCCTGCCCAGCACCGCGCCCTCAGCGTCCACCAGGCCCGGGCGTTTGCTCCAAAGTACCAGGCGTCCAACGGCGTAGGTAAAGCTTGAGCCCGCCACGGCCAAACCCTCTTGGCTTAGCCTGGCCGGGGTTTGTGCATCAGCCGCCAGCAAGACATGGAAGGGGGCGCCCTGTTTGATCTGGGCATAGAACTTTCCGGTCGACCCAAACGCCAGCGCTGTTTTGTAGCCCGTGTCCTGCTCAAATGCTGTGGCAATTTTTTTCATTGGCAGCATGAAATTGGCCGCCACCGCCACCTGTACCTCGCTGGCTTGGGCCAGCCTGGCCAGACCCAACATTGCCGCCAGTGCCGAGATGAGCAACAGCACAAACCGCGTCCGCAAGAAAGAACCCATGGCAGTCGCCGTTAACACGGGTTGGGGTCGTCCTGCCAGCTGCGGGCTTTTTTGTTTATTGGGCCAGCCCTTTGAGCGCATCACCAGCCGAGCTTGATTGCCGGCAGTCATCGATGTATTGCCGAACGATATCAACAAAGCTTGCGTCTGGCACCAGGCCGATCCGGCCGGCGCGAACGCTGCTTGCGCCCGCGGGCCAATTGGCTACCATGCCGGCGATGCGTTCGTCACGCTTGAACACCACGCGCGCCCTTACCGCGCTACCGGCTACCTCCTCAAGTGCATCGAGCATGTCGCAGACCCGCACATTCAGGGCCGGCAAATTGAGCGCCAGGCGACCACCAAAAGCCTCGCGGCTCGCTTCAAACACAGCAATCAGGCCCTCGACGGTTTTGCTCGGTGATGCCATCGGATGCGAAACCTGAGCGTCTACCGGGCACAGGGCTTCAATGCCGGCCAGGGGCTCGCGAATGATGCCCGAGAAAAATGAGGACGCAGCACCATTGGGCTTGCCTGGACGCACCGTCACCGTCATCAGTCGCGCTGCGCGGCCGTCGATAAACCCTTTGCGGGTGTAGTCTGATACCAGATGCTCGCAGATCAACTTTTGGACTCCGTAGGAAGACTGCGGTGCGGGCAGGGTGTCGTCTGCCACCCGGGCGGGCATCGGCATGGACGGGTCAGGGCCAAAAACCGCAACCGAGCTGGAAAACACCAGGCGCGTGGTTTTGCCATGGGTTTGCCCAGACTGGCGCAGGGCGTCAAGCAGGGCCCGTGTGCTGTCGAGGTTGGAGCGCATGCCCAACTCAAAATCCAGCTCACACTCGCCCGACACGGCCGAGGCCAGGTGAAACACGCCGTCAAAGGCCTCCTCGCGCAGGCCCGCGCACTGCGCCAGCAGCGGCCCGGTGCGCTGCGTGATTCGGCCATCGACCAGCAAATCAGCCGGCGCACTGACTTGGTCAGTCAGCACAATCTGGGCGATGTCTTGGCCGGCCAGGTGACCGCGTTGCAGCAATGTGCGAGCCAGTCTAGCCCCTAAAAATCCACCCCCTCCGGTGATCAACAGTTTCATGACAGAAGACCTTTCAATTGAGTAAAAGGCTTGCGTTGTTACAGGCCCAAAGCAAGTATCCCACGCGCCCAGGCTCAGTACCAGTATTCCAAATGGGGAAAAGGGTTCCTCTGGGTATGCTTGCGGTAGTTGAAATGCATCACCAAAGAGATCCGGCGGTCGGCTTTTTTCTTGACCTTGAATGGCAAGACCACATGGGGCATAAAGCTGTCAAAAATCACCAGGTTGCCGACCTCGTAAGAAATTTTATGGCGCTGCCGGTTCGACCTGGCCGAGCAACCATCGGGTTTGTAAAAGGCATCCAGCGCATCGGCCGTGTAACGTTCTCCCCAAATGTCAAGATCGCCGCCCCGATGGCAGAGATGCTGCGCCGTTCTCTTGATGGAAATAACGCTCGAATAAGCCCGGGTGTTTTTATCGAAGATGCTTTCTGGATAGAGCAGCAGACCTTCGGTGTCGGTGTGGATGTTGTACAGCGCCCAGCTTTTGATTTGCAGATTGAAGCCGGCGATCAGAAAATATTTCTTGTCCCGCGGCACCAGTGGTAAGGCGTCAGGTGGCAAACCAGAGTGCTGCAGAATCATGGCGCCAATCGTTTTGACGATAGTCTTGATTTCTGCAAACTCTTTCTGCAGGTATTTATTGTGTTTTTCAGCATACCTGTAGTAGCTTTCATTCAAGCCTGATTCGATCATCCCGTAAAAGGCTGCCATTTGTCCATATTTGGGGTTGACATCGGTGCCAAAGATGTCGGGGCAGCCGAATATTTTCTTTTCCCAGCGCTGGCACAGGGCTGGATCGAGAAATTCGTTTTTGACAATACAGTCGTTGGTGAAGAGTTTTTTCATGGA
>SHXM01000037.1 GCA_009693325.1 Rhodoferax sp.
AAGCGGTGCGCGCTGGAGCCTAAGGGCTTTCCAAGTTCAAGGGACACTGGATTTCGTGGCAAGCCGCACGAAATGACTACCAACACCCAACAGGTGGCAGGAGTCCACTACAAAGACAAAGTCATCCAGCCGTGGGACTACATCGCCGCTAACGCGCTGGGCTACTTTGAGGGCAACGTGATCAAGTATGTCAGCCGCTGGCGCGACAAGGGCGGCGTAGAGGACCTGCGCAAGGCCAGGCACTACCTCGACAAGCTCATCGAGTTGGAGTGCAGGAAATGAAGATCCGGGCGTTTTCAACAGGCCTCAGCCAGCGGACTCTGACCATTGTCTTGGCGCTGCCCAGTCCAATGCAGTCCACAAAAATCAAATCATTTGAGGGGGAATAGGGACATGACGCTGCAACCAATTGCCCTTGATCGTGAAGCCGCCGCCAAATTTGTAGTGCTGTCGGTCACAACACTCGAAACACTTTTGCGGCAAGGAAAGTTTCCCAAGCCTCGTCAGGTGTCACCGCATCGGGTTGTTTTTTTAGTGCGGGAGCTCTCAGAGTGGATGGAATCCCGGCCCGTGTCTGAGCTACTTCCGCCTCGCAACACGGGCGCGCGAAAACCTAAGCTACAGCAATGAAAGATTCAAGTTTTGCGGCCAGCAACGTTAACCAATGCCGCCGCTCCTTGTCGTACCGATATAGGTTGTAGATACCAACCACACCGGGTTTTTTGTGCCCCAGGATTTCTTCTGCGATTTCAACAGGGCAGCCGATTGCGGCGAGCAAGGTTCGTCCAGTTCGCCGCAAATCGTGCGGCGACCAATGTGAAACACTCAGACGAACACGCTGATGATCAGGTCGCGCCCTGCCATAGGGTTGGTGATAGTTGACCTTTGTCTGCATGTACGTTTGCTGTTGCGGCCCAGTGATACCGGCCCGAGACCTGCTGGGGAACAGCCATTCTGATCCATTGCCACGCAGCCGGTTAATAATATTAAGGGCTCTTCCGACCACTGGCACCCGCAGATCGTGCGCATTTTCTTGATGTCTATTTTTAGTGAGCTCTTTCGGCACTGTCCACCAAAGGCCGTCCTGCTCGGCCGTAAATTGCCTAGGTTGCATTTGTACGATTTCAGAGCCACGCGCGCACGTCCAAAGCTGCAGGGTTAAAAAATCGCGAACCTGTTGGCTGAACAATGCCATGTCGGAGCGCATCAAAACACCTATTTCGTCGTTCCCCAGCACCCGTTTGACAGTGCCTTTGTGCTTACCTTCACGGATCGCCCCCTTGCTGCGCAGCGTGTTGGTCTTTACAAGAACCCACCAGTTTGGCAATTCGTCTTTGATGCGCCCTGCGTTAACCAGAGTGCTCCAAGCCGCGCCCATTTCACCTTTGACTGACCGGGCAAGCACGGGCGTTACCGACAGCGTGTCCATCAAGTCAAAAACAAATCGGCGACTGACGCCGCTAACGGGCAGATTTTTGTATTTACTGAGCGCTTTATTGAGCCGCGCTCTCACAGCTTTGGCGCCCCGTGGCTGGCGCATCCGATCAAGATGGAGCGTCGCGTAATCGTCAATCAACTGGCCCAGCGTGTAGCCGTCGTCGGGTTGCGTCTTGGCCGCTATCGCCAAAATCTTTTTGCTGGCGATAAGGTTTTCACCAACATCTCGCTTACCCCGAAGTTCTTGCCACTTGGCTACTGCCATCGATACGGGCATCTCAGGCCAGCCCCCAAGCTTGATCTGCTTTAACAAGCCGGTGTTCGGACACCGATAGCGGTACGTCCATGTTTTGCGCTTGGCTGTGGCCGAAAGACGTAGCCCGGGGCAGCCGACAATGGCGATGTGGTGGCCTGGCTGTAAACTCTTTGCTGCTCTAGCATCAAAAAACATGAAAAAACCTATACTAAAACCTATACTAGACCCCAAGTGTAGCTGGGTTCAGATGAGTTTAGTTGGGTCTTGATTAAGAAAAACTATAATGGAAAAAACTAAATTTTCTGATACAAATCAATGACTTATAGAAAAATAATGATAAAAATCAATGGCTTAACAAATCTGGCGAATTCATGAACATCATCATTCTTGATGACTACCAGGATGCAGTGCGCAAATTGGCCTGCGCTGCGCGCTTGGAGTCTTATACGGCCAGGGTTTACACCAACACGGTCAAGGGCCTGGGACAGTTGTCAGTGCGGCTCAAAGATGCCGATGTGATCGTCCTCAACCGCGAGCGCACCCACCTGACCAAAAGCCTGATTGACAAATTGCCTAGGCTCAAGCTGGTGGTGCAGACCGGAAAAATCGGGCCCCATGTTGATGTCGCCGCCTGCACAGAGCGCGGCATTGCCGTTGCGGATGGCACCGGCTCGCCCGAGGCGCCAGCCGAACTCACCTGGGCGCTGATCATGGCAACAGCCCGTCGCCTGCCCCAGTACATTACCAACCTCAAGCACGGAGCCTGGCAACAGTCCGGTCTAAAAAGCGCCAATATGCCGACCAATTTTGGCCTGGGTACCCTGCTCAAGGGCAAAACCCTTGGCATCTGGGGCTACGGCAAGATTGGCCAACTGGTGGCCGGCTATGGCGAGGCTTTTGGCATGCGGGTACTGGTCTGGGGCCGGGAGGCATCGCGGGAACGCGCGGTGCTAGAGGGTTTTGAGGCTGCCGCCAGCCGCGACGAGCTGTTTGAGCAAAGTGATGTGCTCTCGCTGCACCTCAGGCTTTCGGACGAAACCCGTGGCCTGGTGCGGCTGAACGATCTCGCCCGCATGAAAACCACCGCCATGCTGGTCAACACCTCGCGCGCCGAGTTGATTGAGCCCGATGCGCTGATGGTCGGGCTCAACCGGGGCCGGCCGGGCATGGCAGCCATTGATGTGTACGAATCAGAGCCGATTCTGCAAGGCCATGCCCTGCTGCGGCTGGAGAACTGTATTTGCACGCCCCACATCGGCTATGTCGAGCAAAACAGCTACGAGCTGTATTACAGCGCTGCGTTTGACAACGTGGCCAATTTCATCAAGGGCAGGCCAAGCAATATCGTCAATCCCGGGGCGCTGCAGGTGCGCCGCTAGGGTCTTGAATCGTTTTGCACATGGCCGCTGTTTTTCCCCTGATTGGCATTGTTGGCGCTGGCGCCATGGGCCGGGGCATTGCCCAAATCGCCGCACAAGCGGGCAGCCAGGTGCTGTTGTTTGACACCCATGCCGATGCCAGCGCTGCAGCGCTGGAAAGCGTGTATTCGCAGTGGGATAAATTGCATGAGAAAGGCCGCTTCGACACGGCCCAGAAAGTACTTTACCGCTCGCGTTTGCAATGCAGCAACTCGCTTGCGGGCCTGGCCAAATGCGGTTTACTGATTGAGGCGATTGTCGAGCGCCTAGATGCCAAGGCCGAACTGTTCGCCGAGCTCGAAGCCCTGATAGCGCCCGAGGCGGTACTGGCCAGCAACACCTCATCCCTGTCCATCACCGCCATGGGTGCGCGGCTCAAACGCCCTCAGCGGCTGGCGGGCTTTCACTTCTTTAACCCGGTGCCCCTGATGAAGGTGGTCGAGGTCATCGCCGGCCTGAAGACCGAGCCTGGCGTGTGCGAGGCCCTGGTGCGCTACGCCAGGCAAATGGGCCACACGCCAGTGCAAGCGCAAGACACGCCGGGTTTTATCGTCAACCATGCCGGACGCGGTTACGGCACCGAAGCGCTGCGACTGGTGGGCGAAGGCGTGGCCGACTTTGCCACCGTAGACCGCATACTCAAGGACCAGGTAGGCTTCAAACTCGGGCCCTTTGAGCTAATGGACCTGACTGCCCTGGACGTGTCTCACCCGGTGATGGAGTCGGTGTACCAACAGTACTACCAGGAGCCCCGTTACCGGCCCAGCGTCATCACGGCGCAACGTCTGGCCGGCGGCCTGCTGGGCAAAAAGGTCGGCGAGGGTTTCTACACCTATGTTCAAGGTATGGCCCAGCTTAGCCCCGAGGCCAGCGCACCCGTGCTAGCCGACCTGCCGCCCGTTTGGGTGTCGCCCCGAGCGGCGCGTCGAGCCGAGTTGTTGCAACTGCTCAAAAATCTGGGTGCCCACATAGAAACCGGCGTCTCAGCCTCTGCGCAGGCCTTGATCCTGGTCGCGCCGCTGGGCTTTGACGTCAGCACCATGGCGGTGGTCGAGCGGCTTGATCCAACCCGCACCATTGGCATCGATCTGCTGTTTGACGATGCCAGCACCCGCCGCCGTGTGCTCGCCACCAACCCGGCTACGCGCACCGACATGCGCCAAGCTGCCCACGCCCTGATGGCCCGGGATGGCAAGGCGGTCAGCCTGGTGCGCGACAGCGGCGGCTTTGTCACGCAGCGGGTGGTGGCAAGCATCGTCAACATCGCCTGCGACATCTGCCAACAGGGCATTTGCTCGCCAGCCGACCTTGAAATCGCGGTCACACTTGGTCTGGGCTATCCCTTGGGGCCCTTGGCCTTGGGCAACCTAGTGGGGCCCAGCAACCTGCTCGAGGTGCTCTTCAATATGCAAACCGTCTACGGTGATCCACGCTACCGGCCCAGCCCCTGGCTGCGCCGGCGCGGCGCCATCGGGCTCAGCCTGCTGCACGAAGAAGAATAGGCAAGGCCCATGGCAGCCCAACTCCACAGCAGCATGGCAGACCAAACCCTGGTGCTGAGCCTGGACGATGCAGCCCACCGCAATGCGCTCGGCCCCGAGGTGTATGCAAGTGGTATGGAGGCAATGGCCCTGGCCAGCCGGTCGGCCGACATTGGCTCGGTTGTCATTACCGGCACCGGCACCGTGTTCAGCGCCGGGGGCAATTTGCAGCGCCTGCAGGCTAACCGCGCGCAAGCGCCCGAGGTACAGGCCCAGAGTATTGAGGCGCTGCACCGATGGATCAGTGCCATTGCCAACTGCCCCAAACCGGTTATCGCCGCGGTCGAAGGTGCAGCAGCTGGCGCCGGCTTCTCGCTCGCGCTGGCCTGCGACCTGCTGGTGGCAGCCGAAGACGCGGTGTTCGTGATGGCCTACAGCACGATTGGCCTCTCACCGGACGGCGGCGGCAGTTGGAGCCTGGCGCAGGCACTGCCCCGCCAACTCGCCACCGAGTTGCTGATGTTGGGTGGACGCATCGGCGCGCCGCGCCTGCACCAGCTCGGTGTTGTCAACCAGGTGGCAGCACCCGGCAGCGCCCTCGGCGAGGCGCTGGTACTGGCGCAGCGGCTCAACGCCCGCGCACCCAACGCCCTGGCCGGCATCAAAACCCTTAGTCGTCAGGCCGCCGAACTCAGCTTGGAGCAGCAGCTTGCCCAAGAAAGCCGGCATTTTGTAGCCAATCTGCAGCATGCCAACGCGGGCATTGGCATTGCCGCCTTTTTGGCCAAAGCGCGGCCAAAGTTCGGCACCTAAACCAACACAGTACACAAGCACGCCCCGGGGCCTGGGGTCAGGGCCAAGCCGGGCGGCGGTCCCGGGGGTGACAATCAAGCGGTTTTCAGTCACGCACAAGACAGCCCATGGACGATCCTATTCTTACCATTGAAGAACGCGAGTCGATCAATTCTGGTCGCTGGTTTTCCAGTCTGTCCCCGTCCCTGCGTCACGATATTCTGCGATGTGCCTATGTCAAGCGTTTCAAAGACGGCGTGCTGATTGCCGCCCGCGGCGAGCCGCCCGAGGAATGGATAGCCTGTGCCCGCGGTGCGATACGGGTCAGCTCAACATCAATCTCTGGCAAGCAAATCACCCTGACCTATGTCGAGCCTGGCATCTGGTTTGGCGATGTCTCCATCTTCGACGGGGACCGGCGTACACACGATGCCTATGCCCACGGCGACTGCACGATTTTGTGCGTCGCCAAGGCAGATTTCAAGAAAATTCTGGCCCAGCATGCCGAGCTCTACGAAGCCCTGCTGCGCCTGCATGCGCGGCGAATCCGCCAGCTCTACGGCCTGGTGGAAGACCTCAACACCCTGCCGCTGCGCGCCCGCCTGGCCAAGCAACTGCTGCACCTGGTACGCAGCTACGGCGTGCCGTCACTCAGCGACGGGCGCGAGATGCGTATTGGCCTGCAACTCGCACAGGAAGAATTGGCGCAACTGCTGGGCGCATCGCGGCAACGGGTGAATCAGGAACTCAAGTCCATGGAACGGGAAGAGGCTATTCGCATCGAACCGGGTGGCTTGGTGATCCGCCAGCGCGAGGCCCTGATGCGCATCATCGAAGCCGACCGCTGAGCAAGCCCGGCAACGCACACCCAGCCAAAGCGACTTGACCATGAACGACTTTGACCACTTTGTAGGCACCCGGCCGGTACCAGCCCAGCAGGCATTTGACGTCGAAGCCTTGTGCGCTTGGCTGCAAGCCAAACTGCCTGGCTTCGAAGGCCCGTTGACAGTCGAAGCCTTCAAAGGCGGTCAGTCCAACCCGACCTACAAACTCAGCGGGCCGTCCGGCACCTGGGTGATGCGGGCCAAACCAGGCCCGGTGGCCAAGCTATTGCCCTCGGCCCACGCCATCGAGCGCGAATTTGCTGTCATGAGCGGGCTGCAGGGCACCGATG
Source organism: Rhodoferax sp. (assembly GCA_009693325.1). Taxonomy (GTDB): domain Bacteria; phylum Pseudomonadota; class Gammaproteobacteria; order Burkholderiales; family Burkholderiaceae_C; genus Rhodoferax. The sequence continues at coordinate 6,559 of SHXM01000037.1, forward strand.
TTCCGGTGCCGCGTATGTATTGTCTGTGCGAAGACGAATCGGTCATCGGCCGGGCCTTCTACATCATGGAATTCATGACCGGCCGTATCTTGTGGGACCAATCGCTACCCGGCATGAGCCCGTCCGAGCGGCAAGCCGTCTACACCGAGATGAACCGCGTGATCGCGGCGCTGCACAACGTCAAATTTGCGGAACACGGGCTGTCCGGCTATGGCAAGGCAGGCAACTATTTTGAGCGCCAGATCGGCCGCTGGAGCAGGCAGTATCTGGCCTCTGTCACCCAGCCAATTCCAGAAATGGATGCGCTGATGACCTGGTTGCCGCAGCATATTCCGGCCATGGCCCGCGCCGAACACATGGTGAGCATCGTGCACGGCGACTACCGGCTCGACAACCTGATGTTCCACCCCACCGAGCCGCGCATCATTGCCGTGCTGGATTGGGAGTTGTCCACCCTCGGCCATCCGCTGGCTGATTTCAGCTACCACTGCATGGCCTGGCATATCCCGCCGGGCTCGTTTCGCGGCATCGGTGGGCTCGATCTCACGAGCCTGGGCATCCCCACTGAAGATGCCTACATTGGCCGGTACTGCGAGCGCACTGGCCTCACCACCCCACATGCGCTCAAGGCCGACTGGAACTTTTACTTGGCCTACAACCTGTTTCGCCTGGCCGCCATCCTGCAGGGCATTGCCAAGCGGGTTGAGGCCGGTACGGCGGCCAGTGCGCAGGCCATCAGCTCGGCCGCGGGCGCGAAACCACTGGCACAGATGGCCTGGCAATTTGCCCAGCGCGCCTGAAACCTGTTACCAGACTTTTACCCCCGACACCTCAGGAGATTCCATGGACTTTGACTACTCACCCAAAACCAAAGAACTGCAAGCCCGGCTGCAAGCCTTCATGGACGAGCACATCTACCCTGCAGAAGGGGCCTACCACGCCGAGATCGTGGCCAACAGCGAAGCCGGCAAGCGCTGGACGCCGCTGCAGACGATCGAAAGACTGAAGGTCAAGGCCCGCTCGGCAGGGCTTTGGAACCTGTTTCTGCCGGTCGACAGCGCCGCCACTTCAGGCTACCACGGCGCCGGCCTGACCAACCAAGAGTATGCGCCGCTGGCCGAGATCATGGGACGCGTGCTTTGGTCAAGCGAGGTATTCAACTGCTCGGCGCCCGACACCGGCAACATGGAAACCATCGCCCGCTACGGCTCAGAAGAGAACAAGGCGCGCTGGCTCAAGCCCCTGCTTGAAGGCCAAATCCGCTCGGCCTTCGCCATGACCGAGCCCGATGTAGCCTCCAGCGATGCCACCAACATCGCCACGCGCATCGAGCGCGATGTCGATGACTACGTGATCAACGGCCGCAAGTGGTGGACATCTGGCGCCGGCGATCCACGTTGCGCCATCTACATCACCATGGGCAAGACCAACCCGGATGCGCCCCGCCACTCCCAGCAGAGCATGGTGCTGGTGCCAGCCAGCACGCCGGGCCTGAAGGTGATCCGCCCGCTCAATGTGATGGGCTACGACGACGCACCGCACGGCCACATGGAGGTGCGCTTCGACAACGTGCGCGTGCCGGCCAGCAACATTCTGCTCGGCGAAGGCCGCGGCTTCGAAATCGCCCAAGGCCGCCTGGGGCCGGGACGCATCCACCACTGCATGCGCCTGATCGGCCTGGCTGAGCGGGCGCTGGAGCTGATGTGCAGGCGCGCCTCTTCGCGCGTGGCCTTTGGCAAGACCGTGGCCTCGCAAACCGTGACCCAAGAACGTATTGCCGAATCCCGCTGCAAGATTGACATGGCCCGCTTATTGACCCTCAAGGCCGCCTGGATGATGGACGTTGGCGGCAACAAGTTTGCCAAGAACGAGATTGCCATGATCAAGGTGGTGGCGCCCAGCATGGCCTGCGAGGTGATCGACTGGGCGATGCAAGTGCACGGCGGCGCCGGTATGTGCGACGACTTCCCCCTGGCCTACAGCTATGTCAACGCCCGCACATTGCGCTTTGCCGACGGCCCGGATGAAGTGCACCGCAACGCGATTGCCAAGCTCGAACTCGGCAAATACGCTGTGGACCCCAAGCCGGTAGAGATGCCGGTCACGCGCGGCGGCTGAGGCGCAGCGGCAAATCGCACTCCCATGCCCTTAGGCCAGAACTCGCGCAAATCAGCTTAGCGCTTGGCTTGGCGGCCCAGGCCCTCGATGCCCGACCACAATTCATGCAGATCCGGGAAGCGCCATTTCGCCGGGTCCTCGCGGGCGACGATGAGTTCGGTGATGCCCGGCTGGGAAAGATCGAGGATTTCAGCGGGTATGCGCAGACCCGAGCGGGTTGAGAAAAACAACTTAACTTTAGGCTTGGTAAGTGATTTTTCTGACTGCTCGACCACCACGCCAATTCGTCCCGATTTCAATGCAACCAGCGAACCTACCGGGTAGATGCCGAGGCACTTGACCAAAGCCTGAAACACCAGCGCATCAAAATGGCCTGGTGCCCACTCAGCCATTTTTCGAAGGGCCTCGGCTGGGTCCCAGCCGTTGCGATAGGCGCGGTTTGAGGTGATCGCGTCATAGACGTCACACACTGCGCCCATCTTGGCCAGTAAACTGATTTCGTCTGCCTTGAGCCCCTTGGGGTAACCCGAGCCGTCAATTTTTTCGTGGTGATGCAGACACACATCCATCGCTATCCCGTCCATACCGTCAACCCGCCTCAGCATGTCGTACCCTTTGGATGGATGGGCCCGCATGACAGCGAATTCGGCGTCTGTCAAGCTCCCGGGTTTGTTGAGTATGCTGGCCGGCACGGCTGCCTTGCCAAGGTCATGCAACAAGCCAGCCAATCCGGCAGAACTAATCCGGGCCTGCTCGAGCCCGAGTTGCCGAGCCAGAGCGATCATCAGGGCGCAAACAGCCACCGAATGCAAATAGGTGTAATCATCCGCGGTTTTGATTCGCGCGATGCTGATCAGGGCCGCCGGATTACGCGCTACAGATTCCGCAATATCCTCAACCAAGCCATGGGCTCCGGCGGCATCCACCACATTGCCCATACGGACTTCATGAAACATGGCGATCACAGCCTGCTTCGCCTGGTCGACAATCTGGGCGGCGCGTTGCATCTCTCTTTCAATGGACACCCGCGCCGCCACTGGCGCCACCGCATCGAGCTTTTTCAGCCTTGCATCCACCTCTGATTCAACCTGCTTGGGATCGACTGTGGGCGCCGAGGCAGGCACATCCAAACCCCTGCTGCTATCAATCCAGACTTCCCTTATGCTGCTGGAGCGGATTTTTTCCAGATCATTGGTCTTGGCTAGCAAAAAATTGGCGCGAAAAAAAGGGTGCTCCATCCAGGAGCCGCAAAACTCTGCAATGTACATACCAACCAGCAACTGATCAACGTGTATGCGCTTCAGCATGGCAAACTGCCCCGCTTTGCAGCCGAGTTTCGAGCAGCCAGCCCCCAGGCCGGTCCAGTTTCATGCATCACAATTAGCGGACCCCGACCAAAGCTCTTGCAAATCAGGGAAATTCCAGTCGTCGGGGTTTTCTAGGGCGGCGATGCGGTCAGTGGCAATGCCGCGCGACAGGTCCAGCAATTCAGGCGAAATTCGCAAGGCTGAGCGGGTGGAATAAAACAATTTGATGCGGGGGGTGGTCAGGGAAGACCCAGACTGCTCAAGCACCACGCCCAGGCGCCCTGAGTTCATTCGGACCAGAGCGCCCACCGGGTAAATACCCAAAGTCTTGACCAAGGCGTGGAATACCGGCAGGTCAAAATGCCCCTTGGACCATCCCGCCATTTGGCGCAAGGCATAGGCCGGATCCCAGCCCCTTTTGTAGGGCCGGTCTGAGGTGATCGCGTCATACACATCGCACACCGCAGTCATTTTTGCCGCCAAACTTATTTCATCACCTTTGAGCCCCTCGGGGTAGCCCGAGCCGTCCATTTTTTCATGATGGTGCAAACAGGCATCCAGCGTCTTGGCCTCGATATGCTGGCTCATTTGAAGGATACGAAAGCCCAACTGCGGGTGGGTTTTGATGACCTCAAACTCAGCCTCGGTCAATTTACCAGCCTTGTTGAGCAGTTTCAAGGGTATGGGCGCCTTACCCAAATCATGCATCAGGCCTGCCATCCCGGCCGAGCGGATTTCTGCTGCATCAAGCCCGAGTTGGCGCGCCAGTGCCGCCATTAAAGCGCACACAGCAACCGAGTGAAGGTAGGTGTAGTTGTCGGCGGTTTTCAGACGTGCCAGACTGATCAATGCGGCTGGATTTCGAGCAACCGAACCAGAAATCTCCTCAACCAGCAAGCGCGCGCTGCCGATGTCGACCGCTTGACCCATACGAACATGGTCAAACATAGTCTCCACAGCCTCTTTGGCCTGCGCGCAAATCCGTGCGGCTCGCTCCATTTCCTGCTCTATGGTCAGGGCAGATAGGTGCCGATTAGCGGTCGCAACAGGCGCCAGCGAAGCCGTGATTTCAGCCTCGGACTCGGCTTCGGTCACCGCCGGCACATGAGCCGCAACGTCTAGCCCCTTGTGGCTATCGATCCAGACTTCTTTGATACTGCTGGCAAGAATAGCGGCAAGATCCGCGTCGCTTGAGAGCACGAACCCGCTTCGCATGAAAGGATGCTCCATCCAGGAGCCGGAAAACTCCTTGATATGCATCCCAAGGGTCAACTGTTTGACGCCAATACGCTTGAGCATGAAAAGCCCAGATCCTCTGCTGAATAATAAGCGGCTTTTTTTCTCCCTGACCTGCCGCCGGAGAGGCGAGTATAGGCGGGTCACATCGACTGGTAGACAATCTCGGTTCAACCGAGACTGCCCATGAATCAGCAATCTGCACTTATGACCGAGGCCCTGAAGCACATGCCACAGGGCGTCGCCGAAAATTATCGTTACTGGGGCGATACAAAAACCGTATTTATAAAAAGTGCGAAGGGCTGCGAATTAACCGACAGCGACGGCAAGACGTATGTAGATTTCCGACTCGGTTACGGGCCGATTATTCTGGGCTACAGAGACCAGCGTGTCGACCAGGCCGTGATTGAGCAGGTCACCCATCGCGGCACACTTTCCGGGTTCTCAACCGAACTCGACACAGCGGTAGTGTGCCAAATCAAGGCGCTTTGCCCCAATATTGACAAAATACGGTTTGCCAATTCTGGCACCGAGGCCATCATGGGAGCTGTGCGCACGGCGCGCGGCTTTACCGGGCGCGACCGCATCGCCATCGTCGAAGGTGGGTTTCATGGCTTGCACGACGAGATGATGTGGAAGTCGGACCTGGAGAACTGGGATCCCAAGGGTCTTGTCGAGCCGGGCATCGTGCCGTTTGGCGCGGGCGTACCGCAACGCTCCCGCGAATTGCTTGACATCATCCGCCTCAACGATTTCGAACTGCTGGAGCAGCTTTTTGTCGCTCGGTCTGACACACTTGCCGCTGTGGTGTTGGAGCCAATTATCGGCAATGCTGGCAGCATTGCAGCGACCCCGGCATGGCTGCAGCGCTTGCGCGATCTGTGCAGCCAACACGGCGCGCTGTTGATCCTCGATGAGGTCAAGACCGGCTTTCGGGTTGCCAAGGGGGGTGCGCAGGCTCTTTACGGTGTCCATGCCGACCTGACCACCTATGCCAAGGCACTTGGCAATGGCTACCCGGTGGCAGCCTTTGGCGGGCGCGCCGAGGTGATGGACGTGGTGGGATCGCACGCGGGCGGTGTTGTGCATGGTGGCACCTACACGGCCAACTTGGTTGCACTGGGCGCGGCCCATGCCACCTTGAAAATCCTGGCCCAAACCGATGCGCTGCACACCATAGACCAGGTTGGCTCACGGATCAGGGATCTGCTGGGACGCGTGTTCTTGGCCGCCAGCATTGAGCACGCGTTTGCCGGCCCAGCGGCAATGTTCGGCATCCATTTCACGCCCCAGGTGCCTGCCAACTACCGTGACTGGCGCATGAGTGACACCGAGCTGTACCGGCGCTTTGCCTGGGAACTGATTGAGCGCGGCGTGATGCTGGAGCCCGATTCCCGTGAACCTTGGTTTATCTGCGAAGCACACCAGAGCGTCGATTTCGCCTGGCTTGAAGACATGGCCACACGCTCCATCAAGGCTGCACAACGCTCACCGTGATGCGGTCGCCCGGCCTTAAGCCACCAAGGTCCGCTTGAAAAAGTCTAGCGTGCGCGACCATGACAACTCGGCGGCTGGGGGGTTGAAACGTGGTGTGGAATTGTTGTGAAAACCGTGTTGCGTGCCGGCATAGACATAAGCTTCATGCCCAACGCCCTGCGCCTTGAGTGCAGCCTCAAAGCCGGGCCACTGCCCATTGATACGGGCGTCATCGCTGGCGAAGTGCAGCATCAAATCGGCCTTGATTTGCGGGACCTTGGAGGTCTCAGCTGCAGCGCCATAAAAAGGTACGCCACAGCGCAGATCACTGCCTAACTCGACCGCCAAGTGGTTGACGATCCCGCCGCCCCAGCAAAAGCCGGTCGCGCCCATTCGGCCGTTAACGAGCGGATGATTCTTGAGGAAGACCGCGCTGTTGAGCATGTCTTGGTTGAGTTTTTTGGGCTCCAGAGCGGCCTGGAGTTTGGTTCCGGCATCATCATTGCCGGGGTAGCCCCCAACCGGTCCCAAGCCATCTGGCGCGAGCGCCAAAAAGCCGGCCAGACCCAGGCGCCTCGCCACGTCTTCAATGTAGGGATTGAGCCCGCGGTTTTCATGAATGACCAAGACTGCCGGATGCGGCCCGGCCTTGGCGGGCTCCACCAGATAGGCCTTCATCTGTCCGGAACTGCCGCCCGCAGAGGCGTACTGAACATACTGGGTTTTGATGCGAACGTCGGTGTTGGCGACCGTCTGCGCATTGGCATAGCGGGGAAACATGGCCTGTGCCATGGCCAAGCCACCCACCACGGCCGCACTGGCACGGGCCAGAAACTCACGGCGGTCCATGCCGCCATGACAGTATTCGTCATAGAGGGCGTAAATTTTTGGGTCTATGGTCTGGGCAGAATCAGTTTGGTGCATGGCAAGTTAGCTGTGAGCTTGTAAATAAGGGCAAAGGAAATTATGCCTGTCGTTTGGCCAGCCTAGGATGGCCACGGCTGGGCTGGGCCTTTTTACGACCAAAAACCCAAGACCGCTTAAACTAAATTGGCCCTAAACCAGTACGCCTCCATGAACTCAGCAAAAGCACAACTCTCTCTTACCTTGGCCTTGACACTCGCCTGTGTGTTCAGCGCCGGAGCCGCGCCCACTGTCGAGGTGCTCGCCCGGGGTTTGCAACATCCCTGGGCCGTGGCTTTTTTGGCCGATGGGCGCTTTTTGGTCACTGAGCGACCCGGACGTTTGCGCCTGGTCGACGCCAGCGGTCGACTCGGTGAGCCGATCAAAGGCCTGCCGGAGGTAGATGCAGTGGGCCAGGGCGGACTGCTTGACCTGATCACAGATCGCAACTTTGCAGCCAACCGCCGGCTCTATTTTTGCTTTGCAGAACCCAGTAACAACGGTAACTCAAGCGCCCTGGCCTCGGCTCGCCTGTCTGCCGACGAAACCCGTCTGGAAGACCTCAAAGTGCTTTTCAGCCAGCGGCCAAAAGTCGCTAGCAACCTGCACTTTGGCTGCCGCATTGCGCAGGCCCCCAATTCAGACCTCTACCTGACACTGGGCGAACGCTATTTCAAAATGGCCGAGGCCCAATCATTGGACAATCACCACGGAAAAATTGTCCGCATTCGGCCTGACGGCAGCGTGCCGGTCGACAACCCTTTTGTCAACCGCAAAGGTGCCCTTCCCGAAATTTGGAGCTACGGACATCGCAATGTTCAGGGCGCGACCTGGGGCCCGGACGACCGATTGTGGACCCATGAGCACGGACCCCAGGGCGGCGACGAGATCAACCTGCCGCTGGCAGGACGAAATTACGGCTGGCCGGTCATCAGCTATGGCGAAAAATACGGTGGCGGGCCAATTGGAGAGGGCATCACAGCCAAGGCCGGTATGGAGCAGCCCATGCATTATTGGACCCCATCGATCGCACCCTCAGGCATGGCCTTCATCACCAGCGAGCGTTATGGCAAAGCGTGGCAGGGTAGCTTGTTGGTGGGCTCGCTGAAATTTCGCTACCTGGCCCGCTTGCAGCTCGATGGACAGCGGGTCTTGCTAGAGGAAAAACTGCTGCCAGACCTGGGCCAAAGGGTGCGGGATGTCCGCGAAGGGCCGGATGGCCTGATCTATTTGCTCAGCGACGAGAAAAACGGACAGTTGATGCGTTTGCGCCCCTGAGGGCAGTGCGGCTTTGGCCAAGCACCTCACTCGAGCTTGATATTTGCAGTCTTGACGACGCTAGCCCATTTGCTCATCTCAAGCGGGATACGGGCCCGGGCTTCCTCTGGCGTGCCGCCGGTGACAACAATCCCCAAAGCCAGCAGGCGTTCGCGCAGCTCAGCCTGCCTGAGCGCCTCGTTGGCCACCTTGTTGAGCATTGCGATGGTGTCGACCCATTTCAAAAATTTCAATAAGACTTTGGCATGCCCAGCACATGCTCGCCAATGTAAGACAAGATCAGGTTAGTGGAAATGGGAGCAACCTGGTAGAGACGGGTTTCGCGAAACTTACGCTCAATATCGTATTCGGCAGCAAAACCAAAACCACCATGGGTTTGCAGGCATACATTGGCGGCCTCCCAAGAGGCATCTGCCGCCAAAAGTTTAGCCATGTTGGCCTGCGCACCGCAGGACTTTTGTGCATCAAACAGCCGGGCTGCTTCGTAGCGCATCAGACTGGCCGCCTCGACATTCACATAGGCTTTGGCAATTGGAAACTGAATGCCCTGATTTTTTCCAATCGGCCGCTCAAACACCACACGCTGGTTGGCATAGTCACGCGCCTTATCGACAAACCAATAGCCATCACCCACACATTCAGCAGCGATCAAAATACGCTCGGCATTCAGCCCATCAAGAATATATTTAAGCCCCTTGCCTTCTTCTCCGATACGGTTCTCCACCGGAATTTCCAGGTTGTCGATGAAGATTTCATTGGTCTCGTGGTTGACCATGTTGCGGATGGGGCGCACGGTGATCGACTTACCCACCGCCTCGCGCAAGTCAACCAGAAACACCGACAAGCCTTCTGAGCGTTTTTTAACGGCTGCCAGTGGCGTGGTACGCGCCAACAGCAGCATGTAGTCAGAGTGTTGCAGGCGCGATGTCCAGACTTTTTGGCCATTGACCACATAGCGGTCGCCAAGACGCTGTGCAAAGGTCTTGAGCTGCGTGGTGTCGGATCCGGTGGTGGGCTCGGTGACCGCCATGGATTGCATGCGCAGTTCACCACTGGCAACCTTGGGCAGCAAGGCTTGCTTTTGCGCCTCTGAGCCGTGACGCACAACACAGGCCATCACATACATCTGGCCATGGCAGGCACCCGAGTTACCGCCAGCCCGGTTGATCTCTTCCATGATGACACTGGCTTCAACCAGGCTCAGATTAGTGCCGCCATATTCTTCTGGGATCAGGGCCGAGAGCCAGCCCGCTTTGGTGAGGGCTTCGACAAATTTTTCGGGGAAAGCACGGGCTTGGTCAAGGTCTTGCCAATAGCGCGAGTCAAACTGGGATACGACGCTTCGAACACCGTCGCGCAGGGATTCAAAATTGTTGTCAGCGGGCATGGCTTGTTTCAATAAAAGGCAAACTGCTGGCGGCTGTCGGTATTCAATACCGCGCCACAACACCAGCCCATCAGCGTCAGACAGCTGCGCGCACCCATCTCAGGCAAAAGCGTAGGGCCCGCCGCGTGCCAGCGCCTGCAAGTAGGCGGGTCTGGCGTGAATGCGCTGCAAGAAGGCCATCAATCTGGGCCGACTGGCGTCAAGGCCGGCACGCTGTGCCGCGGCTTCGAGAGGAAAGCTCATCATGATGTCGGCGCCAGTCAGCGCGTCGCCGGCAAACCAGGTGCTGCGGCCCAGTTCGGCCTCCAAGAAGTCAAGCTGGCGAGTCAGGTTGGGGCGTACCATCAGGTCCATCACGGTCTTGCTGATACCCCGAGCAACAGGGCGAATCAAAAAGGGCATCGGACCATTGGCGATGCGTTCAAAAATCAGGGAAAGCAGCAGCGGGGGCATCATGCTGCCCTCAGAGAAGTGCAGCCAGTAGCGGTAGCGCAGTGCCTCAGGGGTGTTAGGCCCGGGCAACAAACGCCCGCCGCCATGCTGATCCAGCAGGTACTCGACGATGGCTCCTGTCTCGGCCAGTGTGACGCCAGCATCGGTGATCACCGGCGACTTGCCCAGAGGATGGACCGCCAACAGCTCAGGCGGCGCCAGCATGCTGGTGGCATTGCGCTGGTAGTGCTTGATCTCGTAAGGCAGACCCAACTCTTCTAGCAGCCACAGCACACGCTGGGAACGAGAATTGTTGAGGTGGTGTACGACGATCATCAAGGGGCTCCGATGCGTGGCTGGGCTAGGTCTTCCAGCCCATGATAACCAGCTCGGACCTGTTGCGGCGCCAACTACTACGGCGCCGAGCAGGCCCTTGGCTGCTTGATGGGCTTGAGGCCCTGCTCAAGGGCTGCGCACCAGCCAAACATAAATTTTTTCGGTTGACACATCCACATAATCCAGGAAACCGTTGTAAAAATTAACAATCCAGGAGGCTTGGCTGTTGATGTCTGGGTTGGTCAGGTTGGCAGGGTAATTCGGGTTGGTCGTGGCGGTCCAGACCGCCTGGGCAAATGGTGATGACGATGCATTTTGGGGAAATATGGTCTGGTTGACAGCACGGCCAGAACTCGCAGCTGATTCGGTGGCGGAAATCAGGACTTCTTTTGGTATGGCATCGCTCCAGCCGGCACTGCCTGGCGTTGGATAGGCAAACGAACCGCCACTGGGCGCACTGGGGGGCAAATTGCCCCTATAAAACGCAAAACCCTTGACCATGCCCTGACCGCTTTGGCCAATTTGCTTGAAGCCCGGCTTGGGTGAGGCGAAACTGCCACCAGTGGGATAGTCGTCAGCCGTGTAATTACCGCGAAAAAAGGCGTAGCCGGTGATTTGAGACACATTTTTGATCGCCGTGCCTGAGCCTGTGCCCGGCCCGGTGGCGGCAAACACAAGGCCAGCCAAGTTGCTTGCCGCGCCGATCAGCTTGAAATCGGTGGAGCCCACGGCTTGTATGGTGTAAGAGATGCCAGTCACGAAGGAGCCCGCTGTCATCATCTCGTTTTGCGTTCCTGCTTCACCCCGCATGATGACTTTGGGCGAGGTCGGGCTTTCTCGCAAATAAACATCGTTACCGGTGGGAGGGAAATACCAAGACTCACCATTGGTGCTGAATTCCAGCTTGCTACCGGTCTTGAGCTCTTCCGGCTCTGACCACTTGGCATCCTGGGGTTCAGCCCCGTAAGGTGTGAAAACCCGCTTGCTCATCCACAGCGAGGTCTTTTGGTCTGCCGGCTCTGCAGGTACGCCGTCGCGCCAGCCATAGCCAGTCTCTCCAGCAATCTTAAGTACGGAGCTCGTCGACTTCTCTCGCAAATACACCTTGTCAACGGTGGGCTTGCTGTCCCATGCTTTGCCGTCCACACTGAATTCAAAATTTGCAGAGGGGTTGGAGATTGCGGTCGGCAGACTCCAAACTGCTGCCTGCTCCCAACCGCCAGTCTCAGTGAAGGTACGCTGACTCATGTACAGGGCGCTGTTGGTGTCAAGCTTGTACTTCCAAACCCCGGTGCATTTTCTGTCAATCAAGCCAGCCAACTCAGTTCGGCTCGGTAGTCGCCATGGATTCCCTTTCTTGGCTGCTTCGGCTGCCAAAGCCTGGGCCTCCTTGTAGCTCGCTGGTTTGGCTGTCCCGGTGCAGGTGGCGCCGCTCAAACCCTCGACACATCGCTTCCATACCAAGCCGGTCACGGTATCTGTTACCTCATCGCCGCTCACCGTGTAGCGCGAATCCGGCCGGGTAACTTCGATGCCCGGATGACACCGGCCAACATCGGCTGTTTTTGCTGTTGCCTCGAGGCTGACGACTGCAAAATGCGGACCTTTGGGGGCGCCTGCGTTCAAGTTGGCGATGGATTCCCCCGATTTAACACTGGACAGCTCAAAACTGCTGGCATCCGCATTTGCCTTGACCACGTAATAAGTCCGGCCCTGGCTCAGGGTATTGGGCAGCAGGCCATTGGTGCGCAGAGTTACCACCTGGTCATTGGCAATGGCGCTTTGTTTGGCTGTTTTGACATACTTGAAAACAGCCGGCTTGGCGCTGGAAATTTCCACCGCAAAGGTATTGACCGGTAACACCAGACGTACTGCTTGCGTGCTGGCCTTCAGGCCGTCTTCGACTTTGCCGTTACCCAAATTAACCACCCAGGCATAGTTTCCCTCAGCGCTGTTGGCACTCGACGTACTTGTCCAAAAAGACGAATTGGCCAGCGGCTGCGCCTGCAGGTCAGGGAAATAATCGGTGTTCACGATGCCCACCGACGAGTAATTGAGCGGGAACTTTTGCAAGGTATCCACGTCGGGCAGGGCCCAGGCTTCGAAACCACACAAGCGGGCTTGGTTGACAGCCCTGACAAAGTTCTCGGTGTTGCATTTGGACGGGTCGGCCAAGCCCTGGCAGCTGCGGCTAAGTTCGGTGCCAGCCGAGCCGCCGTTGAAAACAAGGGCATTGCCTTTGTCGTCCTGCACAACCTTGCTGTCAAACCAGGTGTATTTGTGTTCCCTGTGCCGCAGGTGGCTTGACAAATTAGGCTTAACCTCCCACAAGAGATTGGTCACAGTGTCATGAACACAATCCCATTTTGTACCCGCCTCCTCGCTACCAGCATCAGACCATTTGGCAAACTGATTTTTCAAGGGCAGGCCCTTGCTGTCGAGCTTGATCAAGGTGAGCATTTTTTCTTTGCCCTGTAAAAAATTGTAGGGCGAGACAATGTCTTTATCAAACGCCAGCTTGTCCAACAGCTTGTCGTGCGCATCGCCCACTTTTAAAGCATTGGCTGCAGACAAGCTGGCCGATATGGGTTCGGTGGTGATGGCGCTCGTGTCAACACCATTGGAGGCCAGCATAGCCTTGATCTTGTTCCAGGCGGAGCCAATATTTTTTTCACTGGCGAGTTGCCTGAGCTCAGCGGCGTTTGATTCGCCGAACTCGGTAAAGTACCGGGCCAGGTCGCCGGTCTCAACCAGAATGGCAAGCAGCGCCTCGGTCAAGGGCGTGATGTTGGCAACGCCACTCAGACCCGCCGAAACAGCATGCAGCTGCAGCTTGGTCCCATTTGCCAGGACATCCACTTCCAGCAAACAGGGTTTTTGAGCTTTCAGATCTTCAGAGAAATTGACCGCATAGGCGCCATCCGCGCCGGTGGTCACAGTTTTTTCCAGCATTTTCCCGGTGGTCGCAGCGTGCAGCCCGGCTTGGATGCTTCCGTATGTGCTGAGGGCAGCGCCCGATGGAGTTCTGGACAACTGAAAACCAAGGGCAGTTTTGTTCACGACATAGAAGTTCTCGACCGTGTTGAGTGGTTTTGGCAAAGAGCCTTGTGTGCTGAGCCGAATCACCTGACCATCGAAAATCGTCTGGTCTGTGTTGCTACCGTCCGTGACCTTGAAGACCGCTGAATCTTCTGCCGATTTGGACAGAGATACAGAGAGGGGATAGGCGGCATTTTTCTCCCTCGGACACCGTATCTTGACGAGGCTGTTAGCCAAGGCTGCTCCCACCGCAGCTGTTCCCTGCAGCGACATCATCGGCAACGGATCGGCGGTCACGGGGACATCAAGATCCCCACCACCGCAGGCCAACAGCGCCAGGCTTGCTGCTGAGACCAGAGCAAGCAGACGCCAAGGCCCCACGCCCACACCCGTTTTCTGAGCCGGCCGAACAGGGCAGTCATTGGTTTTATTCAAGCGGCATCCTGGCGAACCAGCTGGCTCATTGTTGGCATCACTCACAAATCGCATTTTTCAACATAAGCGGCGGCATCAGCCAGATCAAACAACCCTGCTCACGCCCTGAAATCAACATGGGCCACGCCCAGATCGTCAAGCATGAACACGGGCTTGGCTGGCCTGACATAGTCAATCTTCTGCGGTAACTTGGCCAAAAAGGATCCGCCCCTCACATTGAGCTCGCTGGCGTACAGCCGGGCGGCATGCAGGTTGCTACTTTGCAGAGCGGCGCCTATTTTGGACAGCACAGGGTCACTGGTGGCAAAGGGGTCCAGGTTGATCAGGGCCAAAAAGCCTTGCCGAGCATGGTCAAGATCGCCTGCTTTCAGCGCCTCGTAGAGAGTTTGTAATTTCCGGGCACGCTGCTGCTGTCTGTTCCCAAGCTGGGAGCCAGACCCGCCCCAACGGTGTGGTCGGTCTTCGATACGCAAGGCATTGTGTGAGTCCATGACGAAATCCTTTGAGTCTTTGGCTTGCAGTGGGTCCTTTGCTCCTGTGTTTAACTCGCGCGGCGCGCAAGGTGCGGCTCTGGAGCTACACCATTCCACGCAACGAATCAGCTTGGTAAACC
>SHXM01000038.1 GCA_009693325.1 Rhodoferax sp.
GGTATAGAAGTTGTTGCTGCCGGCCACGTAGCTGGCTGGGTCTGAGCCGTTTTGCAGTTCCACTAGTGCCAGCGGGCCCCGGTGAGTCAAAGCTAAACCTTCCAGCACAGCTCCTTTGGCCTGAAAGCTCGCCACGCTGAAGGTGGGCAGGATGTCGGGCAGGAGCAGGGCTTCGAGGTTGAGGCGTTCAGCGTCAAAGCGCACCGGGTAGTGGGTGGGCAGGCCGGGCTCCCAGTTGAAGGCCTTGAAGTAATTGGCCACCGAGCCGATGGCGTCCAGCGGGCTACCAAACAGGTCGATGCGGCCATCCTGGTCAAAATCAAGCGCGTAGCGGGCCCAGCTCGAGGGCATGAACTGCGGCAGACCCATGGCGCCAGCATAGCTGCCACGCAGGCGCATCGGGTCGGCCTTGGTGCGCTGGCTCAGGGCCAGCAGGTGGCCAAGTTCGCCCCTGAAAAAGGCGCTTCGCTCGGCGGCGCGGGGGTGCTCGGTCGGGAAATCAAAGGCCAGCGTGGCGAGTGCGTCGATGACCCGAAAATTGCCGATGTGCTGGCCATAGAGAGTCTCAACCCCGATCACGCCAACGATGATGGCCGCTGGCACGCCGCTGTCTCGCTCTGCGCGGGCCAGTGCCTTGCGGTGGCCGCGCCAAAACTTGACGCCCGCGCCAATGCGCACCGGCTCTAAAAACCGGCTGCGGTAGGCGGCCCAGTTTTTGGCCACCCCGGCAGCTGGCGGCAGGACCAGCTTGGCCGCTGTGGCGCTAAAGCGTGCCTGCCCAATCATGCTGCGCACCCAGGCCGGCTGCAGCGCATGTTGTGCGGCGATCTCGTCGGCGGCCTGCATCGCGTCGTCGCGCCCGGCATAGGCGGCGCCGGTGGCTGCAAGCGGGGCAGCTGAGCTGGCAATAGGGCTTTTGTCTTTTACTTTTTTTTTCGCCTCGACTGCCGTGCTCAGCAGGCCTGCAGCGGCCAACAAAACAGCGGTAGCGAGCAAATTTTTAGTCACCATGGGCGGGGTAGTCTTTGGAGTTCTCGGGCCAAGGTTCGCAGTGTGACAGGTCGCACAGGGCTTGGCGCATAGCGCTGCGCTTCAAGCCGCAGCAGCCAGTGGTGCATGGCCTGGGCAAAGGGCTGGTCTGCGCCGAGTTGTTGGATGGTGTGCTGAGCCAACTGGCGCGGCGGGCATTGGGCGGCAAAGCGCACCCCCTGTTTGCGCAGTTGGATCGCCGCCTGTTGCAGCAGCCGCAGCCAGGGGTCTTGGCGGCGCTTGTCCCAGGCGGCCCAGGCAGCGCCAAGCAGACTGGCCAAAACACCGCAGGTAATCAGCAGGTAGCTTAGTGTGAGCCAGGTGGGCGATTCAAAACCAAGGGCCCGCAGCAGGCCGAGTTGGCGGTCCTGCGAGTAGTTCAAAACCCACTGGTTCCAGCGGTTGTTGCTGGCGTCCCAAAGGCTGCTCAGGCTGATGCGCAGGCCCGGGCTGACCGCGTTGACGGCGGCGGCGATTGCGCCTTCCGAGCTGCTCAGCCGCGCTGTTGTCTCTACCCGTGAGGGCGCCACAGAGGTGGTTGGGTCTACCCGCACCCAGCCACGCCCGGCCAGCCAGACTTCGGCCCAGGCATGGGCGTCCCGGTGCCGCACCACCCAGAAGCCGTCCGTCGGGTTCAACTCGCCGCCCTGGTAGCCGGTGACCACACGGGCCGGTACGTCCATGGCGCGCATCAGGACCACAAAGCTTGAGGCAATGTGCTCGCAAAACCCCTGCTTGCTGTCAAACCAGAACTCGTCTGCGCTGTGCTGCCCGCTCACGCCGGGGCTCAGGGTGTAGGTGTAGCCGCCCTCGCGCAGGCGGGCCAGGGCGGCTGCCACGCGAGCCGCGCCGTCAGCCTGGCGCAGCGCCGGTTGGCGCAGCATTTCGGCCGCCAAGCCGAGGGTGCGGGGGTTGAAGCCGGGCGGCAGGCTCACATAATCTTGCAGGCCTGGTGAGGCCTGTATGGGCCCGTGCTGGAAATCTAGGTGGCTTTCTGCCTGGTAACGCAGCAACTCGTTGACGCTGCGGTTGGCCACCCATTGCAGCTCTGGCGTCATGCGGGGCCGCAGCTGGGGCAGCAGGGGGCCCATGGCACTGGCATCCAGCAGCATCAGCCAGGCCCCGCCGTTGCCGGGCTCCAGGGTCACCTCGTAGCGCAGCGGCGCGCCGCGAACTCGGAGCTCGGCTTGGGGCTGCATAGATTCCGGGAACTCCGGGCGCAGGGGCAGCCATTCGCGCCCGTCAAAGGTTGACAACACCGGGCCCCGAAAATACAGGCTGGACTGGGCCGGCGCCGTCCCGTCAAAGCGAATACGCATGGCGATGCCGTTGTCCAGCGCAATGCGGGCCATGTTGCCAACCTGCATCGTGGCCGACAGCCCGCTGCGGCTGCCCAGCGTGTCTGCAGGCACGCCCCAGAGCGGGCCGATGCGAGGAAACAGCACAAACAGCACGGCCATGATGGGCGCGCCAAGCAGGGCCATGCTGGCCGCAATGCGGGCCGATTGGCGCAGCGCTGGCTTGCCCACTGGCATATGGGCATTGACCAGGGCTGTCAGCAGGCCCAGCAGGGCGACCAGAATGGCTGCGGCAGTAAACAGCGATTGCGAGAAAAAGAAGCTGGTCAGCATGCTGAAAAAGCACAGGAAAAAAACCACAAAGGCATCCCGCCTGGCGCGCAACTCCAAGGTCTTGAGTGCCAGCAACACCATGATCAGGGTGACGCCGGGTTCGCGACCCAGAAAAGTGCCAAAACTAAAAAAAGTGGCGCCCAGAGCCGCCATCAGCAGCAGCAGCAGCCACCAGCGGCTCGGTAGTGGCCGTGCGCTCAGCGCCAGCCAGGTGCGCCAGCACAGAACGCTGCCGGTCAACAGGCTGCACCACAGGGGCACATGGTTGATTTGAGGCATCAGCACCCAGGCGATCACGGTCAGGGTAAATAGCGTGTCTCGGGCCTCACGCGGCATTTTTTGCAGGGCAGACCACAGCGATCGCGGGGTTAAGGGGTGCATGTCTTAGTGCCTGGCTAGGCCTTCCAGGCAGCGTTTTTTATGGGCCTCGCCACTGCCCGCAGCAATTTCGGTGACGCCCAAACGCAAGCCGTAGTCCAGCCCGAGTTGGTCAGCCCGCAGCACCCAGGCGCAAACCCGGGCAAGCTGTTGTTCGGGCTGGGTCAGGCCAGTGTGGCGCAGATCAAACCAGAGTTGCTGGCTTTGGGTCTGATGGCGGTCTCGGCTCACCAGTTCCCCGGTTTTGGCAGCCTTCTTCCACAGCACCAGTTTGAGCGGGTCACCGACCTGGTAGGCCCGTACGCCTTCGAAGTCGCCAGCCGCGAGGCGGCCGGATCCGACCGCCTCGCGGCCCCGGGTTTCGCCGGCTGGCAGCGGCGGGCAGGGTGTTTCCGGGTTGGGGTACAGCAGCAGTTCGGAGGCCGGTCGCCAAAGGCACCAAATGCGAAAGCTGCCCATTGGGAAACGGGTTTCGGCAGTCAGCACGGGCACCTGATGCACGCCGCGTTGCCGGCTCGCAACGCTGATTTGAAGCGCGGCTTCACCTTGCGCTGGTACGTTGGTCCAGGCCCATTGGCCAGAGCCCCAGACAGCCAAGGCAATGCTGTAGCGGGGCAGCCGCCCGGGGTTGTGCAGTTTGATGTTGAGCAGCACACTGGAACCTGCAAACTGCGGTTCTGGAGCCACCAGGCTGAGCTGTAAGCCGCGCAGGGTGCTGTGGGCCAGGTGCAGGCTGACCAGGGTGCAGCCGGCCAGCAAAAAAGTCAGCAGATAGCCCAGGTTGAGTTGGTAGTTGATGGCTGTGGCAAGCAGCAGCAAAAGTGTGGCGGCCAGCAACATGCCAGGCCGGCTGGGCAGCACATAGATTTGGTTTTGCGTGAGTGTGATTGCATCGGCCGGCAACAAGCGGGAGTGCCACCATTGCCGCCAGCGCAGGCGCGCGGATTTCATGGGCTCAGTTTTTAACGCAGGGCCACTGCTTCGAGCAGGGCACTTACCTGTTCTACGGCACCGCGCCCGGCGTCGCTCACCGGAACCAGTCGGTGCGCGATGGTTTGCGGCAGGATGGCCTGGATGTCGTCCGGCGCCAGATAGTCGCGCCCGCAGACCATGGCCTGGGCCCGGGCCGCCCGCAGCACGGCGATGCCAGCGCGGGGGCTCAGGCCTTGCACAAACCACCGGCCGTTGCGGGTGGCAGCGATCAGGTCTTGCAGGTAGTCCAGCAGGGGCGGCGCTGCATGCACCTGGAGCGTGCGGCGCTGCAGGGTCTGCAAATCAGCCAGTGTGAGCAGGCTGGGCAGCTGAGCCACCCGCAGGCGCGGGTCCTCGCCGGACAACAACTCGCGCTCCGCCGCGCGGTCCGGGTAGCCCAGAGAAATACGCATCAAAAACCGGTCAAGCTGCGACTCGGGCAGCGCATAAGTGCCCAATTGCTCTATCGGGTTTTGCGTGGCAATAACAAAAAAGGGTTGCGGCAGCGCCCGGGTCTGGCCCTCGATGGTCACTTGTTTTTCTTCCATCGCCTCTAGCAACGCGCTTTGCGTTTTGGGGCTGGCACGGTTGATTTCATCGGCCAGCAGCACTTGCGCAAACATCGGTCCGGGATGAAAAACAAAGGCCTCTTTGCTGCGCTCGAAAACCGACACACCAGAGAGGTCACTGGGCATCAGGTCGGAGGTGAACTGCACCCTTGAAAACTGCAGGCCAAAGGTGCGCGCCAGGGCGTGTGCCAGCGTGGTTTTTCCGACCCCCGGAACATCCTCTATCAGCAGGTGTCCGCCGGCGAGCAGGCAGACCACACAATCCTGGGTTTGCGCGGGTTTGCCGACGATCACCGTGTTAAGCTGATCAGCCAAGGACTGGAGGGTTTGCCTCACCCAAATTTCAGTGTTTTTTTCGGTCATCCGAGTACCTTAACAAAATTTTTCATGCGGCGAGCAAGCACAGTGACAAACACCGGTTACTTTACCCACCCAGACTGTCGCAAGCACGACATGGGCCCCGGCCACCCGGAGCGCCCCGAGCGGCTTGATGCCATCGAAGAGCGCCTTTTGCGTTCGGGTTTGGGGCAGTTGTTGCAGCGCCGCGAGGCAGCGCCTGCCGCTCTGGCCGACATTGAGCTGGCCCATGACAGCCGGCATGTTAAAGCCCTGCACCGCCTCAGCGAGACCCTGCGCCTTGGTATTTCTCGGGGCGGCCCGTCATATGCGCAGGTCGACCCCGACACGGCGCTCAACGCCAGCACCTGGGACGCTGTGCTGTGTGGCGCTGGCGCCGCGCTGGCGGCCACCGATGCGGTGATCGCCGGCGATTTACACAACGCGTTTTGTGCCGTTCGTCCGCCCGGCCACCATGCCTGCCATGACCGGGCGATGGGTTTTTGCTTTTTCAACAATGTGGCGATTGCGGCCAAGTATGCGCTGGAGCGACATGGTCTGCAGCGGGTGGCGATTGTCGATTTTGATGTGCACCACGGCAACGGCACCGAAGACATTGTGGCGGGCGACGAGAGAATTTTGATGGTGGGTTTTTTCCAGCACCCTTTCTACCCCGAGGGTGGCTGCCGCTCGAGCGCGCCCAACCTGCTCAACCTGCCGGTGCCTGCCTACACCGGTGGCGCCGCGGTGCGCGAGCTCATCGAGCGGGCCTGGCTGCCGCGGCTGGAGAGTTTTGCGCCGCAGATGATTTTTATCAGCGCCGGCTTTGATGCGCACCGCGAGGACGACCTTGGGCAGCTCGGGCTGGTGGAGCAGGACTACACCTGGATCACCCAAACCATCAAAGACCTGGCCCAGCGCCATGCCGCCGGGCGCATTGTGTCTTGCCTGGAGGGCGGCTACAACTTGAGCGCGCTGGCGCGCAGCGTTGAGGCCCACATCAGGGTGCTGGCCGATGGCGCAGGCCGCTAATCCTGATCTGGAGGCCTGGCTGCGGGCGCTGGTTGCGCCTGCCGCCTTGACCGAGCTCGGTGCGCTGGGACTGTGCGTTGGCCTGGCCTGGCTCTTGACCCGCTTGTTGGGCAGCGGGCTTGGCCAGGGCGGGCACAAGTCGGTCTTGTTTGGCCGGCGTACGTTTGACGGCGTGCTGTTCCCGCTGGTGTTGCTCGGCTTGGCGATGCTGGCGCGGGCGCTGCTGATGCGTTGGCTGCCGCTGGCGGTGTTCAAAATCGCGATTCCGGTGTTGCTCGCTTTGCTGGCGATTCGTCTGGCGGTCAAGGTATTGCAGGCCGCCTTCCAGCAAACCCCGCTGGTGCTGCGGCTAGAGCGCAGCATTTCCTGGCTGGCCTGGGGTGCCATGGTGCTGTGGGTCAGCGGCCTGCTGCCATTGCTGCTCGATGAGCTGGACCAGATCAGCTGGAAAATGGGCGAGGCCCGCATGTCGCTTCGAACCCTGATAGAAGGCGGCTTGACTGCTGCCCTGATGCTGGTGCTGGCGCTCTGGATTTCTGCGGTGATTGAAGCCCGGCTGCTGCGCTCGGCCAGCGGTGGCGAGTTGTCGCTGCGTCTGGCCCTGAGCAATGCGACCCGGGCCCTCTTGGTGTTCATTGGGCTGTTGTTCGCACTGTCTGCGCTTGGCATGGACCTCACCGCGCTATCGGTGCTGGGCGGCGCCCTGGGGGTCGGGCTGGGGTTTGGTCTGCAAAAACTCGCGGCAAGTTACATCAGCGGTTTTGTGATTCTGGCAGAGCGCAGCCTGCGCATTGGTGACAACGTGCGGCTGGACAATTTTGAAGGCCGCATCACCCGCATCAATGCTCGTTACAGCGTGATTCTCTCGCTCACCGGGCGTGAGGCGATTGTTCCGAATGAGATGCTCATCACCAGCCGGGTCGAGAACCTTTCTTTGGCCAATGAGCAGGTCTGGCAGTCGACCGTGGTGTCGGTGGCGTACGACAGTGACGTCAACCTGGTGATGCGCCTGCTGCGCGAGGCTGCCTTGAACCAGCCGCGCGTGCTGCGGGAGCCGGAGCCTTCGGTGGCCTTGTCCGCCTTTGGCACCGACGGCCTGGAGTTCACGGTGGGCTACTGGATGGCCGATCCTGAAAACGGCAACCTCAACCTTCGCTCACTGGTGAATCTGGACATATTGCGCCTGCTGCGCGAGAACGGCATCGCCATCCCTTTCCCGCAGCGCGTGGTTCATACCCGACCGGCTTAAGCGGGCAGCCAGCGCAGCAGAACGCGCTGTAAATCGGCCGCGATGACCGGTTTGCTGATGAAGTCGTCCATACCCGCTGATTCGCACTCACGTCGATCTTCTTCAAAGACATTGGCTGTGACCGCGATGATCGGACAGCGGGGCCGACCGTGCAGAAGCTCCCAGGCGCGGATCTGTCGCGTCGCTTGCATGCCATCGAGCTCGGGCATACGCATATCCATCAGGATGCAATCAAAGTGCTGGCCCGTGGTGAAGGCTGCCACGGCCTGCTTCCCGCCCTCGGTCACCTCGACCGTGATCGGGAATTTTGCCAGGTGTGTGCTCATGACCAAGCGGTTGACTGCGTTGTCCTCAACGACCAGGACACTGCCACGCAGGGTAGCGGCCAAAGGGCTTGGCGCTGGTGCTGGCGCGGCAGTAGCCGGCGGTGCGGCGGGCTGGGCCAAGCTCTCAAGGTCGGGCCGGGCCAGGATGCGAAACCAGAAGCGTGAACCCTGCCCCGGGCTGGAGCGGACGCCGACACTACCGCCCATCGACTGGGCCAGGCTGCGCACAATGGACAGGCCCAGACCGGTGCCGCCGAAGTGACGGGTACTGGAGTTGTCAACCTGCGAAAAAGTCTCAAACAAGGCCGCCTGATCGGCAGCGGCAATGCCGATGCCTGTGTCCGTGACGGCGAACTCCAACTCGTCGCCCTGATCGCTCCACGCCAGTTGCGCGATGCTGACCTCGATGCTGCCGGCGCTCGTGAACTTGATCGCATTGCTGATGAAGTTGGACAGCATCTGGCGCAACCGAAGCGCGTCAATCTGATAACACCGCGACGGGTCCAGGGCCGAGGTCAGCGTCATCGTCAACTGCTTGTCGCGGGCCGTGTCGGCAAACAAGGCTAAGGTGTCATTGACCACCTGCCAGGGGGCGGAGCGGGTGGTGTGCAACACCAACTTGCCTGCCTCGATTTTCGACAGGTCAAGAATGTCATTGAGCAGGGCCAGCAGCGACTCGCCAGAATCCATCAGGATGTGCGCATAGTCCTGGCGCTGTTGGTGCTCCAGCGTGGGCGCCATCAGCACCTGCGCCAGGCCCAGGATGCTGTTCATCGGCGTGCGGATTTCGTGGCTGATGGTTGCCAAAAAAGCGGACTTGGCCCGGTTGGCCGCTTCGGCTCTGGTTTTTTCAAGCTCCAGGTCGCTCTGCATCCGGTGGAGTGCGGTGGAGTCGGATTGCACGGCAATAAAACGTCGGATTTGGCCCGCTGCATCGGGAATCGGCGTGATGTAGATGGTGACCCAGTAAGCATTGCCATTGGGATCGTAATTCAGGATCTCGGAGCGTACCGAGTGGCCGGCTCTGATTTCCCGTCCCAGCCCCGCGACTTCAGCCCGGTCGGTCAACGGACCTTGCAGGACCTGGCCCGGCACCCGGCCCAGCATCTCTGCCAAGGTGTAACCGGTGTGCCGACTGAACGCCGCGTTGACCCACTCGACACGTCCCATCGCGTCGGTGATCAGCACCAGGTTGTCGGTGTGATTTGCCACCAGTGACATGCGTTCGAGTTCATCCTGTGTCAGCTTCTGCTGGGTGACATCGTGAAGCGCCCCGACGAAGCCCTGACCCGGCACCAGTGCCACCGACATTTCCATCCAGCGCACCGCCTGCGCCGCGCCATAAAACCGCAGCAGCGCCCGCGGCGGCTGGTTGGCCGCCTGGGCACTTGCCAGCGTTGCTTCGAGCAGGTCGCAGTCCTCGGGCAGAACAAACGCCGCCAGCGGCCGCCCCAGTGAGGCGGCCGCACTCAGACCCAGCGACTGCGTCCAGGCATCGTTGAGAAAGACGACCTGCCCTGCCAAATCGAGTTCGAACACTACCTCTGACAGCAGGTTGATGCGCCGGCGCATCCGCGCCTCGCTCTCAAAGAGCGCTTCCATCAGCCGGTTTGTCGCTTGGACCTGCAGGTCCGTAATCAGCGAGCCACCGGCCTGCTCAGCGTCCTCCATGCACCTGTCCGCGCCGGCGTTGGCTCAGGCCGCAACGAGAGAGTCGTCAGCCGTCAGCACCTGATCGCCGCGCATCACATCGCCGTACAGTGGGAATACGGTGCTGCAGAAAAAATCCTGTTCGGTGGAAGTGCGTGAGGACGTGCAGTCTGACAACACGGTCACGCTGTAGCCCCGTTCGTAAGCCGCCCGACCGGTGGAGTCAATGCACAGGGAGGTCACCATACCGGCCAGCAGCACGCGCGCGATGCTCCTGTCGCGCAGCACCTGGTCCAGTTGCGTGCCCGAGAAGCCGTTGAAGCCTACCTTGCCACTCACGTACTGGATCCGGTCACCAAAGGCGGCCAGCTCAGGGATGGTGTTTGCCCCTTTGGTGCCCAGTGCAAAAGCACCGGAGGTCTTGATGGCGTGCAGGATGCCGACCGGGCTGGCCAGTGCCCGGTAGTCGGGCTTGAGCACGATCGGCGTGGAGATGATTGTGGCCTCGGTGGGTGCCAGGGCGCGAATCAGGCTCAGGGTGTTGGCCAGTACCGCATCCACGCGGCCGGGCTCTTCAATGACGCCGCGCAGGATGCCGTCCTTGGCAAAGTAGTCGTTCTGGTAACCCACCAGGATCAATGCGCTTGTCTTGAGGTTCATGCTTGCTGCTTTCCTGACTGAAAAAGGGGATATGTGTGACGCTTCCGTTGGGTCGGCCGATGCGCAAGTTCCGGGAAAGTGTACCGATTCAGTCTCTGCCGACAGGTTTTCCAGACCCTGTTTCCCGGCCCCTCAAAGTGCCTGCTGGTGCCGATGACTACGGGCGCCGCCAAGCCGCCTATAATTTAAAAAGCACGGTCGTACTATTTCGCATTTTGGCCGTGTAATGTGGTCAGTAAGACCGGGGTCACGGGGTGCCGGCATAGAATCCACTGGTTGACGTGAACGTCAACTCGGAAGCACACAATTTACAACCCTCTGGAGTGGCAACAATGAAGGTCCTGGTCGCAGTCAAGCGGGTGGTGGACTACAACGTGAAGGTTCGGGTCAAGTCGGACAACACGGGTGTGGACATCGCCAACGTCAAAATGAGCATGAATCCGTTTGATGAAATCGCCATTGAAGAAGCCGTGCGTTTGAAAGAAAAAGGCGTGGCCACCGAAGTGATTGCGGTGTCCTGCGGCGTGACCCAGTGCCAGGAAACCCTGCGGACCGCCATGGCGATCGGCGCCGACCGTGCGATTTTGGTCGAAACCACGGTCGAGTTGCAGCCGCTGGCTGTGGCCAAACTGCTCAAGGCCTTGATGGACAAGGAGCAGCCAGGCCTGGTGATTCTGGGCAAGCAGGCGATTGACGACGACTGCAACCAGACCGGCCAGATGCTGGCCGCGCTGGCGGACCTGCCGCAAGCCACCTTCGCCAGCAAGGTCGAAGTGGCTGAGGGCAAGGCCGTGGTCACGCGTGAGGTTGATGGCGGTCTGGAAGTACTGTCGCTCAGCCTGCCGGCCATCATCACCACCGATCTGCGCCTGAACGAGCCGCGTTATGTGACGCTGCCCAACATCATGAAAGCCAAGAAAAAGCAGCTCGACATCTACAAGCCCGAAGACCTGGGCGTGGACGTTTCGCCGCACATCAAAACAATCAAGGTGGTGGAGCCGCCAAAACGCAGCGCCGGAATCAAGGTGCCCGACGTTGCTGCCTTGGTTGACAAGCTAAAAAACGAAGCCAAAGTCATCTGAATACCCAACCAAGGACCGACATGACATCACTCGTCATCGCTGAACACGACAACGCCTCGCTGCGCGCAGCGACCCTCAATGCCATCACTGCGGCTGTCCAGTGCGGTGGCGAAGTGCATGTGCTGGTGGCCGGCTTGCAGGCCGGGGCTGCTGCCGCCGCCGCTGCGCAAGTGGCTGGTGTGGCCAAGGTGCTGCACGCCGAGGGTGAGGGCTTTGCCCATGGCCTGGCAGAAAACATGGCGGCACAGGTGCTGGCCCTGGCGGAGGGCTACAGCCACATCGTTTTCGCAGCCACGGCGTCGGGCAAGAACATTGCGCCTCGGGTTGCTGCAAAACTTGATGTTGGGCAGGTGTCAGACGTGACCCGGGTCGAGTCTGCGGACACCTTTGAGCGGCCCATTTATGCCGGTAATGCCATCGCCTTGGTGCAAAGCCTGGATGCCACCAAGGTCATCACGGTTCGCACCACGGGTTTTGACCCGGCCGCAGCCACTGGGGGCAGTGGCCTTGTTGAGGTGCTGGCGGCCGTGGCAGCGAGTGACAAAATCAGCTTCCTGCGGGCCGAGATTGCCAAGAATGACCGCCCGGAGCTGACCTCAGCCAAGATCATTGTCTCGGGTGGCCGTGCGTTGGGTTCGAACGAAAAATTCATGGAAATCATGACGCCGCTTGCCGACAAGCTCGGCGCGGCCATGGGCGCATCGCGCGCGGCGGTGGATGCTGGCTATGCGCCTAACGACTGGCAGGTGGGCCAGACCGGCAAGATTGTGGCGCCCCAGTTGTACGTGGCCTGCGGCATCAGCGGCGCGATACAACACTTGGCCGGCATGAAGGACTCCAAAGTGATTGTGGCGATCAACAAAGACGGCGAGGCGCCGATCTTCTCGGTGGCTGATTACGGCCTGGAAGCCGATCTGTTCGACGCCGTGCCCGCTTTGACAGCTTCTCTGTGATGCTGCTGCGACGGCACAGCGCCGCCTTAGCCCCGGCACGCCCCGGGGCCTGCCCGATCTGACGGGTCTTGTATTGACTGGAGCACCCCCATGGCTTACCGCGCCCCCCTGAAGGACATGCTGTTCAACATTGAGCATCTGGCCTCGATTGATCAGATCGCCAGGCTGCCAGGTTTTGAAGATGCTGGCCTGGAGACTGCACAGGCGGTGCTCGAGGAGGCTGCCCGCTTCAACGAGGGTGTGCTCAGCCCCCTGAACTGGGAGGGTGACAAGCATCCAGCGAGTTGGCAGGCTGGCCAGGTCAGTGCGAGCAGCGGTTTCAAGGCGGCTTTCGAGCAGTTTGCTGCCGGCGGCTGGCAGGGCCTGCAGCACCCGGTGGCATTTGGCGGGCAGGGTCTCCCCAAAACCATAGGCGCGTCTTGCGGCGAAATGCAGAACTCTGCCAACATGAGTTTTGCCCTGTGCCCGCTGCTGACCGACGGCGCGATCGAGGCCTTGTTGACCGCCGGCTCGGATGAGCTCAAGGCCACTTACCTCGAAAAATTGGTCAGTGGCCAGTGGACCGGCACCATGAACCTGACCGAGCCGCAGGCCGGCTCGGACCTGGCAGCGGTGCGTACCCGGGCCGAGCCGCAAGCGGATGGCAGCTACAAGGTGTTCGGCACCAAGATCTACATCACCTGGGGTGAGCACGATATGGCCGAGAACATCGTCCATCTGGTGCTGGCGCGGGTCACGGGTGCGCCTGAGGGCGTGAAGGGCATCAGTCTGTTTGTGGTGCCCAAGTTCCTGGTCAATGCCGACGGTTCTCTGGGGGCTCGCAACGATGTGCACTGCGTCAGCATCGAGCACAAGCTGGGTATCAAGGCCAGCCCGACTGCTGTGTTGCAGTACGGCGACCACGGCGGCGGCCTGGGCTTTCTGGTGGGTCAGGAAAACCGCGGCCTGGAGTACATGTTCATCATGATGAACGCCGCCCGTTTTGGCGTGGGTGTGCAGGGCATCGCGATTGCCGAGCGGGCCTACCAGAAGGCCGTGGGCTTTGCGCGCGAGCGGGTGCAGAGTCGGCCGGTGGACGGCTCCTTGCCAAGGGCTGCGCCCATCATCCACCACCCGGACGTGCGGCGCCTGCTGATGAGCATGCGCGCCCTGACTGAAGGCTGCCGCGCCATGGCCACGGTGGCGGCCGCCGCTTTTGACGCCGGCCACCACCACGCAGACGCTGAGGTGCGCCGGCAAAACCTTGCGTTCTATGAGTTTATGGTGCCCTTGGTCAAGGGCTACAGCACCGAGATGAGTCTGGAGGTCACCTCTAGCGCCGTGCAGGTGCATGGTGGCATGGGCTTTATTGAAGAAACCGGGGTAGCCCAGTATTACCGGGATGCCAGGATTTTGACCATTTACGAGGGCACAACCGCTATCCAGGCCAATGATCTGGTCGGCCGCAAGACCTTGCGCGATGGCGGCCAGACTGCCCGCGGGATTGCCGCGCAGATCGCCAACACCGAGGCGGAACTGAACGCCAGCGGCAGCGCCGACGCGCTGGCGGTAGGGCGGCGCCTGGGGGCTGCCCGGCTGGCTTTTTTGGATGTCGTGAGCTTTGTGGCCGACCAGGCCCGGGCCAATCCGAATGCGGTGTATGCCGGCAGCGTCCCTTACCTGATGCTCGCTGGCAACCTGATGGCCGGCTGGCAACTTGCCCGCGCCCTGCTGGTGGCGCAGGGGCAACTGCAGCAGGGTGCAGATGTTGGCTTCATGCAGGCCAAGATCGTTACCGCCCGCTTTTATGCGGACCATGTGCTGACCAAGGCGCCGGGCCTGCGCGACGCTATTCTTGAAGGCGCTGAGGCGGTCACCGCGCTGAGTCTGGATGCTTTTTGAGTTGTTTGTTTTTTTGGAGATTCGATGTCAACGCTGCCCCCGGTTTTAAGCAATCTGCCATTTCCTGTGATTGGCGCACCGCTGTTCATCATCAGCAACCCCAAGCTGGTGATCGCCCAATGCATTGCGGGCGTGGTGGGCGCCATGCCGGCCCTTAATGCGCGGCCGGCCGAGCAGTTGGAGGAGTGGCTGATTGAGATCACCGAGGCGCTGGCGGCCCATAACCGGGCGCACCCGGACCGGCCGGCCGCCCCCTATGCTATCAACCAGATCGTGCACAAAAGCAACGACCGCCTTGCCCATGACATGGCGATGTGCGTGAAGTACAAGGTGCCCATCATCATCACCTCGCTCGGGGCGCGGGAAGACATCAACGCTGCTGCCCATTCTTACGGCGGCGTGGTGCTGCACGACATCATCAACAACAAACATGCGCACAAGGCCATTGAGAAAGGCGCAGATGGTCTGATTGCCGTGGCGGCCGGGGCCGGTGGCCACGCCGGTGTCAAAAGCCCGTTTGCCCTGATACAGGAAATTCGCCAGTGGTTTGACGGCCCGCTGGCGCTCAGTGGCGCCATCTCTACCGGCGAGGCGGTACTGGCTTCGCTGGCCATAGGCGCTGACTTTGCCTACATCGGTTCAGCCTTTATTGCCACCGAAGAGGCGCGCGCGGCCCTGGCTTACAAACAGGCCATTGTGGACAGCAGTTCAGACGACATCGTCTTGAGCAATCTGTTCACCGGTGTGCACGGTAATTACCTGGCGCCGAGTATTCGAAATGCCGGCATGGACCCTGACAACCTACCCGTCAGCGACCCCAGCAAGATGGACTTTGACGGCGACAAGTCCAAGGCCTGGAAAGACATCTGGGGCTGCGGCCAGGGCATAGGTGCGGTCACCAGCATCCAGACCACGGCCAACTACGTAGCCCAGCTCAAGCAAGAATACGCCGCCGCCCGCACCCGCCTGCTGACCCTAAATTAAGCTCCCCGCTGCCATCCTCGGCTTCGAGAGGAAATGCATGCCGGCTTTGCCTTGTCAGCTGTCTGCCAGTGGCTGGGTTGGGGGTCTGGCTGAGAGAGCCAACTGCGCCCCGATGTGGATCTGCTGGCGTGATTTGGCCAGTTCCCATTGACGCTGCCGCTCGCGCGCGCTGTTTTTTTGCGCCTCGCTGGTGTGGTCAGCGCATTTGGGGCAGCTCACGCCAGCCTCAAAATGCAGCGAGGCTTGGTCGTCGGCAATGAGTGGGCGCCGGCAGGCCCGGCACAGGCCATGGGGGCCGGTCTGTAGCCCGTGGCCGACCGAGACCCGCTCGTCAAACACAAAGCATTCGCCTTGCCACAGGCTGTGCTCGGGCGGCACGGTTTCCAGGTATTTGAGGATGCCGCCCTCGAGGTGGTAGACCTCATCGAACCCCTGCGCCCGCAGCAGCGCAGTAGATTTTTCGCAGCGAATGCCGCCGGTACAAAACATCGCCACTTTCGGTTTGGCGCCGCCAGGCAGGTTCAGCGCCTCTGACTGCGCCACCCACTGCGGTAAATCGGCAAAACGCTTCAGACGCGGGTCAATCGCCCCGGCAAAGCTGCCCAAGGCCACTTCGTAGTCGTTGCGGGTGTCCACCAGCACCAGCGCCGGGTCGCTGAGCAGCGCGTTCCAGTCTTGCGGCTTGACATAGGTGCCTGCCAGGCGGGTCGGGCTGACGCCGGGCACCCCGAGCGTGACGATTTCCTTTTTGAGGCGGACCTTCATTCGGTAGAAGGGCGCCCGCTCAGACCAGGCTTCCTTGTGCTGCAGGTCGGCCAGACGGGGGTCCTGGCGCAGATAGGCCAGCACGGCCTGTACGCCATCGGCCGGGCCAGCAATGGTGCTGTTGATGCCCTCGCTTGCCAGCAGGATAAGGCCCTTGACCGCATGGCGCTCACAGCAGGTCAGCAGCGGTGCCTTGAGCTGTGCGGCATCGGGCAGGTCAACAAATTTGTAAAAAGCGGCAGTCAGGTAGGCGGGCATGAGCCAGATTTTAGGATCTGGCCGGCCCCTGGTTTCAGGCTCCGAGCATGTGTTCCGCGGCCACCGCCCGGCAGTCCATCTCGAAGTCAATGCCCTGCACTGGTGGGCGGTTGAGGTGCCAGGTCAACCCTTGCCGCAGGGCGCCGCGCCGCCCGATCTCGTCGACCAAAAAAGGGTGGATGTCGTGCACCGTGTACACCTGGACCGTGGTGGTGCTCTGCCAGTTGCCACCCAGCGCGGCCATGCGCCGCTCCATTTCGCCCAGCACCCACACCGCCTTACGGCGCAGCCCGTCGGGGCTGGTGTCGCCCGGAGCAATGATGTGGTCACGGTAATTGCCCTTGCCCTCCGGCGCCTCGCCGCTGCCGGCCACCACAAAGCTGGGCGCTGCATCAGTCACTGGCACGGTGTAGCAAAAGGCATGAAACGCTGGCTCGTCCGGTGGCGCCAGGGCGGGGCAGGTGTTGGCGCGGGCTACCGGGTTGACGCCCTGCTGGTAAATGCCCCAGCGCGCCAGTGTGCCCACATAAACCTCGTTGAAGGCCTGGAAGCCTGCCTCGGTAAAGGGCGCGGGCGACTGCAGCTCGCAGGCGCAAAAAGCAGTCAAAGGCCGTCCGGCCTGTTGCAGCACGCTGGCAATGCGCTGAAAGCCTGCCGCCAGCGGCACCGGCGTCATGAAGCGGGCGCGTTCAATGCGCCAGCCCGGTAAGGCAGCCACGCCGCCGGCATACTGGAATACACCGGGAAGGTAGCGGTAGCCCCCGGGTGGAAAATCAATGGTGCTAGCGGTCATGGCGTGTCCCCTCATGGCCCGTGCAGGGCGCGGTCCAGTGTG
Source organism: Rhodoferax sp. (assembly GCA_009693325.1). Lineage (GTDB taxonomy): Bacteria > Pseudomonadota > Gammaproteobacteria > Burkholderiales > Burkholderiaceae_C > Rhodoferax. The sequence goes on from SHXM01000038.1 coordinate 16,591, forward strand.
CTCAAGAAGTGGGTGATATCGGCCTCGGTGTTGTAACCATGCACTGCCACGCGCAAGCGGCCGGCCTGGTGCATCACATGGATGTTCTCGGCTTGCAGGGCGGCGTGGATGGCGTCGCTGCGCGGGTGCTGAAACGCCACAATGCCGGAATCGTTGGGTTGCCGTCGCGGCGCCATGGGTGCTATGCCCTGCGCCAAAAGGCCAGCGTGCAGCGCTTGGGTCAGTGGGTCAGCCACCCGGGCCACGGCCTGGACCCCGATGGCACCGAGGTAGCGCAAACCGGCGTTAAGCGCGTAGATGGCCGCAAAGTTGGGCATACCTACTGACCAACTGGCGGCGCCAGTCTTGGTGCTGAGCCGCTCAAAGCGGTCAGCGTCGAAGGCGTTGCTGAGTTGAAACCAGCCGCCCGCCCGGGTGGTGAGTTGCGCGGCCCGGGCCTCAGGAATACCGACGATGCAGCCGCCGTGCAGGCCCAGCACCCACTTGTGGGTGCTGGAGATGATGCAGTCGGCACCCACGCAGTCCAGCGCCACCCGCCCCAGCGCCTGGGTCACGTCGACTGAAATCAGGGCATGTGGGGCCAACTGCCGCACCGCATCATGAAAGGGCTGCCAGTCCAGCCGGAAGCCGTTGTAAAAGCTGATCAGCGAGACCTGAACCAGGCGGGTCTTGGCATTGAGCAGCGGCAACAGGTCAGTGGCGTCCAGGCCGCCTGAGCGCGATCGCCATACCTTGACCACTGGTTGAGTGGGAGCCGCCAGCCAGGGCGTGGCGCCAGACGGAAAGTCAAGGTCGCTGACCACCACCTCGTCCTCATGTTGCAGATTCAGGGCACTGGCCAGTAGGTTATAGGCTTCGGCACTGCACGAGCAGAAAGACACCTCGTCGGGCGTGAGCCCCAGCCATTGGGCGCTGATCTCGCGGCACTGCGCCATCACGGCAAAGTGGCCGTCGCGCCCGCGCATGCCTTGCTGCTTGTCATGCCAGTAGGCCTGCAGCGCATCCATCACGCACCGCGGCGGAATGCTTTCGGCCGCGCTGTTGAGGTAGTGCATCCCAGCCATGCTGGGGAAGTCGCGCGCGCGTGATTCGGCGGTCAGCATGGTTACAGCGGTGCGGCCACGTCTTCCACCAGTACCGCCAGGTTTTGTCCGGCACGCACATGGCCAATGAGACCGTGGGCGTACAGTGTTCCGCCGGACTGGAAGTACACCGACTCGGGTTCCTGGCTGGGGCGGTTCAGGGCGTGCATCAGACCGGCGAGTTGGCCCGCCTCAATCTGCTCGCCCAGTGCAAAGCGGCGCTCAAAGTAACCGTCCATTGGCGCAAACACATAGGCCTTGCCGCCGTTGATGCGGGTCCAGCGTGTTTTTTCACCGGGCACAGTGGCGATGTGTGGCAAGACCCCCGTGTGTTTGAGCACCCGGTGTGTGGCCTCGCGCGTGGCGCGGACCGAGGCGCCCGTGACCCAGCCACCCATGCCCATTTCAGCTGCCAGGGTCGGGATGCCTTTGATGCTGGTGTAGCCGGCCGAGGTGCGATAGTCGCCCATGTTGCTGGTCTGCACCGTGATGCCAACCCCAAACGCCTCAGCCAGGCGGGCGTTGGCCTGAATCAGGTCGGGCGCCATGCCTTCAGCCATGACCACGTGGGCGCTGGGCTGGATGAACAGCGTGCGGCCACCGGCATGCAAGTCGAGGTAAACATCTGCCCGGCTGAAGATATGGTCGGCCACATAGCGGGCGATTTGCTGCGTTGGCAAACCGTGGTCGTCGCCGGGGAAGACCCGGTTGAGGTTGAGGTGGTCGATCGGCGAGGTGCGGCGCCCGGCTTTCAGGGCTGGCGCGTTGAACGAGGGCAGCAAAATCAATTGCCCCGCCACATCAGCAGTCTTGATTTGGCGCATCAATTCCGCGATGACCACCGGCCCCTCGTACTCGTCGCCATGAACAGCGCCCGAGACCACCACCACCGGCCCCTGGCCGTTTTTGATGGAGGCGGCGGGGAAGGGGATCACGCCCCAGGCGTCGTCATCGGGCGAGTGAGGCAGGTGCAGCGTGCCCACCTGCTTGCCGTCCTGGTCCCAGTCGATGTCGCTGAATACGGTTGTGCTCATATTGATTACTTCATGGTCTAAATAGGGGCATCCCAAAGCGCCGGCTCTGACAGGGCCTTTGCCACGTCACTGGCGATGGCTTGCAGCAAGCGCTGCCCTTTTTCAGGGCTGGCGGCCCAGGCTTCGCCGATCAGCCCCAGCGGCGAGCGGGTGCTGAGTTGCTGCCAGCGGTAGATGCCGGGGTTGACTCCGGGTATCGCCGACAAACCCGGTATCAGCGGCGTTCGGAATGACTTCTTGAGCGGCTTTACTGTCTCTGGGGACAGCGCCTGCAACATCGAGGTTTCGGCCTCGCAGGCGTGCAGTACCCGGTCTTGCTGGGTCAGAATACTGGCGATTGAGGCTTGCGCAATCTGCCAGTAGGTGCCCGCCGCCAAGGGCAGCTGCAGTTCCACCGTCAACTCAGTGATGATGGTTTCCAGTGCAGCGATATTGCCACCATGCCCGTTCATCACAAAGATTCGTCGGAAACCATGCCGGGCCACTGACTTCACAATGCAGCCGACCACTGCGGCCATGGCTGCATAGTTGAGGGTCAACGTGCCGCCGAGCGACATGTGGTGCTCAGACATACCAAACGGGATCGCCGGCGTCACCAGAGCGCTGAAAGGCGCGCGCATCTGGCTCGCCGCACGCAGCGAGACCTCGTACGCGAGCCGCCAGTCAACTTGGGTTGGCAGGTGCGGCCCGTGTTGTTCGGTGGCGCCCAAAGGAATGATGACCACCGTTTTCTTGCGCGCCGCCAGGCGCAGCGCTGGGGCCGTCAGACGGTCCCAGCGGAGTTCACTCGCCAGATTTTTCTTCATCACAGTGAGGGCATGACATCCATCTTGCGATTGAGCCATTTTTGGTGTAGCTTGTCGAGCTCGGTGTTCTGGGTATTGAAGAAGATAAAAGAGTCTAGCCAGCGCACCAAACTGTGCTCGCCCATCTTCACGCCCATATGAGCCGGGCTGTTTCGGATGTTGAACTTGAGGTCGAATTCCTTGGTCGGATTCTTTTTGGCCAGATCGATGGCCACAATGCTGTTGGTCGAGAACAGTTGCGCTTGGCCCGACAGGTAGGCCGAAGCGGCCGTGGCGTCATCTTCCGTGCGCATGATATTGGCTTTGGGATTGGCCAGCGAAAGCGCCATCTCCTGGGTAGTGCCTTTGGCTGCCGCCACCTTGTATTTACCCAAATCCATCGCCGACTTCACCACAATGCTTTTGGGCCCATAGACCGCCAGCGATGTGTTGGCATAGGGCGCACTGAACATGATCTGCTTGGCGCGCTCTGGTGTGAGTCCCATGACGGAGATCACCACGTCGACTTTGTCGGTGAGCAAAAAGGGCAACCGGTTGGCGCCGGTGATCTGGGTCAGTTCAAGCTTCACGCCCAAAGCCTTGGCCACCATATTGGCCATGTCCACGTCAAAGCCTTCGGCCTCGCGGTTGGCGTTCTGCGAGCCAAACGGCGGCACATCTAGCGGCACGCCAATGCGGATCACACCCTTGGAAATGATCTCTTCCAACTTGTCTGCCCGGGCCGTATGGAGCAGCCCGAGTGACAAGGCGATGACGGCGATCGATTGAACCCATTTTCTGAACATGATTGACTCCTAGTGGAAAAAAATACCTACAAATCGTTGACTCTTCAGATCCCGCTGATCCTTGAATACTTATGCGCTAAAGCTCCCTGTGCCAGCACTCTGTTCTCGGGTCGCCCTGGCTGGTCGATCCCCTTCGATTCTTTCGCATGCGACGGATTCGCCGTTAT
>SHXM01000039.1 GCA_009693325.1 Rhodoferax sp.
GTCTTCGATAAAACCTTGGGCAGTACCGAAGGGATCAAGCTTGAGCGCATTGAACCCCATGGCCACCACTGGCTCGGCCGCCGCCACAAAGTGATTCGGCGTGCGCTCGGTCCGGTACCAGCCATTGGCATAAGCCGCTACTGTTTCGCGAACCTGACCACCAAGCAGCTGATGAATCGGCACACCCAGTGATTTGCCCAGAATATCCCAACAGGCAACTTCAATGGCGGCCACTGCCGTTCGGTGGATATGGCCACCATCCAGCGATACGCTGTCCATCAAGGTCTTGGACAACAGATTGACCTGCCGAGGGTCTCTGCCCAGCGCCAGATGCTGCAACTCCTGGACGGCTGTCTCCGTGGTCTTGATAAAGCCGTTTAGCGTGCCTTCACCAATACCGTACACACCGCTGTCGGTGCAGACTTTGACCAAAAGCCAGTTTTTCCAGCCAGCGCTGAGTGCGCAGGTTTCTATGGAAGTGATCTTCACCGCAATGCCTCCATATTGCTGAGCAAGCAGTCCGACATGGCCACGCTCAATCGGGAAATATCTTGCCAGGGTTCATGAGGTTGAGCGGATCCAGCACCTGCTTGATCTGGCGCATCACGCTCACGGCCTCCCCATGCTCAGCCAAAAGGTATTTACGCTTTCCCAGGCCAATGCCATGCTCGCCAGTGCAAGTGCCGTCCATGGCCAGGGCTCGCATCACAAGTCGCTCATTGAGACGCTCTGCTTCGGCCAATTCGGCGGGGTCATCCCGCATGATCAAAAATCCCAGATGAAAATTGCCGTCGCCCGCATGGCCGACCAAGGGAGCGGTCAAAAAGCTTTGGCGCAAGTCTTCTTTGGTTTGAAGAATGCATTCGGCCAAGCGGGAAATAGGCACGCAAACGTCGGTAGCCCAGATCTCGCAGCCTGGCCTAAGCGCCTTGTTGGCATAGGTGACATCGTGCCGGGCTTTCCACAGTGCGTTGCGTTGCTCGGTCTGTGTCGCCCACTGGAACTCAGCACCCCCGTGGTCGGAGGCGACGGCCTGCACCGTTTCGGCCTGTTCCTTTACCCCGGCATCAGAGCCATGAAATTCGATGAACAAGGTATTTTTAACCGGGTGGTCCATACCCGAATAGCGGTTGAGCGAGTTCATCTGCACCTCGTCAAGCAACTCGATACGGGCCACCGGGATGCCCAGCTGTATGGTCTGGATCACGGTGTTAACAGCACCTTCAAGGCTGTCAAAGGAGCACACGGCAGCCGCCATGGCTTCAGGGATGCCGTAAAGCCGAAGTGTGACCTCGGTGATGATGCCCAGTGTGCCTTCAGAGCCCACAAACAGACGGGTCAAGTCGTAACCAGCCGCAGATTTTCGGGAACGGCGCGCGGTGCGCACGACACGGCCATCGCTGAGCACGACGGTGAGCGACAGCACGTTGTCGCGCATGGTGCCGTAACGCACGGCATTGGTGCCAGAAGCCCGCGTCGCAGCCATGCCACCAATGGACGCATCGGCACCGGGATCGATCGGAAAGAACAGACCCAAGTCCCTGATATGGGAATTCAGTTGCATACGGGTGACTCTGGCCTGAACCGTCACATCCAGGTCATCCGCGCTGACCCGCAAGATCTGGTTCATGCGCTCCAAATCAACCACGACGCCACCCAAGTGCGGAATGACGTTACCCTCGAGTGAGGTGCCCGTCCCATACGCCACCACCGGCGTCTGGTGGGCAGCGCAGATCCGAACGATCTCTACGACATCTTCCGTACTCTCTGGAAAAACTACCGCATCGGGCCGGTGCGGATGGTGCCACGACTCATCTTTGGCGTGGTGATCACGAACCCCGGCAACCGTCGATAGCCTTGCCCCGAAACGTTCACGAAGCGCCGCAATGGCTTGCTGGCGGTTGTCCAGGGTTAACTGTTCCAAAGGAAGATTCATGTCTCTTGCGCCTCGCAGGGGTACACAAGACATTATAATAGCATAAAGAATAAAGGCCCCTGAGGGCAGTCCGAAATCGCGTGGACTGGTCTCTCAAGGGCCTGTTTCAAGCAAACGCCGATTGTGGCTTGGCTTAGCTCACCTCAGTCACAAATTGCGCACGCGGCCGACGCACTTTTTTAAGATTGGCCAGCCAATCGGCGCCTTCGTCGCGGTAGCCCAGCGCCAGGATCGCAACGCTTCGCAGACCGCGGGCACGCAGGTCCAAAATGATGTCCAGCGCCTTGGGGTCAAAGCCCTCCATCGGCGTGCTGTCCACTTCTTCAAAGGCGGCTGCGATGAGCGCAGCGCCCAGGCCGATATAGGCCTGACGCGCGGCATGCTGGAAGTTGACCTCTGGGCCGCGCGCCGGGTAGTTGGTCAGCAGCATCTTGCGGTAGTTCTCGGCCGCCTCGTTGACGGCGCCGCCCCGCTCGGCCTTGGACAGGTCACACATCATGTTGATGCGCTCGGGGGTGTAATCGTCCCAGGCGGCAAACACCAACAGGTGTGAGCCATCTGTGATTGGGCCTTGGCCGTAAGCCGCGGGCTTGATCTGTTCGCGCACGGCGGCGTTGCTGATGACAATGATTTCGAACGGCTGCAGACCGCTGGAAGTGGGCGCCAGGCGTGCGGCCTCCAAGATACGCTCGACCTTGTCGGCGGGTACGCTCTTGGCGGGGTTCATTTTCTTGGTGGTATAGCGCCACTGGAGCTTTTGGAGAAGTTCAGAGATCGGATTCTTTGCTAAGGTTTTTGAAACTTGCCTTGTCAGCCAAGGCAGCGTTGGAGTTTGGGTCAACTCAGGCGCCTGACAAGGCACGCCAGCCGAAATATTTGATCAAAAAAAGAACCGGCTACCCGACCCAGCGCCGCGCGTTATGCCAAACCTGCATCCAGGGGCTGTGGGCGTCGGGATCGCCGCTGGTCCAACTCATTTGGATGTTGCGGAACACGCGCTCCGGGTGCGGCATCATGGCGGTGAAGCGGCCATCGGGGGTGGTGACAGCGGTCAGGCCGCCGGGGCTGCCGTTGGGGTTGAAGGGGTAGGCTTCTGTGGCGGCGCCGTGGTTGTCGGTAAAACGCATGGCGGCAATCGCCTGCTGGGGGTTGCCGCGGTGCTTGAAGTTAGCGTGACCCTCGCCGTGCGCCACGGCGATCGGCAGGCGGCTGCCGGCCATGCCGGTGAAGAACAGCGAGGGTGACGCCAGCACCTCCACCATGGACAAACGCGCTTCAAAGCGCTCGCTCTGGTTGGTGGTGAAGCGCGGCCAAGCCTGCGCGCCGGGGATGATGTCGGCGAGTTCGGCAAACATCTGGCAACCGTTGCACACCCCCAGACCAAAGGTGTCAGCCCGGCCAAAAAACGCCTGAAACTGATCGGCCAGCGCCGGGTTGAAGGTGATGGAGCGGGCCCAGCCGATGCCGGCGCCCAGGGTGTCGCCGTAAGAAAAACCGCCGCAGGCCACCAGGCCCGCAAATTCAGCCAGGCGGGCACGCCCGCTTTGCAGGTCGGTCATGTGCACGTCAAACGCGTCAAAACCGGCCTCGGTGAAGGCATAGGCCATTTCCACATGCGAATTGACACCCTGCTCGCGCAGCACGGCGATGCGGGGTCGGCTCAGCAAGATCGCAGGGGACGCTATGCTTTCAATAGCTTCAGGCCCTTTAACGCCAAGGCCTGGCGCCGGATTTGACGGCATGAAAAGATGCAGCCCAGGATCGGTGACTGCGCCCACGGCGGCATGCTCCGCGTCGGCGCAGGCTGGGTTGTCGCGCAGCTGGCAGATCTTCCAGCTGGTGCTGTCCCAGACCTGGTGCAAATCGGTCAGCGGCGCCTTGAAAACCGCCTGCGCGTCACGCCACACCTGCACCTCGCCCACGCCGGCCTGGATCACAGAGGTGACTGGCCGGGTCTTGCCAATGAAGTGACTAAACCGGCTGAGGCCATGCTCACGCAAGACCTGCATCACCGCGCTGCGGTCCTCGGTGCGCACCTGCAGAACCACGCCCAGTTCTTCATTGAACAGCGCCTTGAGCGTGAGCTCGTCGCGCCTCGCGCTGACCTGGCTCGCCCAGTTCTTGCTGTCACCGTACTCGGCCCGGCTGTCGCTGATGCCGTCGCCCTCGGTCACCAGCAAATCCACGTTCAGCGTCACTCCCACATGGCCGGCAAAGGCCATTTCGCACACCGTGGCCCAAAGGCCGCCATCGCTGCGGTCGTGGTAGGCCAGGATGCGGCCCTGCGCGCGCAGCGCATTCACGGCCGCTACAAGCGCCACCAGGTCGGCCGGCTGATCCAGGTCCGGCACCTCATCGCCGGTCTGGTTCAGGGTTTGGGCCAGCATGCTGGCACCCATGCGCATGCGGCCACGCCCCAGGTCGATCAGCAGCAGGCTGCTGTCTGCTGTGGCGTCCAGCTGCGGTGTGAGCGTGCCACGCACATCGGCCAGGGTGGCAAAGGCGCTGACGATCAGTGACACCGGAGAGCTGACTTTTTTGGCCTGCCCATCGTCCGTCCACTGGGTGCGCATGGACAGGGAATCTTTGCCCACGGGGATGGATACGCCCAGTGCCGGGCACAGTTCCAGCCCCACGGCCTTAACCGTGGCGTAAAGCGCGGCGTCTTCGCCGGGCTCGCCGCAAGCTGCCATCCAGTTGGCCGAGAGCTTGACGCGTGACAGCTCGATCGGCGCCGCCAGCAAATTGGTGATGGCCTCGGCCACCGCCATCCGGCCCGAGGCGGGTGCATTGACGCCGGCCAGCGGTGTGCGCTCGCCCATGCTCATGGCCTCGCCAGCAAAGCCGGAAAAATCAGCCAGCGTCACCGCGCAGTCGGCCACCGGCACCTGCCAGGGACCCACCATCTGGTCGCGGTGGCTCAGGCCGCCCACGGTGCGGTCGCCGATGGCGATCAGGAAGCGCTTGGACGCCACGGTCGGGCTGGCCAGCACCGCAATGCAAGCCTGCTGCAGGGTGACGCCATCCAGGTTCAGCGGCGCAAACTGCCGCTGCAGGCTGACCACGTCGCGCTGCATCTTGGGCGGCTTGCCCAGCAGCACATCCATGGGCATATCGACCGGCAGGTCAGCTGGCTGGGCGGCTTCGGCATCTGCCAGCACCAGTTGCCGGGCCTCGGTGGCCACCCCCACCACCGCAAACGGGCAGCGCTCGCGCTCACACAGCGCGCTGAACAGCGGCAGCGAATCGGGGGCAATGGCCAGCACATAGCGCTCCTGGCTCTCGTTGCACCAGATCTCCTTGGGTGCCATGCCGCTCTCCTCCAACGGCACAGCGCGCAGGTCAAAACGCGCGCCGCGGCCGGCGTCGTTGGTGAGCTCAGGAAATGCGTTGGACAGGCCGCCGGCGCCCACATCGTGGATCGCCAGAATGGGGTTGCCCTGGCCACCGGGGCCACCGTCCAGGCCCAGCGCCCAACACTGGTTGATGACCTCCTGCGCCCGGCGCTCGATCTCCGGGTTGCCGCGCTGCACCGAATCAAAATCAAGCTCAGCCGCATTGGCGCCGGTGGCCATCGAACTCGCTGCGCTGCCACCCATGCCAATGCGCATACCGGGGCCACCCAGCTGAATCAGCAGGCTGCCCGCCGGGAACGCCACCTTGTGCGTCTGCGTGGCGTCAATCACGCCCAGGCCACCAGCGATCATGATCGGCTTGTGGTAGCCACTCTGCGCTTGTTGCTCTGTCCCGCCAGTGTTCAGACGGTAGTACAGCGTCTGCTCATATTCACGGAAATACCCCAGCAAATTCGGCCGCCCAAACTCGTTGTTGAACGCCGCCCCGCCCAAGGGCCCCTCCAGCATGATCTGCAGCGGGCTGGCAATATGCGACGGCTTCCCATAAATTGGGGTCAGATTCCAATTGTTTTCAGATTCTGCTTTGTTGCTTTTAATTGGAATCTGACCCCAATTGATTTTGGAGACGGTGAAGCCGGTCAGGCCGGCCTTGGGTTTGGAGCCGCGTCCGGTGGCGCCTTCGTCGCGGATTTCGCCGCCGGCGCCGGTGGAGGCACCTGGGAACGGGGAGATGGCGGTGGGGTGGTTGTGGGTTTCCACCTTCATCAGCACGTGGTGGATGGCCTTCTCTTTTTGATAGCTGGCAGCTCTTATTTCGCCGGAGCTAGAGGCCGACTTGGCCATGAATCGCTCGACCTGGCTGCCGGCCATGACGGAGGCGTTGTCGGAGTAGGCGACCAGCATGTGCTGCGGGTTGACCTGGTGGCTGTGCCGAATCATGCCAAACAGGCTGTGCGGCTGCGCCACGCCGTCGATGGTGAAGGCCGCATTGAGGATTTTGTGCCGGCAATGCTCGCTGTTGGCCTGGGCGAACATCATCAGCTCGACATCGGTCGGGTTGCGCTGCAGTTGGGTGAAAGCCTGTACCAGGTAGTCGATCTCGTCGGCGGCCAGCGCCAGGCCAAAGCTGGTGTTGGCGGCCTCCAACGCCGCCCTGCCCTGCCCCAGCACATCGACTTGCGCCATGGGCGTGGCCGGCACCGCAGCAAACAAACCGTGGGCGGCTAAACCCTGCTCCATCACGCTCTCGGTCATGCGGTCGTGCAGCAGGTCAGCCAGCGAAGCCAGTTGTACCGGGCTGAGGCTGGGTTTGCCCAGCCAGCCCTTGCCCAGCTGGAGCCGGTAGTGCGTGACCCGCTCCACCCGCTGCACCGCCAGCCCACAGTTGTGGGCGATGTCGGTGGCCTTGGAGGCCCAGGGCGACACCGTGCCAAAGCGGGGTGTCACCACCAGCAGGATCCCGCCCGGACCGCCTTGGTAGGGTTCGCCGTAAGCCAACAGGGCTGAGAGTTGGTCCCGCAATTCGGCACTCGGCACCGTAGCCGATGCCACCAAATGGACAAAGCGTGCCGCAACGCTGCTGATACGGGGCTCGACGGCCTGCAGGGCAGGTAACAGCTGCTGTGCGCGAAACGGGCTGAGGGCGTTGCCACCCTCGAAGTCGGTGATGTGCTGGGTCACGTTGGCAGCCAAGTGGAGAGGGTGGCGATTTTAGCGGCGCCCCACCCTGGGCCCAGCTGAATCATCTGCCGCAAGCACACCGGCCCCATCGCCGCCACCGCAAGACCGGTCGCGCCCGATGGGATAATTGCAAACATGACAATCACGTACAAAAATGCTGAGGACATCGCTGGCATGCGCTTGGCCGGACGGCTCGCCGGAGAGTTGCTGGACTACCTGACCCCCTTCGTGACCCCGGGCATCAGCACCAACGAGCTAGACCGTCTGGCTGACGCCTACACCACCGGCGTGCAAGGCGCGATCTCGGCACCACTCAATTACGCGCCACCTGGCCACCAGCCCTACCCCAAAGCAATTTGCGCCTCGATCAACCACCAGGTCTGTCACGGCATTCCGACTGACAAGCCGCTCAAGCGAGGTGACATCGTCAACCTGGATGTCACTGTGATCAAGGACGGCTGGCACGGTGACTCGAGCCGCATGTTCATGGTGGGCGAGGTGTCGGTTGCCGCCCGCCGTTTGTGCATGCTGACCCACGAGGCCATGTGGCACGGCATTGTGAAAGTGCACGCAGGGGCTTTCTTGGGGGATATCGGTCATGCCATTCAGCGGTTTTCAGAAGGCCATGGTTTGAGCGTGGTACGCGAATTTTGCGGCCACGGCATAGGACGCAATTTTCATGAAGAGCCGCAGGTGCTGCATTACGGCCGCCCTGGCACGCTAGACCAACTTCAAGCCGGTATGACCATCACCATCGAGCCCATGCTCAATATTGGTAGGCGCGATGTCAAGGAGATGGGAGACGGCTGGACCATCGTCACCAAAGACCGTTCGCTGTCGGCCCAATGGGAACACACGGTTCTGGTGACACAAACTGGCTACGAGGTCCTGACCCTGTCAGCTGGCAGCCCACAGGCTCCGGCTTTTGCACTGCCGGCATGACTCAAAGCTCCGAATTGCGCGCGCAGTACCGAGCCCGCAAGGCAGCGTTGCTGCAGCCCATCGCAGACTGCGGCACTGTCACCCGAGGGATACGCGCAGCACTGGCCCGGCTCTCCAGCCTGACCGACCGGACCCTGTGCACGCTATGGCAAGAGGCCGGCCTGGCCAGCCCGTTGGCCCTGCTGGCGGTGGGCGGCTATGGCCGAGCCGAGCTGTTTCCAGGCTCTGATGTCGATGTCCTGCTGCTGCTGCCCAACGAGCAGCTGGCCCTGCATGACGATCTGCTGAAGGCCCGCATCGAGGCCTTCATTGGCAGTTGCTGGGACACCGGCCTGGAGATCGGCTCGAGCGTGCGCACGGTAGAGGAATGCTTGCAAGAGGCGGCCCGCGATGTGACGGTACAAACCTCGGTGCTCGAGGCGCGTTTGATCACCGGCAACCCGAGTCTGTTTGACAGCTTTCAGGCGCAGTACTTCGCCGCACTGGACCCCCGGGCATTTTTTGTCGCCAAGAGTCTCGAGCTGCAGCAGAGACACCACAAGTTTGAAGACTCGCCCTACTCCCTCGAGCCCAACTGCAAAGAATCGCCCGGTGGCCTGCGTGATCTGCAGGCGATTTTGTGGGTGGCCAAAGCCGCCGGTTTTGGCAACAACTGGGACGAGCTTGCAAAAAATGGGCTTGCCACCCCCTTTGAGGTGCGCCAGATCAAACGTAACGAAGCTCTGCTGCGTTTGATACGGGCGCGCCTGCACCTGACTGCACAGCGCCGCGAGGACCGGCTGGTATTTGATTTGCAAACCGCTGTGGCTGAATCATTTGGCTACGGCCGGGTTGGACCGGATGTACATGCCACTGCCGCACCGGCGCGCACTGCAACCCGCCCCAGCGAGGCGCTGATGCGCCGCTATTACTGGGCCGCCAAGGCGGTGACCCAGCTCAACCAGATTTTGCTGCTCAATATCGAGGAGCGGCTCAACCCGTCTACCCACACCCCGCAGCCAATCAACCCCCGGTTCAATGAAAAAGCAGGGATGGTCGATGTCGCGAGCGACGACCTTTACCAGCGCGAGCCACGCGCCATTCTGGAAACTTTCTTGCTCTACCAGACCACCCCCGGACTGAAGGGGTTTTCCTCCCGCACCCTGCGGGCACTGTACAACGCGCGCGGCCAGATGGACGGCCGGTTTCGCCAAGACCCGGTCAACCGGGAGAGCTTTCGCCAGATTTTGATGCATGGCGGGCTGACCCATGCGATGCGGCTGATGAACCAAACCTCGGTGCTTGGACGCTATCTGTGGGTGTTCAGACGCATCGTCGGCCAAATGCAGCATGACCTGTTTCATGTCTACACCGTCGACCAGCACATTCTCATGGTGCTGCGCAACGCCAGACGGTTTTTTATTGCCGAACATGCACACGAGTACCCGTTTTGCTCGCAACTGGCCTCGGGCTGGGACAAACCCTGGATTTTGTATGTTGCCGCCCTGTTCCACGACATTGCCAAGGGGCGGGGTGGCGACCACTCCGAACTCGGCGCAAGCGAGGCCCGGCGTTTTTGCCGGCAGCACCAAATGACAGGCGAGGATGCAGTGCTGATTGAGTTTTTGGTGCGGGAGCACCTGACGATGAGCCGGGTGGCGCAAAAGTCAGACCTGAGCGACCCCGACGTGATTGCCGGCTTTGCCCAGCGCATCGGTACCGAGCGGCGGCTGACCGCGCTCTACCTGCTGACGGTGGCCGATATCCGCGGCACCAGCCCCAAGGTCTGGAACGCCTGGAAGGGCAAGCTGCTCGAGGACCTGTACCGCCTCACGTTGCGGGTGCTCGGTGGGCGCGCGCCCGACCCCCAGGCCGAGGCAGAGGCGTGCAAGCGCGAGGCGCTGGTTATTCTGGCGCTGCACAGCCTGCCGTTTGAGGCGCACAAACCCCTGTGGGAAACCCTGGACGCCAGCTACTTCATGCGCCACGAGGCCGCCGACATCGCCTGGCACACGCGGCAACTGTCGCGCCACATGGGCAGCGGCAAGTCGATCGTGCGGGCCCGCCAGTCACCGCTGGGCGAAGGGCTTCAGGTGATGGTCTACACGCCCGACAAAGCCGACCTGTTTGCCCGCATCTGTGGTTACTTTGACCAGGGCGGCTTCAGCATTCTTGACGCCCGCATCCACACGGCCCGCAATGGCCATGCGCTAGACACATTCCAGGTGGTGGGCGCCAGCATGCCCGAGCAGTACCGCGAACTCATCAGCCTGGTCGAGAACGAACTCGGCCTGGCCATTACCCAAACCGGACCCCTGCCGCTGCCAGGCCGGGGCCGAGTGTCGCGCCGGGTCAAGAGTTTTCCGATTGCGCCCCGGGTTACGCTGCGACCCGATGACAAGGCGCAGCGCTGGCTGCTCAATATCGCCGCCAGCGACCGCGTGGGCCTGCTCTACAGCGTCGCGCGGGTCTTGGCCAAGCACAACATCAACCTCCAACTGGCAAAAATTGCCACCCTGGGCGAGCGTGTCGATGACACTTTTTTGATTCAGGGCGCGGAGCTGCAGCACAACCGCACCCAAATAGCCATCGAAACAGAACTGCTCGAGGCACTGGCCTGATCAGTCGTCCTGCGGTGCATCCAAGCCAGGGAACAGGACCGAAGTGAAGCCAAAGTGTGAAAAATCGCGCACACGCATCGGGTAGAGCAGGCCAATCAGGTGATCGCATTCGTGCTGCACGACCCGAGCGTGAAAGCCATCCACGGTGCGCTCGATCGGGTCGCCAAACTGGTCGAAGCCAGCGTAGCGAATGCGCTCAAAGCGCGGCACCTTGGCGCGCAGCCCTGGCACCGACAGGCAACCCTCCCAGTCTTCTACCTGAAGCGGCACGGCGCCGTCTTTCAAGCCCAGTGCTGTGATCACCGGGTTGACCAGCACCGTGCGGGGCACGGGCGGGGCATCCGGGTAGCGGGGGTTGACACTGTCTGTGCCGAAAATCACCACCTGCAGATCAACGCCGATCTGCGGGGCAGCCAGACCGGCGCCGCTGGCCGCGTGCATGGTGTCAAGCAGGTCGCTGACCAGCAGATGCAGGGCATCGGTATCAAAAGCCAGCACCGGCTGGGCCACCCGCAGCAGGCGCGGGTCGCCCATTTTCAGAATCTCATGCACGGCCATCAAGCAACTCCTTCAAAGCGTCTTCATCAAGCACAGCAACCCCGAGTTCCCGGGCTTTGTCGAGCTTGCTGCCAGCCTCCGCGCCGGCCAACAGGTAGTGGGTTTTTTTACTGACCGAGCCGGCCACCTTGCCGCCGGCGGCTTCGATCAGGTCTTTGGCCTGGTCGCGGCTGAGGGTGGGCAGGGTGCCGGTGATAACCAGGGTTTTGCCCGAGAGCGGCGTGGTCGGGCGTTCGGCCAGTGCGCCCTCCTCCCAGCGCAGGCCGCAGGCGCGCAGCTGGGCCACCACCTCGCGGTTGTGCGGCTGATCAAAAAAAGTGCGCAGGCTATGCGCCACCACCGGCCCAACATCGCCCACGGCCTGCAGTTGCTCCAGCGGCGCGTCCATGATGGCGTCCAGGCTACCGAAATGGCCTGCCAGCGCCTTGGCGGTGGCCTCGCCCACGTGCCGGATGCCCAGGCCGAATAAAAAACGCGGCAGCGTGGTCTGCTTTGATTGTTGCAGCGCATCGACGATGTTCTGCGCCGATTTGTCAGCCATGCGGTCCAGCGCCGCAAGCGAGCTCAGGCCCAGCCGGTACAGGTCGGGCAAGGTACGGATGATGCCGCCGTCCACCAGTTGGTCGACCAGCTTATCGCCCAGGCCCTCCACCTCCACCGCACGGCGCTGGGCAAAGTGCAGGATGGCCTGCTTGCGCTGGGCGCTGCAGAACAGGCCGCCGCTGCAGCGATGGTCGGCCTCGCCCTCCTCGCGCACCGCCGCGCTGCCGCACACCGGGCATTGCCCAGGCATGGTGAACAGCGCCGCCCCAGGGCGCCGCCGCTCGGGCAACACCGACACCACCTCGGGAATCACGTCACCGGCGCGGCGCACCACCACGGTGTCGCCCACGCGCACGTCCTTGCGCCGGGCCTCGTCCTCGTTGTGCAGGGTGGCGTTGGTGACAGTCACGCCGCCCACGAAAACCGGCGCGAGCTTGGCCACCGGGGTGAGTTTGCCGGTACGGCCCACCTGTACGTCGATCGACAGTACCGTGGTGAGCTGCTCTTGCGCAGGGAACTTGTGGGCCACCGCCCAGCGCGGCTCGCGGGTGACGAAGCCCATGCGCTGCTGCAGTGCCAAGCTATTGACCTTGTAGACGACGCCATCGATGTCAAAGGGCAGCGCATCACGCTGGCGCGCGATGGCGTCGTAATAGGCTACCAATTGCGTGGCGCCTGAGGCAATGGTGACAAGGCCCGAGACCGGAAAACCCCAGTTCTTCAAGGCTTGCAGCAGGCCATGGTGGCTGGCAAAGGCTGGCCCCCCCGCCTGCGCCAGCGTAACCTCGCCCAGGCCATAGGCGTAAAAGCTCAAGGGCCGCTGGGCGGCAATGGCCGGGTCCAGCTGGCGCACCGCACCAGCCGCGGCATTGCGCGGGTTGACAAAGGTTTTTTGTCCGGCCGCCCGTTGACGCTCGTTGAGCGCCTCAAAATCAGCGCGACCCATGTAGACCTCTCCGCGCACCTCCAGCAGCGGCGGCGCCGGCAGCGCCCCGGGCGCGCTGGCATCCAGGCGCAGGGGAATCTGTCCGATGGTACGGATGTTTTGGGTGACGTCCTCACCCGATTCGCCGTCTCCGCGGGTGGCCGCCTGCACCAATCGGCCCTGCACGTAACGCAGACTCATGGCCAGACCGTCAAACTTGGGCTCTGCCACATAGTCGACCGCCGGGGCGTCATCAGTCAGCCCGAGTTCTCGCCGCACCCGGGCGTCGAAGTTGTGTGCGCCCGAGGCCTGCGCGTCGGTTTCGGTGCGAATGCTGAGCATGGGCACTGCATGGCGCACGCTGGCAAAGGCAGCCAGCGGCGGCGCACCGACCCGCTGGGTCGGTGAGTCCGGGGTGAGCAGTTCGGGCTGCTCGGTCTCGATGGCCTGCAACTCACGAAACAGCCGGTCGTACTCGGCATCTGGCATGGTGGGCGCATCCAGCACATGGTAGCGGTGCGCATGCTCGTGCAGGGTTTCACGCAGCCACTGCAGACGGCTCGGGTCGGCTGGTAGGGCGCCAGACAGGTCGGGGTTGTACACGGCCAAAAACCTCGCCAGCAAACTCAGGAGAACAAACGCCGTGCCAGACTGGAGCCCGCAGCAAATTCACGCTCATCCAGCAGCGCATACAGTTTGTGTAAATCGGCAGCAATGTGGTCTAAAGAGGCGGCGCTCAGGGGCACGCCCTCCTGGTCCGTCAAGCTGCCGTCCATGCTGGCGGCCAGGCTCATGCCAATGTCGCGCATGCGCTCAAAGGCCTGCTCGGCCGGGCTGACCTGCGGCACATCCAAGCTCAGAGCGACTTCACGCAAGGCCGACTGAGCCGGGTCATCGGCCAAGGCCGCCTGGGTGTCAAAGTTCAAGCTCAGCACGGGCGGCAAACCAGGGCTTGACGCAGGCAGCACCATGCGTCCCGGTATCAGGCCTGCAACAAAGCCAAGCCGGGCGGCACTTTGCTGCACGTAGCCAGGGCTCCAGGCAGCTTGACGGGCATGCAGCACCAGCCCGAGTTGCGCATCATGGGCGCTGGCAAACTGCTCGAGTTCGCGGGCGCGGGAAACCTCTTCTTGCATGTCTGGGAATTCGGGCGTGCCGTTCACCAGGTCGCAGAACGCATGGGTTTTCACCACAAACTCGGAGAATTCGATGTTGTTGATAGCTCCCGCCCGGTTGGTCAGTTGCACACCGGTCTGAAAAGCGCTGTAACGCTGGCCTGACACAGGCAACTCCCAACGCCCGTCGAGCTCGTTGTAGCCCTCGATGGCAAAGGGCTTGCTGCCCACGCGGCGAGTCGGCGGCAGGGCAGCCAGGGCCGCATCGCCAGACACCGGGTTTTCCAGGGCGATGCTGGCAAGCCCGTCAACCAATGCGTCGAGCAGCGGCTTTTTTTCGGGCACCGGCAGGGGAAAACGCGACAACTCCAGCGCTGCGTCGTCGAATACGGGTTCCATGCCATCCGCGTCGTTAACTGCGCTGATGGCCGGCGCGGGCGACGCCTGGCGCGGCAAATTTCGTCGCGACAACCACCAGCCGTGCAGGCCAATCGCAAGCAAAAGCAAGCCACCAGCCAGTGCAAGCGCCAGTTGCAAGGGACTGATGTTCATCAGGCTGCCTTGGCCAGCGTGACCGCTGCATCCATGTCAACCACCACGATACGTGAGACGCCCTGCTCTTGCATGGTCACGCCGATGAGTTGCTCGGCCATTTCCATGGCAATTTTGTTGTGGCTGATGAACAAGAACTGGGTCTCTCGGCTCATGCGCGCGACCAGGCGCGCGTATCGCTCGATATTTGAATCGTCCAGCGGTGCATCGACTTCGTCAAGCAGGCAAAAAGGAGCCGGGTTGAGCTGAAAAATAGCAAACACCAGGGCAATCGCGGTGAGCGCCTTCTCGCCACCCGAGAGCAGCTGAATGGTCTGATTTTTTTTGCCAGGAGGCTGTGCAATCACCTGTACGCCAGAGTCAAGAATTTCATCGCCGGTGATGGCCAGTCGCGCATTACCGCCACCAAACAGTTCGGGAAAGGTCTTGCCAAAGTGTTCGTTAACGCTGTTGAATGTGCCCGCCAGCAGCTCACGGGTTTCACCATCAATTTTTCGAATGGCGTCTTCCAGGGTGCTCATGGCCTCGTTCAGATCGGCTGACTGGCTGTCCAGAAACTGCTTGCGCTCACGTGCTGTGGTGAGTTCATCGAGTGCCGCGAGGTTCACCGCGCCCAAACTGGCAATCTCGCGGTTGAGCCGGTCAATCTCGGCCTGCAGGCCGCTCAGGCGCACGCCACCAGCCGCTAGCGAGGCCTCCAGTGCCTGCAGGTCTGCCTGGGCTTCGTCAAGCAGTCGGCTGTATTGCTCGCTGCCCAGTCGCGCCGCCTGCTCGCGCAGCTGGCAATCGGTGATGCGCTGGCGCAGCGGTTCGAGCTCGCGCTCGAGTTGCAGCCGCCGCTCGTCGCTGGCGCGCAGGCGTGCAGTCAGGTCGTCGTAGGCGCTGCGCCGTTCGCCCAGGGCTTGCTCGCAGGCCAATTTGACCGCCAGCGCGTCCTGCAATCCACTCTGGGCCGCCGCGTCGTTGAGCTGCTCTGCCTCTGCCTGGCATTTTTGGGTCTCTGCGCGCACCAAATCGGCCTGCTGCGCTGCGGTTTCGATGGCGCGGCTGAGCTCGGCACGGCGCGCCGCCAGGCTGCGCAGCGCAAACGCAGCCTCTTGCGCCCGGCGCTCGAGACTGCGCTGTTGCTCGCGGGCCTGGCTGAGCTGGCCCTCGGCTGTGATAACCAGATCGTCCAGCTCGGCATGTCTTTGCTGCTTGTCAGCGAGCAGCAAATCGAGTTCTTCAAACTGGGCCTCCGCCTTGAGTCGTCGCCCCTGCAGGTCGTCAAGATGTTGGTCGATTTCAGCCCGGTCGCTGGCTATTTGTTCGACCCGGGTGCGGGCCTGTTCAGCGAGTTGGGTCAGGCGCAGAGCTTGCACCTGCAGCGCATGGACCTGGCTTTGCCCCTGCACCGCACTTTGGCGCAGCCGCAGCAGCCGCTGCGCAGCATCGGCATAGGCCGCCTCGGCACGCACCAGGGCGGCACTGGCCTGCTCAGCAATCAGGCTCTGGGCACGCCACTGCTTGTCTAGGTTTTCAATTTCCTGGGCCCGCGCCAGCAGGCCGGCCTGTTCGGAATCGGGGGCGTAGAAACTCACGCTGTTCAAGCCTACCGCATGCCCGCTCGGCACAAATATCAGCTCGCCCGGCGCCAATTGAGTACGCTGCGCCAAAGCCTCGTCCAGGTTGGCAGCGCGGTAGCAGCCCTGCAGCCATTCGCCAAGCAGGGCATGCTGACCAGCATCATGCAGACGCAGCAGATCAGCAAGTTGCGGCAGCCGGGCCGGGCCCAAGGCCGGGATGGCCGCTGGTGGGCTGAAAAAAGTCAGCTTGCTTGGCGGCGAGTCGCTGGCAAAAGCGCGAACCAAATCAAGCCGCGACACCTCTAGCCCGCCCAGGCGCTCGCGCAGCGCCGCCTCCATAGCGCTCTCCCAACCGGGCTCGACATGGATGCGGCTCCAAAGACCCTGCAAATGCGCCAGGCCATGGCGCTCCAGCCACGGTTGCAAGCGACCGTCGGTACGCACTTTTTGCTGTAAAGCCTTGAGCGCTTCAAGCCGCGCCGACAAATCAGCCAACCGGGTCGACTCGGCGTTGACGGACTGCTGGTGCGAGCGCCGTTTCGCCTCGAGTTCGGGCACACTGTCTTGCAGCGCCTGCAACGCGGCCTGCGCGTCGCTGGCCGCCTGCACAGCCTGGGCCAGTTGCAACTGCAACCCAGCCAGGTTGGCCTCGTCGGGTTGGGCCAGAGCCTGACGGCCTGCCTCCAGCCGTTCCCGCCGACCGGCCAGCTGCTCCGACTGCTCTTGAATGCCACGCTGCTCAGCGGCCAGCACCTGTATTTGTTGCTGCACCTGTGCGACACCGGCACGCTGCTCGGTGGCGCTGCGCTGGGCTTGGCGCAGACCATCTTCGAGCGCCGGTAACTGCGCGGCCTGCACCTGCACCTGAGCGGCCAGCAGGGCCGCCTGCTGATCGTCTGCCAGCGCCTGCGCTTGGACGCCACCGAGCTCCGCCTGGGCAGTGTCTTGTCGGGTAGCCCATTGGAGGGCCTGCTCGCCCAAGGCCAACAGTCGCTGTGCCACGCGCTGGCGTCCCTCGACCACAAAGCGAATTTCCGCCTCCAGCCGGCCCACTTCGGCGCTCGCCTCATACAGGCGGCCCTGGGTCTGGTTGACCTGGTCACCCGCAGCGTAATGGGCTTGGCGCACCGCCTCCAACTCGGCTTCAACCTGGCGCAAATCAGCCAATTGGCGATCCAGCGCCAAGCTGGCGCCCTGGGCTTCGGCCTGCACCTTGGCCTGCTCGGCCCGGGCCTCGCCACAGCGCAAAACCCACAGCTGCTGCTGCTTGAGCGTGGCATCTGCACTGATCGCCTTGTATCGCTGCGCCACCTCAGCCTGCCGGTCTAGCTTTTCCAGGTTGGCATTGAGTTCGCGCAAGATGTCTTCGACCCGGGTCAGATTCTCCCGGGTGTCAGACAGCCGGTTCTCGGTCTCGCGGCGGCGTTCCTTGTATTTGGAAACTCCGGCGGCCTCTTCTAGGAACAGGCGCAGTTCCTCCGGGCGGCTCTCGATGATGCGGCTGATCGTGCCCTGGCCAATAATGGCATAGGCCCGAGGCCCCAGCCCGGTACCCAAAAAAACATCCTGCACATCACGCCGACGCACCGCCTGGCTGTTGATAAAGTAGCTGCTGTTGCCATCGCGGGTAAGCACCCGCTTGACGGCGATCTCGGCAAACTGGCTCCATTGGCCGCCGGCCCGGTGGTCGGCGTTGTCAAACACCAGCTCCACGCTGGCCCGACTGGCCGGCTTGCGCAGGTTGGTGCCGTTAAAGATGACGTCTTGCATCGACTCGCCACGCAACTCGGAGGCGCGCGACTCGCCCAGTACCCAACGCACAGCATCGATGATGTTGGACTTGCCACAGCCATTGGGCCCCACCACGCCCACGAGTTGCCCGGGCAACATGAAATTGGTCGGTTCAACGAAGGACTTGAAGCCCGATAACTTGATGGAGTTAAGACGCACAGTTGACCAAGGCTACCAGAGCAAAACAGGCCTTTATGATACCTTGCCGCTAGGGGGCTCGGCACCTCACAGACGGCGCTTGTAGGTGGCGAGAAAAACGCCCGGCAAAATCAGCGCCGCGCCGCCCAGATGGTGCCAACCCAGGGGCTCGCCAAGCACTGCCCAAGAGGCCAAGGCCGCATACAGTGGAGACAGATACAGGGTCACCGCAACCCGGCTGGCGCCCAGGATTTTTTGTGCCCAGCCGTAAATCCAGTAAGCCGCGATGCCGGGCGCCAGGGCTGCCAGCAACACCAGGCCAGTGGCCCGATGGCTCCAGGGCGGTGTGCTGGGCAGACCGGCCTCCCAGATCGCAAATGGCAGCAAACACAGCACACCAGCAGCGCAAATGGCGCTCAGCCGCGCCGTGGCGCCAAGCTGGCTGGGCCAAATTTTTTGCAGCAAGGCATAGCCCGCCCAGGCAATCATGGCCAGCACAATCCAGCCATCGCCAATCACCCACTGCACTTCGGACAGGGCCTCCCAGCGGCCCTTGACCGCCACGTGCATCAAGCCGGCCAGCGCCAATGGCACGCCAAGCCATTGGGTCAGCGTCAGGCGCTCATGCAGCAAAAGCGCAGCGCCCATGGCAATGAGTACCGGGGCGGCGGCATAAATCAGGGAAATATTCATGGCTACCGTGGTTTGCGCACCCTGATAGACCCAGGCACCACAGACCATCATGCCCAAGGCACCGAGGCACAGGTACTGCGGCCAAACAGCGAGCAGACCGCGCCACTCGCGCAGCAACTCAGCGCGCGCCAAAAACCCCAAAATCAGGCCGGCGATTAACCAGCGCCCGAGTGCCAGTTGGTGTGGGGCCACCACGCCGGGTGCGCTGCGGGCAATGATGAAATTCACCGCCCAAAGGGCTGGCGTAAGCCAAATCAGGGCCAGCGCCAGCCGCTGGCGACCATCAGGCGAGAGCAAGCTGCGCTCCATGTGCCAGGGTCATCACCTGGCGCGGATCCTGGCCTTTGAGCCGATGGTCGCTCCAAACCTGGCGCCAGCGTCGTGCACCCGGCAGGCCCTGTCGCAGGCCCAACATGTGGCGGGCAATCGGGTACCAGGGCGTGCCATGCTGCTGCGACTGCCGCAGCATGTAGTCCACCATTTGCGCTTCAACCTGCTCGCGGCTGCGCTCAAACGGCATTTCGCCAAAAAACTGCGCATCCCAATCGCTCAGCCACCAAGGCCTGTGGTAGGCCTCGCGGCCAAGCATCACGCCGTCAAGCTGCTGCAACTGCGCCTGCACCTGCTCGCTGTTGCTGATACCACCATTGAGGACGATGGTGCAGTCGGGGAAATCGGCCTTGAGCTGATGCACCATCGCGTAGCGCAGCGGCGGGAGTTCGCGGTTTTGTTTGGGGCTCAGGCCCTGCAGCCAGGCGTTACGGGCATGCACAATGAAAGTGCGGCAACCGGCAAGATGGAGGGCGCCAACAAAATCGCGTACAAATGCGTAATTGTCAGTGCGGTCAATGCCAATGCGGTGCTTCACGCTGACCGGGAGCGCCACTGCATCGAGCATGGCCTTGATGCAATCGGCAACCAGGGCCGGCTCGGCCATCAGGCAGGCGCCAAATGCGCCACGCTGCACCCGCTCGCTTGGGCAACCGCAATTAAGGTTGATTTCGTCATAGCCCCACTGCTCGCCGAGTCGGGCGCACTGCGCCAATTCGGCCGGCTCGCTGCCGCCGAGTTGCAGCGCCAAGGGGTGCTCCTCGGCGTTGTAACGCAGGTGCCTCGGCACATCGCCATGCAGCAGCGCCCCGGTGGTCACCATCTCGGTATATAGCCGCGCGCGGCGGCTCAGCAGGCGATGGAAAAATCGGCAATGGCGGTCGGTCCAATCCATCATAGGCGCCACAACAACACGCCAGGCATCAGATTTAGGTGTCATAACTTGGTTCATTCAAAGCGGTATGTTGGCGCTGCAACCCAGCCAGAATAGTTGATTGCAACACAGGACGACTTGGATGCCGAGCCTGCTTGCCAGCCGGCGGCAAATCCCGCATGGTCAAAAAACTCATCAACCCGGATTTCCCCTGAGCATGCTGGCCCGAGATCAACTCAGGCAGTCTGGTCTATCTCCGCAACTCTGTGTGTCACGATTTTCAGATGTCTTGAGCATACGCCTCGCTCAGCGCTGCCAAGGCAGATCAAGTACGGCTCGACCAGCCCCGTGAACGGGCCCATGTCCGCGACTGCAGTTCATCCGGTGCAGTTCATCCGGGTGGCAAGTGGCACTGCAGAGCATAAAATCGCGAAAAGACGCGCTAAATTTGAAAAAATCATCACCATTGCAGGACCCAACGACGCAGGCAAAACCATGTTTGCTCGTGACTTTTTACCGGCTGAAGCCCAAACGCTTCGCTTTATCAATGCCGATTTGATCGCCGCTGGCTTGGCTCCCTTCAACCCAGAAACGGCCTCCTTCAAAGCTGGACGCCTGATGCTGGAAGAAATTGATGAATGCGTAGATGCGGAACACAGGTTTGCTTTTGAAACCACGCTTTCAGGCTCGGCCTACATGAAAAAGATCGCGGTC
>SHXM01000040.1 GCA_009693325.1 Rhodoferax sp.
GGACGGCTTAGTCAGCAACTACGTCAACACGGTCGCGTCGTTGGTCGCCGCAGGCTATGCCGTCGTGGCGCCAGACCTTGAGGGCCAGGGCGCCGAAGCGCAGCGCAACGGTACGCCGCAGCCTTACTACAACCTGGCCAGCAGCGGCCGCGCTGTTGCCGCGGGCATTTTGGCAGCCCATAAGGCGGTGACGGGCCTGTCGCCCAACTGGGCGTCGGTCGGCCACTCCGAAGGCGGCCATGCGGTGCTGGCGCTAGAGAGCACGGCTGGCGACGCGTCAGCCTACAGCTACAAGGGCGCCGTGGCGATCGCTCCGTTCAATTCAATCGAGGCGTCTGTTAGCCTGATGGACGCGGTTGCGGCCGCCGACCCAGTCAACCTGGTGGGGTACCGTACCCTGCAGCAGATGTTCGTCGGGATGATGGCAACGGCACTCGCCACCCAGCAACCGAGCTTCCAGCCTAGCCAGATTATGGGCGCGGACTTGCTGGCGTTGATGCCGTCGTTCAAGACCCAATGCATCTTCAAGGTGTTCGGCATGGTAGGACAGGACGTGGCCACGAAAACACCCGCGGCCTACAAGGGTTACTCGGCACAGTGGGCGGCCGACGCGGCGATGAAGGCTTTCCTGCAGGCCAACGACGCTGCCGTGCTCAATGGCTTCCGCGTGACCAAGCCCACGCTGGTGTTGCAGGGTACGGCCGACCCACTTGTTTTCGAGTCACTACAGACGCCACTCGTGGTGCGGTGGCAGACAGCCGGCATGCCGATCACCTACAAGACTTTCTCCGGCGCCGATCACAGCACGATCATGACCCAAGGCAGTTCAGACATGCTAGCATTCTTAAGCACGATCCTTCGGTAAGTGCCTCTATCGTCCACTAAGGCTTCCGGATAAGGAGCCCTGCCGGCCCTGAAAGAATCATGAAAATTCTTCACACTATGTTGCGAGTTGGCAACCTGCAACGCGCCATCGATTTTTACACCCAGATCCTCGGCATGAAGCTGCTCCGTACCTCGGAGAACCCGGAGTACAAATACACCCTGGCGTTTCTGGGCTACGCCAGCAACCCCGAGCAGGCTGAGATAGAGCTCACCTACAACTGGGGCATTGAGCAGTACGAGATGGGCACGGCCTTCGGCCACATTGCCCTGGGCATGCCCGATGTTTACGCCGCCTGCGAGCGCATCAAGGCGGCAGGCGGCAAGGTCACGCGTGAGGCAGGCCCGGTCAAGGGAGGCAGCACCATCATCGCCTTTGTCACAGACCCCGACGGCTACAAAATCGAGCTGATCCAACGCTGAAAATGGACGGCTCGCATCAAGAGCGGCGCGGCGTTCTACTGGTCTTTGCTTCGGCGCTGGCCTGGAGTTTCGGCGGCACGATTGCCCGGTTTTTGAGCATCAGCGACAGCTGGACTGTGGTGTTTTGGCGCTCGCTCTTTGCCGCTTGTTTTTTATTTGGCTTCATGCTTTGGAGCCAGGGCAGGCAGGGCGCGCGCCAGCAGCTGTTGGCGATGGGCTGGCCGGGCATCGGTGTGGGCCTGTGCTTTGCAACTGCCTCCACCTCCTTTGTCGTGGCCATGAGCTACACCACCATTGCCAACATTCTGCTGATGCAGGCCGGCGTACCCCTGATTGCCGCTCTGATGTCTTATTTGCTGTTCCGCGAACGGGTGGCGCTGGGCACATGGCTGGCAATTGCGGCGGTGATTGCAGGGGTTGCGGTGATGGTGTCAGAGTCCATCCAAGGCCGGGTCTCGCCGGTCGGCGACGGCCTGTCGCTGCTGATCGCACTTGCCTTTGCGTCCGCCACCGTCATCACCCGGCGCCACGCCAATGTCGGCATGACGCCGGCGGTTTGTCTGGGCACGGTGGTGGCGACCTGTGTGGCCGCTCCAATGGCCGGGAGTTTTGCGATCAGTCTGGGCGATGCTGGCCTCTTGTTCGTTTTTGGCGCATTCAACCTGGGCCTGGGCATGGCGTTTTTTGTCACGGGTGTGCGTCTGCTGCCCTCGGCGCTGGCCGCCCTGATCGGCATTGCCGAACCGGTGCTCGGGCCGCTGTGGGTCTGGCTGGTGCACGACGAAGTGCCAGGGGAGCGCACCCTTCTGGGTGGCGCCTTGGTTTTTTTAGCGCTGCTGGCCCATCTAAGCTGGCAGTTCCGGCAACAAAGACCCATCCAGCAGATGCCACCGGCTGAGCAAGGCCGACTGCCTTAGCAAGATACCAACCGGGCAGCAGGTCGGCGTTTGGTCCTATCATGAAGCTTTGCCGCCCCCATAGAAGCGGCCCTGGAGACATCAGCATGAGCGAGACTCAGACCAAGCGCGGCCGCCGTACAGGTGGCCGCGAACGCCGCGACCCCAATGCTCGCCCCACCGGGCCGGCGTACATCAAGCGGTTGATCCCGCCCTACGACATCATGGGCGAAGAAAGCCTGCTCAAGATCGAGGCCACGGCAGACCGCATCCTGGCCGAGGTGGGGCTAGACATCCGCGACGACGACGAGGCGCTGGCGCTGTTCAAAAAGTCGGGTGCCAAGGTGGATGGCATGCGGGTGCGCTTCGAGCCCGGCCACCTGCAAGAGGTGCTCAAAACTGCGCCGCAAGAATTTACCCAGCACGCCCGCAACCCGGCCCGCTCGGTGCAGATTGGCGGTAGCAACGTGGTGTTTTCGCCGGCCTACGGTTCGCCCTTTGTGATGGACCTGGATCGGGGGCGGCGCTACGGGACGCTGGAAGACTTTCAAAACTTCATCAAACTGGCTTACAACTGCCCCTGGCTGCACCACAGCGGCGGCACGGTGTGCGAGCCCACCGACGTACCGGTCAACAAGCGGCATCTGGACATGGTGTACGCCCACATGCGCTACTCGGACAAGGCCTACATGGGCTCCATCACGTCAGAGCAACGCGCCGAAGACTCCATTGAGATGAGCCGGCTGCTGTTTGGGGCTGACTTTGTGGACCGCAACTGCGTGATTCTGGGTAACGTCAATGTCAACTCGCCGCTGCTGTGGGATGGCACCATGACCAAGTCGGCCCGGGCTTATGCCCGCGCTAACCAGGCGGCGGTGATCGTGCCCTTCATTCTGGGTGGCGCCATGGGGCCAGTCACCAACGCCGGCGCCATTGCCCAGGCCCATGCCGAAACCATGGTCGGCTGCGCCATGACCCAACTGGAGCGCCCCGGCGCGCCGGTGATTTATGGCAACTTTCTCTCCAGCATGTCGCTGCGCTCAGGCTCACCCACCTTTGGCACGCCCGAGCCAGCCATCGGCTCCATGGTGGTGGGGCAACTGGCGCGGCGGCTGAAGCTGCCGCTGCGCTGCGCCGGCTCGTTCACCACCTCCAAGCTGCCCGATGGCCAGGCTATGCAGGAGAGCGTGATGTCCATGCTGTCCGCGGTGCACTGCGGGGCCAATTTCATTCTGCACGCGGCCGGCTTTCTGGATGGCTTGCTGTCCATGAGTTACGAGAAGTTCATGATGGACGCTGATTTTTGCGGGGCCTTACACAGCTACCTGGGCGGCGTGGTGGTGGACGACAACACACTGGCCATGGGCGCGTTCCAGAGCGTCACGCCCGGCGGCCACTACCTGGGCAGCGACCACACCATGGCCAACTACACCACAGCGTTTTTTGACTCCAACATTGCAGACAACACGCCCTTTGAGGCCTGGAACGAAGCCGGCAAGACCGATGCCGCCACCCGCGCCAACAAACGCTGGAAAGCCTCGCTGGCCGAGTATGTGGCACCGCCTCTGGACGAGGCGGTGGACGAATCCATCCGCGACTTTGTGGCCCGAAAAAAAGCTTCGATGACCGACCAATGGTACTGACGACGGAGCCCCGCATGTCACTCGCCAACGACCCTCTGTTGCAGCCCCTCCAGCTCAAGCACCTGCGCTTGCGCAACCGCATCATGACCAGCTCGCACGAGCCGGCCTATGCCGAGGACGGCTTGCCCAAGGCCCGCTACCGGGCCTACCATGTGGAGCGGGCCAAAGCCGGCATTGCCCTGACCATGACCGCCGGCTCGGCCGCCGTGTCACGCGACAGCCCGCCGGTGTTCAACAACATCCTGGCCTACAAAGACGAGGTGGTGCCCTGGATGCGCGACCTGACCGACGCCTGCCATGAGCACGGCGCCGCGGTGATGATCCAGATCACCCACCTGGGGCGGCGCACCAGCTGGTCCAAAGCCGACTGGCTGCCGGTGGTGTCGCCCTCGCACCAGCGCGAGGCCTCGCACCGCGCTTTTCCGAAGCAGATGGAAGACTGGGACATTGCGCGCCTGATCCGCGACTATGCCGATGCGGCTGAGCGCATGCACGCAGCCGGTGTTGATGGCGTGGAACTCGAAGCCTATGGCCACCTGATGGACCAATTCTGGTCACCCGCCACCAACACGCTGGATGGACCGTATGGCGGGCCGCTGGAAAACCGGGTGCGCTTCACGCTCGACGTGATCAAGGCCATCCGGGCCCGGGTTGGGCCGGACTTTATTCTGGGAGTGCGCGGCGTGGCCGACGAGGCCATGCCCGGTGGCCTCAATGCCGAGGAGGGCCTGGGCATTGCCCGCTACCTGGCCAAGTCGGGCATGGTGGATTTTTTGAACATCATCCGCGGCCACATCGACACCGACGCCGGGCTGACCGACGTGATCCCGGTGCAGGGCATGGCCAGCGCGCCGCACCTGGACTTTGCCGGGAGCATCCGGGCGCAGGTGGACATCCCGATCTTCCACGCGGCCAAAATTCAGGACGTGACCACCGCCCGCTTTGCCATTGCCTCGGGCAAGCTCGACATGGTGGGCATGACCCGCGCCCACATGGCCGACCCGCACATCGTGCGCAAGATCATGATCGGCCGCGAGGACACCATCCGCCCCTGCGTGGGCGGCAACTTCTGCCTGGACCGCATCTATGCCGGGGGCGAGGCCTACTGCATCCACAACCCCGCCACCGGGCGCGAGCTGACTATGCCGCACACCCTGAGCCCAGCACCGCTCAAGCGCAAGTTGGTGGTGGTAGGTGCCGGCCCGGCCGGGCTGGAGGCGGCCCGGGTGGCCTCTGAGCGCGGCCACCAGGTGCTGGTGCTGGAAGCCGCCGCCAAGCCCGGCGGGCAGGTGAGGCTGACCACCCAGACGGCGCGCCGGCGCGAGATGATCAGCATCATCGACTGGCGCATGGCGCGCTGCGAGGAACAGGGGGTGCAATTCCGCTTCAATACCCTGGCCGACGCGGCTACCGTGCTGGCCGAACAGCCCGACGTGGTGATCATCGCCACCGGCGGCCTGCCCCACACGGCGGTGCTGGCACAGGGCAACGAGCTGGTGGTGTCGGCCTGGGACATCCTGAGCGGCGATGTCAAGCCCGGGCGCAACGTGCTGCTGTACGACGACGCCGGCGACCACGCCGCGCTGCAGGCGGCTGACCTGATCGCCCAGACCGGCGCCCATGTCGAGATCATGACCCCCGACCGCAGCTTTGCCCCCGAAGTGATGGCCATGAACCTGGTGCCCTATATGCGCAGCCTGCAAAAGCGCGACGTCATCTTCACTGTGACCTTTCGGCTAGGGTCTGTCACGCGCCAGGACGGGCAACTGCTGGCGCACATCGGCAGCGACTACGGCGGCGTGCACCAGCAGCGGCTGGTAGACCAGGTGGTGGTCAACCACGGCACCCGGCCGCTGGACGAGCTGTACTTTGAGCTCAAGGGCCGCTCCAGCAACCAGGGCGCGGTGGACTACGACGCCCTGCTGGCCGGACAGCCACAAGGCCAGGCAGCGCCCGGCAGCGGCTTCCAGCTGTTCCGCATAGGTGACGCGGTGTCAGCGCGCAACACGCATGCGGCGATTTATGACGCTTTGCGCTTGGTGAAGGATTTATAAAAACCAGACGCAAGGCCTCCGAAGGGCCGATCGGCACAGCTTAAGGCATAACTTTTCCGCTACTTCCAAAAATAAGAAGCAAATATGGAAATTAGAGTAGATTTTTACAGGCTCATGCCGGCAGTTTTTTCCTGTTCGGGCCACGCGGCACGGGCAAGTCGACTTGGCTTCGGCCCCTGCGCGACACGGCCATCTGGATCGACCTGCTTGATCCGAAAACCCTGCGCCTGTTCCAGGCCAGACCCGAACGGCTGAAGGAACGCATCGCGGCACAACCGCTGCTAACCGACGTTGTGATTGACGAGGTGCAAAAGGTGCCGGCATTGCTGGATGTTGTGCACCAACTTGTAGAGGGCGAACACGCACTGCGGTTCATCCTGACGGGATCGAGCGCCCGAAAGCTGAGACGGGGCGCCGCCAACTTGCTGGCCGGGCGGCTCACCGAGCGGCATATGCATGCCTTCATGGCAGCTGAACCTGTCGGAAGTAGCGCGCGAGTGCCAGGCGGGCCGCAAGACTGTCGAAGGCTACCTGACCATCCTGGAAGACCTGCTGCTGTGTTTTCGTGTCCCGGTTCACGCGCCGGGCCAGACGGATTCTGGTCGCCCACGACAAGTTTTTTACTTCGACGCCGGTGTCTACCGCTCGATTCGCCCCAAAGGGCCGCTGGACCAACCAGAGTCGATCGAAGGCATGGCACTCGAAGGACTCGTCGCCCAACACCTTCGCGCCTGGGCGAGCTACCGCAAAATTCCCGCAGAGCTGTCTTATTGGCGCACCAAGTCTGGCAGCGAAGTTGCCTTCGTCCTGTACGGCGCAGATGTGTTCGTGGCCATCGAGGTCAAGCGCTCACGCACTGTGCACCCCAGCGACCTGGGCGCGCTCAAAGCCTTCAAGGAGGATTACCCGGAGGCCATCGTTTACCTGCTTTACATGGGGCAGGAGGCGCTCAAGATCGGCGATGTCCTGTGCCTGCCCTGCGACACCTTCCTAAGGACACTGCACCCAAGCCATGCCATTGGCGGTGGCCTTTGATGCCACCGATCTGACTCAGCGTGCTAAAGCCCGGGCCTCACCCGCCAGCCGCGTGATGCGGGCCCAGTCACCACTGGCCAGCGCGTCGGCCGGCACCAGCCAGGTGCTGCCAACGCACACCACATTGGGCAGGGCCAAAAATTCGGCGACGTTCTGCGGTGTAACGCCGCCGGTGGGGCAGAACTTGACGTCAAAGAAGGGGCCACTCCAGGCCTTGAGCATGGCCGGGCCGCCGGCCTGCATCGCCGGGAAAAACTTGAGTTCGGTCAAGCCATCTTCCTGCGCCAGCATGATCTCGCTGGCGGTGGCCACCCCCGGCAGCAGCGCCAGGCCGGCGTCGCGGCAGGCCTGGCCGACGGCCGTGGTGTAGCCCGGGCTCACAGCGAAGCGGGCCCCGGCGCGGGCAGCCGCCTGCGCATCGGCGCGGCTGCGCACGGTGCCGGCGCCAACCACGGCCAGCGGCACTTCGCGCGCAATGGCCTCGATGCAGGCCAGGGCCTGCGGCGTGCGCAGCGTCACCTCCAGCATGCGGATGCCGCCGGCCAGCAACGCACGGGCCATTGGCACGGCGTGGGCCAGCTCGGCCAGCACAATCACCGGGATCACCGGCGCGTCTTGCATCACTTGCAGGGCGCTCAAAGCAGTTGTCGTCATGGGCTTGTCCTCAGGTTCGATATTGGGAGTCGGGTTAGAGTCAGGTTACAGCCAGCTGCAGGCGCCCTGCTCTGCGGTCAAGGCGCTGCGCCGCATGCCGGCAAATAATTCTCGGCCCATGCCCAGGCCATTGGCGAGGCGAAGCTGCTCAGGCATCACCGCCACCTCGCGGGACAACCACTCGGCCTCAGGCACCAGCACCTCGAGCCGACCGGCAGCGGCGTCGAGCCGGATCAGGTCGCCGTCCCGCACCCGAGCCAGCGGCCCGCCGTCGGCGGCTTCAGGGGAAACATGGATCGCGGCAGGCACTTTGCCGGAGGCACCGCTCATACGCCCGTCGGTCACCAGGGCCACCCGATAGCCCCGGCCCTGCAACACCGCCAGCGGCGGGGTGAGCTTGTGCAGCTCGGGCATGCCATTGGCCTGCGGGCCCTGCCAACGCACCACACACACCACATTGCAGTCGAGCGCGCCCGCATCGAAAGCCTCAAGCAGTGCCTCCTGCGAGTCAAACACCCGAGCTGGCGCCTCGATCAGGTGTCGGTCTTCTGGCACCGCAGAAACCTTGATCACGGCACGCCCCAGTGGGCCCTGCAGCAGCTTGAGGCCGCCACTGGCGCTGAACGGCTGGCTGGCCGGGCGCACCACACGCTCGTCCTTTGAGGCACCCGCAGTCTGCCAGCGCAGGCCGGTACCGGCAGCTTCTGGAATACCGGTGAACTCGCGCAGGCCGCCCTGGCGCATGGTCAGCACATCGGCGTGCATCAGGCCGGCGTCCAGCAGTTCACGGATCACATAGCCTGGCCCGCCAGCCGCCTGAAATTCATTGACGTCGGCACTGCCATTGGGGTAGACCCGGCTGAGCAGCGGCACCACATCGGAGAGGGCCGCAAAGTCGTCCCAATCAATCACAATGCCAGCCGCACGCGCCACCGCCACCCAGTGAATCAGGTGGTTGGTCGATCCACCAGTGGCAAGCAGCGCCACCATGGCATTCACAATGCAGCGCTCGTCGACCAGTTGGCCAATAGCCGGCTTGGCTGTTGACCCCAGGCCTGCGACTGCGTGGGCTGCACCTGGGCTTGGCCCGCCGAGCAGAGTACGCACGGCTTCACGCGTGAGTTCTTCACGCAGGCCTTCGCCGGGGTTGATGAAGGCGGTGCCGGGCACATGCAGGCCCATCGCCTCGAGCAACATCTGGTTGCTGTTGGCCGTGCCGTAAAAGGTGCAGGTGCCCGGGCCGTGGTAGGCGGCTGACTCGGCTTGCAGCAGCTCGGCACGGCCAACCAGGCCCTGCGCCGCCTGTTCGCGCACCCGGGCCTTGGCGTTGTTCGACAGTCCTGAGGTCATGGGCCCGGCCGGCACAAACACGGTGGGCAGGTGGCCAAAATGCAGGGCGCCAATCAACAAGCCCGGGACAATCTTGTCGCACACGCCGAGCATCAGTACACCATCAAACACGTCGTGGCTCAAGGCCACGGCTGTGGCCATGGCAATCACATCGCGGCTAAAGAGACTGAGCTCCATGCCTGCGGTGCCCTGGGTCACGCCGTCACACATCGCCGGAACGCCGCCCGCCACCTGGGCTGTTGCACCCAGGCGACGCGCCTCAGCCTTGATGATGTCGGGGTAATGCTGCAACGGTGCATGGGCGGACAACAAGTCGTTGTAGGCGCTAACAATGCCCAGGTTGGGCGCACGCTCTGCGACCACGCGAAATTTGTCCTTGGCTGGCAAGGCAGCAAACGCATGCGCCACATTGGCGCAGCCCAGCCTGTCGGGGCCGGGTTTGCGCTGCCCGGCCCTCGCCACAGCCTGTAAATAAACGCTGCGAGTCTCGCGGCTTCGGCCTTGGATGCGGGATGTGACGGCGGCTAGGGCGGGATGAAGTTTCATGTTTTTTGGTAACTTAATTACATCCCCGATCGTACGCGGTTTTGATCGACCCGGCGGGTTTGAGGTTACGATTTGGTTACGGATCTGTGGTTTTAGGATCTGCGGTTTTAGATCGCCGGCCGAGTTTGCAGCCTCGTGCAATGAAGCTAAATAATTACACTCAATATGCCACTGGATATGCCACTCAAACCCACCAAAGCGGCTGGGTCAATGCAATATCAGCTCGACAAAGCTCAAGCCAAACCCGGCCGCCCTCAAGCGGGGGCAAGGGCATGCTGAGTGCAGGCGCCGCCTGGGTGTGGCCGCTGGCCTTGGCGCTTTATCTGGCTTTCAGGCTCTGGTACGACGGCTGGCGCGGCCCACTGAGCACCCAGGAAATCGAGCAGTTCATAGAGGCCGCCGGCCAAACTGTGGGCGCCGGGCACACCGATATGTCGGTTCTGCGAGACTTTTTGGCGCAGGACGACGGGCGTGAATTTGTGATGTGCAACCTGGTTCGCCTGCACCCGCAGGCGATGCCCCACCCGCTGACCGGCGTCATGACCGAGCCCAGTGCGTTGCTGCGCGAATATTTCAGGCAGTTCGTCCCCGTGCTGCTGATGAACGGGGGGCACCCGATCATCGCCGCGCGCAAAGTAGCCGGCTATATTGACGCTTGGAACACGCCCACCGACCCAGGCTGGTCAATCGTCGGCATGATGCGTTACCGCAGCCGGCGCGACATGATGCGCCTGGCGATTGACCCGCGCTTCACCAACGCCCATCCATTCAAGCTGGCGGCAGTGGAACAAACCTTTTCCTTCCCCACCCAGGCCATCGGCGAGATGGGCTTGCGCCCGCGCGGCGCAGTCGGCTTGTTGCTGATGCTGCTGGCCGCCTTGGTGCACCTGGGCTCGCTGCTGCCACTGCCCGCCTGAGTGAGCGAATGCCTGCCTGTTTAGTTGTGCCACAACAGCGCTACGCCGCAGCCACTCGGCCCGGCACCAAACGATGTCCCTGAGCTCCGCCGTCAAAACAACGATCAGCCAAGCCCTGACCAGCCCGGCCCTGCGCCAGCTGAGCCGCCAGCGCCACGCGCTGCGGCGGCGGCTGAGCCGGCAGCCGGCGACGGTGCATTATTTTCACCAGGTCGACGACCCTTACAGCCACCTCACTGCCTTGCACCTGGAGGCCTTCGAGGCGAAATACCGCGTGCGCCTGGTGCCACACCTCGTGCCGCCCCCCGATTGCGCGGCCGCCCCCGAGCCCCAGAAACTGCAGAATTGGTCGGCCATCGATGCCAAGCGCCTGGCCCGCAGCCTGGGGCTGAACGCGCCTGATTTTTTGCGCCAACCCAAGCATACCGAGATCGAAGCGGCCCAATCGGCGCTGGCTCAGGTGCTCGAGCAGCCGCGGTGGGCGCCTAAATTGGCAGAGATCAGTGACGCCCTTTGGCGTGGCACAGACCTCAGCGGGGCCGGCAAAGGCCAAAACCCAGCGGACGCAGGCCTGCTGGCACACCAAATGCTCGAAAGCGGCGCCGCCTTGCGGCAGAAATGGGGGCACTACCTTGGCGCCACCTTCTATTTTGAGGGTGAGTGGTACTGGGGCCTGGACCGCCTGCATCACTTGGAGCGACGCCTGGGCCAAGCCGGTTTGGCCTGGGTCGGCACGGCCCGGTTGCCCTTGGTGCCGGCGCGGGCGCCTATGTTTAAGCCGATTGAGCACACCAGCCCAACGCGCCCCGTGGTCTATTTTTACTGCTCTCTGCGCAGCCCCTACACCTACTTGGCGGCGGCCCAGTTGCGCCGACTCGCCGAGCACTACGGCGCTCAGTTGCGCTTGTGTTTTGTTTTGCCCATGATGATGCGGGGTCTGCCCGTTAACTGGCCCAAGCGCCTCTACATCCTGCGCGACACCAAACGCGAGGCTGAGCGTCTGGGCCTGCCCTTCGGACGGATCGTGGACCCGATTCACCACGCAACTGAGCGCGGACTGGCCCTGCTGCATCTGGCAATTCCGCTGGGCCGGGGCCCAGCCCTGCTGGAATCTTTTTTGCAAGGGGTATTTGCGGACGGTCTGGATGCGGCCAGCGAAGCCGGTTTACTGGCCATCGCTGAGCGTGCCGGGCTGAAGCCATCGCAGATTAATGCTCCTTTGGCTGACCCCGCTTGGCGCGACCAAGCAAGCGCCCACCTGCAGGACATGCTGGCGCGCGGATTGTGGGGCGTGCCCTCATTCAGGGTTGATAGCATGCCGGCCGTGTGGGGCCAGGACCGCTTGTGGATGCTCGAGGAAGATCTGATCGCAGCCCTGAGCCCACCAGTTCCTTAACCAGCTTCAAGTTACAGACAGCATGAGAAAAAAACTAAGCTATATCACCTTCGCTGCAAGCCTGATCGGCGTCCTGTTCTGGTATGCGGCCACTCACAAAACCGAGGTCATGCTGCTGTATGTCAAACACGTGGCCCGCACCGAGGCAGCGCCGAATCAAGAGGTGAACTGGCAGCCCGGCCCAGGCCCTGTTGCAGGCCTTGAGCGCCGAAAAAAACCCAACATCATCTTGATAGTCGCCGACGACCTGGGGTTCAACGACATCACCCTGCAGGGTGGCGGCATTGCCAACGGCAGCGTACCCACCCCCCATATCAACAGCATTGCCCTGGATGGGGTGAACTTTCAGACTGGCTACGCTGGCAATGCCACCTGCGCACCAAGCCGGGCCGCCCTGATGACCGGACGCTACCCGACACGGTTTGGTTATGAGGTCACGCCCACGCCGGTGCAGTTCATGAAAATGATCGGCAATTACCGAGTCGCGGGTAATCTGCGCCATCCGATCTACCATGCCGAGCGGGAGGCCGATCTGATTGACTACGAAGAGATGGGCCTGCCCACCAGCGAGATCACGTTGGGCCGGCTGCTCAAGCAGGACGGCTACCGCACCCTGCAGGTTGGCAAATGGCATTTGGGCGAGAGCCCGAAATTTCGGCCCAATGCGCATGGCTTTGACGAGGCGCTGTCGTTCCAGCATGCGGCCTCGATGTACCTGCCCGAGAATGACCCCAAGGTGGTGAATGCCAAGCAGTCGTTTGACCCGATTGACCGGTTTTTGTATGCCGCGCACCCTTGGGGCGTGCGCTTTAACAACAGCGATATCTTCAAGCCCAAGACATACGCCACCGATTACCTGACCGATGAGGCTGTCAAAGCGGTTACAGCCAACAAGAACCGGGCCTTCTTTTTATACCTGGGCTACAACGCGCCGCACACGCCGCT
Source organism: Rhodoferax sp. (assembly GCA_009693325.1). Taxonomy (GTDB): domain Bacteria; phylum Pseudomonadota; class Gammaproteobacteria; order Burkholderiales; family Burkholderiaceae_C; genus Rhodoferax. The sequence continues at coordinate 12,742 of SHXM01000040.1, forward strand.
GCAGGCCACCAAAGACGACTACGACGCATTGCCCCACATCCAGGACCACACCACCCGGGTTTATGCCGCCATGGTCCGCTCGCTGGACCGCAACATCGGGCGGCTGCTGCAATCCCTCAAAGACCAGGGGCTTGAGGACGACACCTTGGTCATTTTCACCAGTGACAACGGTGGTGCCCACTATGTCGGCATTGAGGGCTTGAACAGCCCTTACCGGGGCTGGAAAGCAACTTTTTTTGAAGGCGGTATCCATGTGCCATTTTTCATGCGCTGGCCGGCCCGTTTGCCCAAAGGCAGCGTGATCAAGGACCCAGTCAGCCACAACGATATTTTTGCAACTGCCGCCGCTGCAGCGGGCGCCAAGTTGCCCATCGACCGCATCATCGACAGCGTCAATTTGCTGCCCTTCATTGACAAAACGGCCACGGGCCGGCCACATGACGCGCTGTTTTGGCGCACCGGCGACTACCTGGCCGTGCGCGAGGGCGACTGGAAGCTGCAAGTCTCGGCCAACCCGAAAAAAGATTGGCTCTACAACTTGGCAGCCGACCCCTTCGAGAAAAACAATCTGGCCACTCAAGAACCTCAGCGAGTGAGCGCTTTGCGAGAAAAAATCAAGGCTTGGAACAGCGCCCAAGTCAAGCCCATGTGGCCCGCGATGGCCGACGCGCCTATCCCGATCGATAAAACACTCAAACAGGCCCAAGCCGCTGAAGACGAATACGTTTACTACGGCAATTGAGGCATGCGGCTGGCGCCCTGGGCCGCGGGTGCTTTCATTGCACAAACACCCGGGCCACCCTGCTCATCGAGCACCAGTACAGGTCGCGACCCCAGCCCACACTGGGGAACACCACCCCTTGGTTGAGCCCGCCCACACGCACCCGGCCACGCTCGGCGCCGGTTTCGATGTCCAGCACCAGCACCTCTTCGCCCAGGCGACGGTAATCGTTGGTAACCAGCTCACCCGTGCTCGGATACAGCAGCATATGGCTGGCACAGCCCAGGCCCTGCTTGCGCCAGATCGGCAGCATCGCCCGGCTCTCTGGTTCAAAGCGCCAGGCCTGCATTTGGCAGTTGGCAGAGTCGTAAGCCACCACGATCTGACGCTGCAAGTCGATCAGCGGTGGGTTGGTGATGCTGCCGCCTGGCACCCCGCAGACCGGCAACATCTGGTGGTCTGCAGCGTCTGTGAGCGACACCCGAATCAAGCGGTTAGCGCTTGGGCTGACCCCCGCGCCCACCATGCGGAACAGGTAACGGTGTCGACCGTTGTCCATGAACCAGGCGTTTTTCCCGTCAAGTACGAGATCCCAGCCATAGCTTTGAGCGCTGGCGCCGATGTAGTCAAAACGCCAGCTGCTGTCCATGACGAGCCTGGCCAAGGGCTCGGACCAGTGGTAGCGAAAAACCGAACGCACACCCACCACATACACCGTGTTGCCCTTGGCGCTGAGGCGGGCAACCGAGGGCTCCGGACAGTCGAGGTCGGCACAGGCGCGCTGGGTGCTGTGAGGGTCGACCACGCTCAGGCGGGCCGGCACCCGGTCTGACAGGTTTTTGGTGACGATCAGTCCGTTGTCCAAAATCACAAAAGAGTTGTAGGGCGCATTGAGCGGCAGTTGCAGGCTTGCCAAGAGCTCGCAGTCGGGGCTGAGCCGGTGCAGGTAGCGCCCATACACCACGAACAGGTCGCCCTGACGGTGCAGCGCCATGCCGCCCGGCCACATCGGTCCGCCGCGCAGGCGGGGCGATTGGATCCGTGTTTGCAGGTTGATTGGATCAATTTTTTCCACGCAAGCGGTGGTCGGCAAACCCAGCTTGGCCCGCAGCGCCGAGTGGGTCAACAGGTAGACCTCGCCGGGCGCGCCCAAGACAGTCATGGTCGAGAGCAGCGTGCGGCGGGTGGTGCAACCCAATCTCTCACTGGTTTGCAAGGCCAGGGCCTGGGTCAGCCCCTGGCCAGTGGCCGCAGTTTGCAAACGTTGCGGGCCGCCGTCTTCGCCCGGCCAGGGCGAGGCGAAGTAGCCGCCCGAATTCATGCGCGCTTGGCCCGGCGCCGCCTTCTCCACATCCAAGTCCCGCTGACAAGCAGCAGGCTCAGGGTCAGGCCGCTTGGCCCGTAGGTGGGCAACCAGTAGTTGTAAATGCCGTTGATCAACACCGCTCGCTCCGGGGTGTAGCCATCAGGCATGGGCAAAACCCCGTGACTTTTCTCGTAGGCCGCATAGTCTTGCTGCATCCGAGCAAACTGCTCGGGGAGTTCGGTCTGCAGGTCACGGGTTTCGCCAGGGTCTTTGCGGATGTCGTAGAGCCGCCACTGACCATTGCTCACTGGCGGGGCGTCTTTGGTCAGTTTCAGGTCGCCGAGAAACAGGGCCACATTGCCCGAGAGTTCGTAGCCCAGGGGCTCGTCCGGGCTGCGCACGGTGGTCGCCTCGCCCTTGAGCAGCGGCAACAAACTTTTGCCTGCCATGGGCTCAATCCCCTGCTCGCGGTATGACCCACCTGGCCGCGCCAAACCCGCCAAATCCAGCAGGGTGGGCGCAATGTCGGTGACATGGGTCAGGGCATGGGTCAGGGCGTTGGCAGGGGCGCCCGGCAAGCCAGCGATAAACATCGGCACCCGTATGCCACCCTCCCCTGCATAAAACTTGTAGCCCGCCAATGGTGATACCGAGGCGCTGGCCCAACTGGGCCCGGGGATGCCGTAGCCCCCCTTTCCCCCTAGGCGATCGATGTCCTGGCTGTACTGGGTAATTAGCCAGGCTTGTGCGTCCCAGTAGCCCGACCCCTCAGCGCCGTTGTCAGACAAAAATACGAACACCGTGTTGTCGTAGGCGCCGGTGGATTTCAGGTGGGCAACCAGTCGCCCCACCTCCAGATCCATGGCCTCGGCCATGGCGGCATAAATTTCCATTTGCCGCTGTTGGTAGCGCTTGTCTTTGTCGCTCAGTGCCGCCCAGTTGCCCGTGGTGCCCATGCGCACCATGGCCGCGTCACCCGGGATGATTCCCAAGGCAGCCGCACTTTTGCGCCGCTGTTCACGCAACACGTCCCAGCCCTGTTGGTACTTGCCACGGTACTTGTCAATCAGCGCTTGGGGGGCCTGGATGGGCACATGGTTGGCCTGAAAGCCCAGGTAGGCAAAAAATGGCTTGCTGTCGGCCTGGTCGGCCTTGAGGTAGTCGATCATGCGATCGACAAAATAGGTTGACGAGTAGTACTCAACGGGCATGACGGCCTCTTTGCCGTCTTCAAACCAATCCACCTTGGCTGAATGCGGCAGGTAGCGCTGCCGCGGGTTCCAGTTGTCTGAGCCGGTATCGCCCTGCACGATGGAGCGGTCAAAACCGCGGCGGTTGGGCAGGTTGTGGGGCTCCGAGCCGACATTCCATTTGCCGGTGATGTAGGTTCGGTAACCGCCGTCTTTGAGCAGTGTGGCCACGGTGACCACGTTTTGCGAAAGCGATGCCAGGTAGCCAGGCTTGCCCAGATGCTCACGCGGCATGGCCTCGCGCAGATTACCCACCCCGCTGCGGTGGCTGTCGACCCCAGTCAACAACATGGCACGGGTCGGGGAGCAGGAAGCCGCTGCATGGAAATTGGCAAAGCGGGTGCCACGCAGCGACAGCGCATTGAGATGCGGCGTGTCGATTTCACCGCCAAAGGCTCCCAGGTCGGTGAATCCCCAATCATCGGCCACCAGCACCACGAGATTGGGCCGCCCGGCAGCCCACAGGCTGCCGCAGCCAGAGGCCAATAGCGCGGCCAGCAGCAAGGATGTCAAGTTCATAGGAGTTTTTGTAATGAAGGTGTTGGTTCGCATGCCTGAGCGCAGAGGCCGCTGCGAGCACGCCTTGAAATACTGACTTCGAACGCTAAACAAGGTGCGCCGATATTACCCAAACCAACCCGGAAAAACTTCCAGGCTAAGGCCACGGCCCACCTGGTTTTGGCAGGGGCCGCGCCAAGGTCGGCGCCCGGCAGTCGGCACCAAACACCACCAGCCTGGTCTAAAATCTGGGGCAGCTTTAGGGAGCTTCAAAAGAAAAATCAACAGCAGATTGATTGCCAACCAGGCGCTTCCCTATGTTTTTCGATCATTCAAGCATCCCCGCTGCTGATGAATCCTTGACCACCGATGGTCGTCGCAAGCGCACCATCCTGACCCGCCAACGCATTGTTGCCGCACTGACGGCGCTGATGCGCGAGGGGCAGGTTGCACCCACCGCGCAAGACGTGTCCTTGCGCGCCAATGTTGGCCTGAGAACGGTGTTTCGGCATTTTGATGACATGGAAACCTTGTACCGCGAGGTCGATCTGGAAGTCCAGAGCACGGTGGCATCCATTCTTAACTTGGAATTAAAGGCCGGCCACTGGCGTGATCGTCTCAGCGAAAACATCAAAGCCCGCTGTCGCCTGTATGACACCATCACGCCTTTTTTGGTCAGCGCACAGGTGCACCGCCACGAGTCCACCCAGATTGACACCAACTTAAAGCGCCATGTAGCGCTTGAGCGAACCATACTCAAACGGCTTCTGCCCAAGCCTCTGGTGGCTGACAAAGCCCGCTTTGAAGCCCTGCTGATGTTGCTCAGCCCACAGGCTTGGATGCGACTGCGGCGCGAACAGGGTTTGAGTTCGGCAGCCGCCATCAGCTGCGTGCAACTCTCTGCCCAAGCGCTGGTGGCCTAGCAGCTGCGACCAGACAGACTGGAAGTTGCCAAATTGGGCCGTCGGGCAAGCCAGTCTGCTGCCCAGGCCAGGTCTTGCACGGTGTCGATGTCGCGCACCGAGCCAATGTCGTCAACCACCAGTTCAAGCGCACCCAAAGACTTAATCAGCCTGGCAGCGCCCTGGTCTCCCGACAGCGCCATCAGGCTGCTGGCGCAAGTCGCAGCAAAGCCGACCGGGTGAGCGCGGGCGCCGCCGATTTTTTGCAACACCGGCATGACCACGGCGACCGACTGCCCCGCCAGTTGCTGCAGGGCTTGCGCCACGCGCTGCAAGGTGCTGCTTTGAATCAACGGCAGGTCGGCGGGCAGGATCAACCAGCCGTGGGCCCCGGACGTGGCGCGCACCGCGGCCGCAATCGAGTCACCCATACCAGGGTGCTCGGCCTGCTCTAGATGCCAGGGCAGGCCACTGGCACGCACGGCGGCCAGGCTGTGCTCCAGCACCGTCTGGCTCCCAAGCATGGCCTGCAGCTTGTGGACCCGCCCACCGGATGCCCGAAAGCGCTCGCCACGGCCAGAAGCGAGCAAGAGCACCGTGGGCAACAGATTCGAACTTGACACAGACATGCCCCGAGCATGCCAGAAATGGGCCCGGTCGAGCTCCGCCCCGGGGGCCTTGTCTATACTGGGCTGATGAGCTCAATCGCCGACCTTCGCAAAAGCTACGAACGCGCTGAACTCAGCGAAGACGCCTCCCACGCCGACCCCTTGCAACAGTTTGAGCAGTGGCTGCAAGAGGCCATCTCGTCCCAGATCCCCGAGCCCAATGCGATGACGCTGGCCACCGTGGGCAGCGATCTGCGCCCGAGCACACGGGTGGTGCTGATCAAGGGCTACAGCGCCAGCGGCATCGACTGGTACACCAACTACGACTCGCGCAAGGGGCAGGAGTTGGCCGGCAACCCCTATGGCGCGCTGCAGTTCCACTGGGTGGAGTTGGAGCGCGTGGTGCGCATCGAGGGCGTGGTGGAGAAGGTCAGCGCCGCCGAGAGCGACGCCTACTTCCACAGCCGCCCGCTCGACTCGCGCATCGGCGCCTGGGCCTCGCCGCAAAGCGAGGTGATTTCCGGCCGCGGTGTGCTGGTGGCCAATGCCGCCCGCTATGGCGCGCAGTTTCTGCTGCAGCCGCCACGCCCGCCGCATTGGGGCGGCTATCGGCTCAAACCGGACAACTGGCAGTTCTGGCAGGGCCGCAAGAGCCGGCTGCACGACCGGCTGCGCTATCGGCTGGCCGCCACTGGCCCAGACCCTGGCTGGGTGCGCGAGCGCCTGGCACCCTGAACCGCCAGCACGGCAATAAACGCTAAACCAGGCCACTGGCCAGCGCCATCACCAAAGAGATCGTCACCGGTGCCAGCACAGTGGACAGGGCCATGCTGGTGGCCACCAGGTCCTGCGCCACGCCGTAGCGCTGCGACAAAAGAAACACATTGGCGCCCACCGGCAGGCTGGCAGCGACCACCATCACGATCAGCGGCAGGCCACTAAGACCCATGGCCCAACACACTGCGCCCGTCAGTGCCGGAAAAGCCAGGTTCTTGAGCAGGCTTAAGGCCAGTGCCACTTTGAGCTGGGCCAGAACTGGCACGTGAGCCAAGGACACGCCCACCAGCAACAGCGCCAGCGGTCCGAAGGCGCCACTCAGCAGTTGCAGCAGCCGGTCCAGCACCTCGGGCATTGGCCAGCCGGTCTGGGCAAACAACAGTCCACCGATGATGGGCAGAGGCACCGGATGGAAAATGCCATTTCGCACCGCGAGCAGGGCGGTGCGCAGCGCTTGGCGAGGGCCCGCCGTGGCCAGAACCCCCTCGCGCGCCGCCGCGAGTTCGAGCAACAGCGTGGCAAGTGTCAGCAGCACCAGGGCATGCACCGAAATCAGCGCAAACAAAATCACCAGGCCATCCTGACCATAAGCCAGCCCCACCAAGCTGATGCCAACCGCCACTGTGTTGCTGAAAATGGCCGTCAGGGCCAGCAGAATGCCACGCCGGTTCAGACCTTGCCAGGCCAGCATCAGGGCAAACAGGAGGAGTGCGGCAAGCAAGTACATCGCTACCGGTCGCAAATCGAATGCCCCGGCCTGCACCCGGCTCATGGTGCGAAACATCAGCGCAGGCATCAACACCATCAAGACCAGACTAGAGAGCTCTTTGCTGCCCTGGGCCCGGACCCAGCCGGCCCGGCCGGCCAGCACACCAGCGGCGATCAACAGCACGACCGGCAGCAGTGCCGACAGGACGGGGTGGTTCATACCCAGCGGTCAAGCCGTACGCCGGCCCCAGTCACTGCGTGGCACTTCGACCTTTTTTCAATCGGTATCCGAAGCCAGATGGGCCAAGCAGTCCCCGGGCGCCACCAAGGTCGGCACGCGCCGACACACCACCAGGCCAGTGCCAGAAAAATACACGTCCCGTGGCAGACGCTCTGGCTCCTCCGGAAAATGGATACGACCAGCGAAGTCATTGGCACAAACCAAGTCGCCAAGCGAAAAAGCGGGCTCAAACAAGCCACGAACCGGCGCATAGAGGTAATGCTCCGGCCCTTCGACACGCATCAGCCTGGTTGGCGCAGGCGCAACTGCTTTCTCATCGATCACACCAAGGTGGGACAACAATCGGTGCAGGCCTTGATCTGCGATC
>SHXM01000041.1 GCA_009693325.1 Rhodoferax sp.
TTCAACCGCCGATTCTGGCCGATGGTAGCGTTTGATAGCGTTCTCAAAATCGCAGCACAGGCTAAAGCACCAACCTATCGAAATCTGTACGATGGCATGCACCCAGACCGATCAGTTCCGGGTCAACCTGTGTCAACCGGATAGGCATGCAAAAAACCATGCTGCCCAACGCCAACAGCGATACTGGTCTGCTCGAAGCGCTGATCACGGCCGAGGCTATTGGGCGGCCGCTCTGAGCCCTTGGCCCGCCCTTCGCCGCACACCATCAAAGGCAAATCATGGCCTCACCGCAGCCAGTCAGCCAATCACAAAACCCTGGCGAGAAGCCTGGCCCGGTACTCAACGCTGCTGCGCCGCAGGTAAGTTTTTGGCAGGCGCTTGGCTTTTGGTTCAAGCTGGGTTTCATCAGTTTTGGCGGACCCGCCGGTCAGATAGCCATCATGCATGAAGAGTTGGTAGTTCGCAGGCGCTGGATTTCAGAAAAACGGTTTCTGCACGCACTCAATTACTGCATGGTCCTGCCTGGACCCGAGGCACAGCAACTCGCCACCTACATCGGCTGGCTCATGCACAAGACGCGTGGCGGCGTGGTGGCGGGCGCCTTGTTTGTGCTTCCGTCTTTGTTTATTTTGATTGCCTTGTCCTGGGTCTATATTGCCCTGGGCGATCTGCCCTGGGTGGCCGCATTGTTCTATGGCATCAAACCGGCAGTCACGGCCATCGTGGTGCAGGCGGCCTACCGAATCGGATCAAAGGCCTTGAAAAACAGTTTTCTCTGGGCGATTGCAGCGGCTAGTTTTGTGGCTATTTTTGCCTTCAAAACCCCCTTCCCGGTAATTGTTCTCGCTGCCGCGGCCAGTGGCCTGCTGGCCGGCCGCCTGGCGCCGGAATTGTTCATGGGCGGCGGCCACAGCAGGGCAGGCACATCGTTTGGCGCAGCACTGATTGATGACCACACGCCCACGCCGCAGCATGCCATCTTCAGCTGGTCGCGCCTGGCCCGGGTGGCCGCCGGTGGTGGCCTGCTGTGGGCCCTGCCCATGGGTTTTTTGCTGTTGGGCTACGGTTGGGAGCACAACCTGACCCAGATGGCCTGGTTTTTTACCAAGGCGGCGCTGCTCACCTTTGGCGGTGCCTATGCCGTACTGCCCTATGTTTACCAGGGCGCAGTTGCTCACTATGGCTGGGTGAGCCCGACCCAAATGATAGACGGCTTGGCGCTTGGCGAAACCACTCCCGGCCCCCTGATCATGGTGGTGGCTTTCGTTGGCTTTGTTGGTGCTTATGGCAAGGCCATTTTTGGCCCTGAGAGCCTGTTCCTGGCAGGGGTGGTGGCTGCCGTTCTGGTGACCTGGTTTACTTTTTTGCCCTCATTTATTTTCATTTTGGCCGGTGGGCCCTTGGTCGAGACAAGCCATAACGACATCAAGTTCACCGCGCCCCTGACCGCCATCACCGCCGCAGTGGTTGGCGTGATCTTGAACCTGGCCCTGTTTTTTGGTCAGCATGTGCTGTGGCCCCAGGGTTTTGGGGGCGCTTTTGAGCTTCCCTCGGCCCTGATTGCCCTGGCGGCGGCTGTGGCGCTATTCAAATACAAGCGCAATGTTATTCATGTCATCTTGGCCAGCGCCCTGCTGGGCCTTGGCTTCAAGTGGCTTGCCGCCTGAGAACCTTGTCAATGCGCTTGCGCGCTGTGCCAGCCCGGCTACTTGGGTTGAGCCCACCAGGCCTCACCAAACTGGCCCTGCAGCCATTCGATGAAGCCACTTACCTTGGCCGGCACCATGCGCGGCGAAGGAAATACGGCGTGAATTTCCTGGGCCGGCAGGGCCCAGTTGGCCAGTACCTGCTGCACAGCGCCGGTGCGCAATGATTCCTGAGCCACATAGCAGGGCAGGGCGGCAAGGCCCATGCCGCCGCGCACGGCGGCCAGCAGCGCCGAGAGGCTGTTGGAGCGCAGTGGCCCGCGTACTGGCACCTGGATTGGCTGCCCCTCAGCGCCGGTGAATTGCCAGCGTGCATCGCCCTGCACGGTGCTGTAGATCAGGGCATCGTGTGCCAGTAAATCAGCCGGCAGCTGTGGCACGCCGCGCCGGGTCAGGTAGTCGTGCGAGCCAACCACCAGCCAGGGGTTCATGCCCAGGTAGCGCGAGCCCAACGTGGAGTCTGCCAGCCGCCCCATGCGGATGGCCACGTCCACGCCTTGGGCCACCAGGTCTACATAGCGGTCTTCAAAGCTCAACTCCACCTGCAGCTTTGGATTGAGCGCCATGAAGCGCATCACCAGCGGCGCCAGCACACGCCGGCCGAAGGCCACCGAGGTGCTGATGCGCAGACCACCCTGCAACTGGGATTGCAGCAGTGCAGCCACAGTTTCCGCTTCTTCCACGTGGTGGGCAATCAGTTTGCATTTCTCGTAGTACAGGCCGCCAATTTCGGTTGGCGTGACGCCGTGGGTCGAGCGGTGCAGCAGGCGCGAGCCCAGCTGCTTTTCAAGCTGCGCCACTAGCTTGGTGGCCGAGGGTTGTCCCATGCCCAGGTCGGCCGCGGCCTTGCTGAAGGAGCCGAGGTCCACCACGCGAATGAAAAGGCGCACTGCCTGGATGCGGTCCATATAAATTGATCGGTTGGGCCGAGTGTATTCGGTATTCCGGATTGGAATAAACGTCATGCGCTGCAGCTGTCTTCCGTTCGGGGGTGGTCGCGGCGACCATCAGCCTTGCTGAAAACCAAACCCGAGGAGATTCAAATGGCAAAGATGAAGGCCGCCATGGCCGCTGTGCTGGTGATGGAAAAAGAGGGCGTGAGCCAGGCCTTTGGTGTGCCCGGGGCGGCCATCAACCCGCTTTACGCCGCGCTGCGCGAGCGACAGTCGATTGCCCATATTCTGGCGCGCCACGTGGAGGGTGCCTCGCACATGGCCGAGGGCTATACCCGTGCCGCCGCCGGCAACATCGGTGTTTGCATCGGCACCAGCGGCCCGGCCGGCACCGACATGATCACCGGCCTGTATTCGGCGATTGCTGACAGCATCCCGATCCTGTGCATCACTGGTCAGGCGCCACGCGCCCGCCTGTACAAGGAAGACTTTCAGGCGGTGGACATCGAGTCGATCGCCAAGCCGGTCACCAAGTGGAGCGTCACCGTGCGCGAGCCGGCGCTGGTGCCACGCGCGTTCCAGCAGGCTTTTCACCTGATGCGCTCAGGCCGCCCCGGGCCGGTGCTGATCGACCTGCCCTTTGATGTGCAGATGGGCGAGATCGAGTTCGACATCGAAACCTATGAGCCGCTGCCGGTTTACAAGCCCTTTGCCAGCCGCAAGCAAATCGAGAAAGCGTTGGACATGCTGGCCGCCGCCGACAAGCCGCTGATCGTCGCCGGCGGCGGCGTCATCAACGCCAACGCCAGTGCGCTGCTGGTGGAGTTTGCCGAACTCGTGGGTGTGCCGGTGATTCCGACACTGATGGGCTGGGGCGCCATTCCCGATGATCACCCGCTGATGGCCGGCATGGTAGGGCTGCAGACCAGCCACCGATACGGTAACGCCACCATGCTGGCCGCCGACTTTGTGCTTGGCATCGGCAACCGCTGGGCCAACCGCCACACCGGCTCCACCGAGGTCTACACCAAGGGCCGCACCTTTGTGCACGTGGACATTGAACCGACCCAGATCGGTCGTGTCTTCATGCCCGACTTCGGCATCGTCAGCGACGCCCATGCGGCGCTGGAGTTATTCGTGCAGGTGGCGCGTGAGCGCAAGGCGGCGCAACGGCTGCGGGACTACAGTGACTGGGTCAGCCGCTGCGCCGAGCGCAAGAAGCTGATGCACCGCAAGACCCATTACACCGAGACACCGATCAAGCCGCTGCGGGTGTACGAGGAGATGAACAAGGTGTTTCCGCGCGACACCATTTATGTCACCACGATCGGCCTGAGCCAGATTGCCGGTGCCCAGTTCCTGCATGTCTATGGCCCGCGCCAGTGGATCAACTGCGGTCAGGCCGGACCCCTGGGTTGGACCATTCCCGCCGCTTTGGGTGTGGTGGCGGCCGACCCGACCCGCACGGTGGTTGGCTTGGCTGGCGACTATGACTTCCAGTTCATGATCGAAGAGCTGGCCGTAGGCGCCCAGTTCCGCCTGCCCTATGTGCAGGTGCTGGTCAACAACAGCTACCTGGGGCTGATTCGCCAGAGCCAGCGCGGCTTTGAGATGGACTACTGCGTGCAGCTGGCTTTTGAGAACCAGAACGTCAGCGATCCGGCGCTGCAAAGCTACGGTGTTGATCACCAGGCAGTGGTGCAGGGGCTAGGTTGCAAGTCCCTGCGGGTGACTGATCCGGAAAAAATCGAAGCGGCGTTGCACGAAGCGCGGCGCATGGCGCAGCAGTACCGGGTGCCGGTGGTGGTGGAGGTGATTCTGGAAAAAGTCACCAACATTGCGATGGGTACCGAGATAGACAAGATCAACGAGTTTGAGGATATCGACTGCCGCCACCCGGAAGGGCGACAGGGCCTGGAACTGGCCGGCTTGCTCGAATAAAAGCACCAGCAAAAACAGGAGACACCGATGCCCCATTTTTCTGCCAATCTGACCATGCTGTTCACCGAAGTGCCCTTTCTTGAGCGTTTCGAGCGTGCTGCCCGGGCCGGCTTTGACACGGTGGAGTTTTTGTTCCCTTATGCCTACCCGGCAGAGGAAATCCGGCAGCAGCTCGATGCCCACGGCCTGAAGCTGGGTTTGCATAACCTGCCGGCCGGCAACTGGGAGGCGGGCGAGCGTGGCATTGCCTGTCACCCGGACCGGTTGGATGAATTTCGCCAGGGCGTTGAAGCTGGTGTCAGCTATGCCCGCACACTGGGCGTGAGCCAGCTCAACTGCCTGGCGGGCAAGGCGCCCGCAGGCCTGAGTGCGTCAACGCTGCAGCAGACCTTTGTTGACAACCTGCGGTTTGCGGCCATGAAATTCAAGGATGCTGGCTTGCGTCTGCTGATCGAGCCGATCAACACCTTTGACATCCCGGGCTTTTATCTCAACAGCACAGCCCAGGCCTTGGCGATCCTGGACCATGTCGGCGCTGACAACGCCTTCCTGCAGTACGACATCTACCATGCTCAGCGCATGGAGGGCGAACTTGCGGCCACCCTGCAAAAGCATATCAAGCGCATTGGCCATATTCAGCTGGCCGATAACCCGGGCCGCAACGAACCCGGCACTGGCGAGATCAACTGCGGTTTTCTGCTGAGGCACCTGGACCGCATCGGCTACCGCGGCACGATCGGCTGCGAGTACAAGCCCCGCACCACCACCGAGGCCGGCCTGGGCTGGCGCGACGCGTGGCAGTGACTTTGTCGCACTCAGCGGGCCGCAGTGCGGTCGCGGCGACGAACCAGGTCAGCCGCTGCAGGCCTCAAGGCGGCCCTGCATGCGGCTCTTTATTCGGCCCTGCAGGCCGCAGGGACAGGGCGGTGCCGAAGACGATGACTGCGCTGCACACAAGCATCCACGGGGTGATGGTTTCATGTAAGAAAATCATCCCGTAGACCACGGCGAACACGGGCACCACAAAGGTCACCGTGATGGCGCGCGACGGGCCAACTTTTTCGATCAGACTGAAAAAAAGAACATAGGCCAAGCCGGTGCAAAAAAGCCCCACCACCAGCACCGCCAGCCAGGCCGTGTTGCCGGGCATCTGTGCCGGCCACAGCCACCAAGTGGGCAGCGCCAGGCCCACGGCGGCGCCACGTTGGCTGCCGGCGGCCGTCACCAATGTGGGCAGGCCCGCCAAATAGCGTTTGGTGTAACTGGCCGAGATACCGTAGCACAGGCAAGCCAGCAGACAGGCCAGCACCGCCCAGCCGGTGCTCAGGCCGCTGGCGTCGGGTTTGAAGCTTGCCTTGTCCCAGGCCAGCATCGCCACCCCCAGAAAGCCGATGGCCAAGCCCAGAATGCGGCTGCCGCCCGCCCGCTCACGCAGCCAGGCCCAGGCAATCAGGGCGCCAAACAGCGGCACTGTGGCGTTGAGAATCGACGCCAGCCCCGAGCTGATTGCCAGCAGCGCGTACGAAAAGCAGACAAAGGGGATAGCCGAGTTGAGCATGCCGACCAGCAGCAGTTGTTTGGAGTGCCTCAGCAGCGTGCGCCCGTGACCCTGCCAAAAAAGCAGCGGCAGCAGGCACAGGCTCGCCACGGCTACGCGCACGCCCACCGTGGGCAGGGCACCGAACTCGGTATTGGCGAGCCGCGTGAACAGGAAGGAGCCGCCCCACAGCGAGGCGAGCAGCAGGAATTCGAGTTGCCATGGTGGTTTGCCCTGGGGTATGTTCAAGCAAGGCTTTCGCGCGGGGCGGGCAGGTGGGTTGGCTGGCCGGGGTGTGGTTGTGGGTTTGGGTGTGGTTGCGGCGCAAGTGCCGCGCCTTCGAGTTGCAGCAGCGCAACCTTGCGCGCCAAACCGCCGGCATAGCCTGTGAGAGCGCCGCTGGTGCCGAGCACGCGGTGGCAGGGCACGATGATACTCAAGGGGTTGCGACCCACCGCCGCGCCTACTGCGCGCGCAGCCTTCGGTCGGCCGATGGCTGCTGCGAGTGTGCTGTAGCTGCAGCTGCCGCCGCGGGGGATGTCTTGCAGGGCGCGCCAAACCGCCTGCTCAAAGGCGCTGCCGCCGGCCAGGCTCAGCGGCAGCGCAAACTGGCTGCGCCGCCCGGCCAGGTAGTCGCCGAGTTGGGCGCTGGCCAGGACCAGCACCGGGTGCTCCAGGGCCTGCCGCCAGCGGCTGCCATCGGGCTGGTGCCGTTGGCCGTCAAACCACAGACCCACCAGCGCCAAGTCGGTGGCAGCGAGCACGATGGGGCCGAGTGCGCTGGGCACAGTGGCGCAGGCCAGTGAGTCAGAAAATTTCATGGTGTAGCAGGCCTTTCAACCTGATGGGCTGTGCAAAGTTTGCGATCGTTCATGGCGCTGGCAGTGGGCCTGGTGCCGCGTCGCCAGCCGACTGCAGGCTGGCCCAGGCGCGGATGACGCCATAGCTGCGCCAGGGTTGCCAGGCTTGCGCCACCGCCAATGCGGTCTGCGCCGCTCGGGGCTGGCCCTGCAGGCCCAGTGCCCGGTGCAGCGCCACGTCGCTGGCGGGCAGTGCGTCGGGCCAGCTCAGTGCCCGCATGGCGATGTACTGGGCGGTCCAGTCTCCCACGCCGGGCAGGCTGCGCAGGGTGGCCACGGTGGGGGCTACCTCGGCACCCGGGTCCAGTTGCAGCTGCCCGCTCAGGCAGCACTGGGACAGGGCTTGGATGGCGGCCTGCTTTTGGCGGGTGAGGCCAAGCGCCCCAAGCGAATCGCCGCTGGCCTGGGCCAAGGCCTCGGGGCTGGGGAACAGGCGGTCCAAGCCGGCAATCGGGGTCAGCAGCGCCGCGCCCCAGCGCGCCACCAGCCGGTTGGCTAAGGTGCGGGCACCTGCCACGCTGATCTGCTGGCCCAGCACGGCGCGCACTGCCAGCTCAAAGCCGTCCAGGGCGCCGGGCAGGCGCAGGCCGTCCCCGTGCGGGAAATGCGCGTGCAGTTGCGGGTTGATGGCCTGGGGGTCAGCGTCCAGATCGAGCCAGGCGCGCGCCTTGGCAAGCAGCAGCGGCAGCAGGGGCTGCAGCGCCTCGCTCACCCGCAGGTTCAGTCGGGCGCGGCTCGGGTCAAACTGGCCCTGTACCCAGCCGTTCAGGGTGTGCCCGCCCTGCCTCAGGCTGACCGTGCGGGCCAGGGCGGGTGCGCCGCCGTGCGGCGACACCAGCTCCACGCCGTCGAGCTGGCGCTGGGCAAAAAAGGCCAGCATCGCCGCCGTGTCATACGGCGGGCGATAGGCCAGCCGCAGCAGCAGGCCGGGCTGGGCGGGCAGCGCTGCCCGGCTGCGGCGCAAGCCCGACGGGTTCAGGCCGTAGTGGCTGCTGAAGGCGGCGTGCAAGCGGCGTTGGCTGCCAAAGCCGCTCAGGCGGGCCACCTCGGGCACCGGCAGCGCGGTGTCGGTCAGCAGCTGCTTGGCGCACAGCAGGCGCCGGGTTTGCAGGTATTGCAAGGGCGAGACGCCCAGTTGCGACTCAAAAATACGGCGCAAGTGGCGGTCGCTCACGCCCAGTCGTTGGGCCAGCTGGGGCATGCCGGGTGGGGTCGGGCCGGTCAGTGGCGCGGTATCGAGCAGCTGCGCCGCCTGAACGGCCAGGATGCCGGCCGCGTCCTGGGTAGACCAGGGGGCCGTGCCGGGCAGGGGGCTGTGGCGGCCTGGCGCGAGCTCGGGCCGGCAGCGCAGGCAGGGCCGGAAGCCGGCGCGCTCGGCCTGGGCTGCGTGTGTGAAAAAACGGCAGTTGTCGCGGCGCGGCGTGCGCACCCGGCAGACCGGGCGGCAGTAGATGCCAGTCGAGCTGACGCCAGCGAAGAAACAGCCGTCAAAGCGCGCGTCCCGGGCCAGCAGGGCGCGGTAGCAGGCCTCGCCGTCGGGGCCTTGGGGTGGTACTGTCATGCGGGGCATGCAAGCCATGATACCCGCCGATAGCGCACCTGGCGCCCCCGCAGTGGCCGTTTCCGGACCTGTGGCTCGCGGCGGGCCGGCCCCTACAATCTGCGGCTCAAAATCACCACCAGGCAGGGGCCCCAACATGCAACTTGACGCCGCCATCTTCAAGGCCTACGACATCCGGGGCATCGTCCCTGGTGCGATCGACGCGGCAGTGGCCGAGGCGCTGGGCCGAGCTTTTGGAACCGTGGCGCTGGCCGAGGGTGAGACGGCAGTGGCGGTGGGGCGTGATGGCCGCCTGAGCGGCTCCGGGCTGGTGGCGGCGCTGATCCGCGGGCTGGTGGCGAGCGGCATTGAGGTGATCGACATCGGCATGGCGACCACGCCCATGCTTTACTTTGCCGCCAGCACGCTGTGCCGCAGCGGTATTCAGCTCACTGGCAGCCACAACCCGCGTGATTACAACGGCTTCAAGATGGTACTGGCCGGCCGCGCTATTTATGGCGACCAGATCCAGGCGCTGCGCCACATGATGGCGGCGGGCAGCTGGACCCTCAAAGCCGGCGGTCGGGTGCGCCCGGTGGATGTGCTGCCAGCCTACCGCGAGCGCATCGTGGGCGACATCCGGCTGGCGCGGCCGATGAAGATTGTGGTTGACTCGGGCAACGGCATTGCTGGCGCCTCGGCACCAGACCTGTTTCGCGCTGTTGGCTGTGAAGTCACGGAGTTGTACAGCGAGGTCGACGGCAACTTTCCCAACCACCACCCCGACCCGAGCAAGCCCGAGAACCTGCGCGATCTGGTTGCCGCCCTGCAGGCCGGCGACGCCGAACTCGGTCTGGCCTTTGATGGCGACGGCGACCGCCTGGGCATTGTGACGCGCGAGGGCCACACTATTTACCCGGACCGCCAGATGATGCTGTTTGCGCAGGACGTGCTGTCGCGCGTGCCGGGCGGCACCATATTGTTTGATGTGAAGTGCTCGCAGCGCCTGGCGCCTGCGATCCTGGCCGCAGGCGGTCAGCCGTTGATGTACAAGACCGGGCACTCGCTGATCAAGGCCCGCATGAAAGAGCTCGATTCGCCGCTGGGCGGCGAGATGAGCGGGCATATTTTCTTCAAGGAGCGCTGGTTCGGTTTTGATGATGGAACCTATGCCGGTTGCCGGCTGCTGGAAATTTTGAGCCGCAGCGCCGACGCCAACGCGGTGCTGAACGCTTTGCCCAGCAGTTTTTCCACGCCCGAACTCAATGTGAAATGCGCCGAGGGTGAGCCGCACCAGTTGGTGGCGCAACTGCAGGCGCAGGCGCATTTTGCTGCGCCGGCAGTCTTGAACTTGATCGATGGCCTGCGGGTCGACTGGCCCGATGGCTTTGGGCTGATCCGCGCCTCCAACACCACGCCGGTGCTGGCGCTGCGTTTTGAAGGCCACACGCCCGAGGCGCTGGCGCGTATTCAGGTTGAGTTGTTGCTGCTGCTGCGAACCGTCAAGCCCGACGCCACGCTGGACCAGGCGGCGCATTGAAAATCCTGATCGTCAAGCTGTCTTCGCTTGGCGACGTGGTACATGCCATGCCCGCGGCGCAAGACCTGCGGCAGGTCTTTGCGCAGGCCCAGATTGATTGGGTGGTGGAGCCCGCTTTTGCCCCTTTGCTGCGCTGCTGCAGCGGCCTGCGCCGGGTCATCGAGTGTGATTTGCGGCGCTGGCGCCGCGCCCCCCTGGCCGCTGGCACACGGACCGCCTGGCGTACTTTTTGCGCTGATTTACAAAGCGAGGCTTACGACCGTGTGTTGGACCTGCAGGGCCTGAGCAAGTCGGCGCTGGTGGCCTGGCTGGCGCGCTTGGCGCCCGGTGGGCAGCGCGTGGCGCTGGCCAATCGCACCGATGGCTCCTCGTACGAGGCCCCGACGCGCTGGGTGGCCGACCAGGCCCTGCTGTTGCCCAGGCGCATCGGCGCGGTAGACCGCAGCCGCGCCCTGTGCGCCAAGGCGCTGGGCTACCAGGTGCCTGGGTCAATGTCTTTCGGCCTGCTGGCCCAGCCCAGCAGCACGGCGCAGGCTCAGGGCCAAGCCAGCCCCGCGCTCAGCCCAGCCCGCGCCGCCACGCCTTGGCTTGGCCCCCGGGTGGTGGTGCTGGTGCACGGCAGCTCACGGGCGGACAAGCAGTGGCCGGTAGCCGCCTGGCAGGCGCTTGGGAAGCGGCTGATTGACAGTGGCTTTAGCCTGGCCCTGCCGCACGGCAATGACGCTGAAGAGCAGCAGGCGCGGCAAATCGCTCGTGGCCTGTTGGCGGCCCATGTCTGGCCCCGACAGGGGCTCGATGCATTGAGCGATGCCATGGCTGGCTGCGCTGGCGTGGTGGGGGTGGACAGTGGCCTGAGCCACATTGCCGTGGCCCTGGGGCTGGCCCATGTGCAAATCTACAACTTTGACACGGCCTGGCGCACCGGACCAACGGGCTTGGCCAAGCAGTGCAGCGTGTATGCGCAGCCGACACCCACGGTGGACCAGGTTTGGCAGGCCTGGCAGGCTGTTTGCCCCAAGGTGGTGTTCGCTTGATGCGTCGGCTGTATTCGCTGGCCATGCTGTTGGCCCAGCCCGCCGTGCGGCGCAAGCTGGCTTGGCGTGCCCGTGCAGAGCCGCTGTATGCCCAGGCGGTGCCCGAGCGCTTTGGCCACTACGACACGGTTTGGCCGGCTGGCTCGGGCACGACCGTGTGGGTGCACGCGGTGTCGTTGGGCGAGACCCGCACCGCAGCGCTGCTGATCGAGCAGTTGCGCCTGGCCCTGCCGGGCATGCGCCTGGTGCTAAGCCATGGTACGGCGACCGGCCGCGCCGAGGGGCAGAGGCTGCTGCAGCCCGGTGATGTGCAGGTCTGGCAGCCCTGGGACAGCGAGCCTGCGGTGCGGCGGTTTTTAGACCATTTTCAGCCTCGCATTGGCCTGTTGATGGAGACCGAGGTGTGGCCCAACTGGGTGGCCGCCTGTCAAAAGCGCGGGCTGCCACTGGTTTTGGCCAACGCCCGCTTGAGCGAGCAGTCGCTCAACAAAGCACTGCGTCTGGCCTGGCTGGCACGGCCGGCCTACCGGGGCCTGGCGGCAGTTTGGGCGCAGACGCCAGAGCATGCCAGCCGCTTGCGCCGGCTCGGTGCTTGGGTGCCGGGCGTGTTCGGCAACCTCAAGTTCGATGCCCGCCCGGATGCTGGTCTGTTGGCGGCGGGGCGCCAAGGCCGGGCGGCTCGGCGCGGGCCGGTGGCCATGTTGGCAAGTTCGCGCATGGGCGAGGAGGCCCAGTTGCTGGGGGCCCTGAAAGAACAAATCCTCGGCGCCCGCGCCGCACAAGAGGCCCGGCCGGGCGCTGCGCCAAGTTCCCAGACCCAGTGGCTGATCGTGCCGCGCCATCCGCAGCGCTTTGACCAGGTGGCAGCGTTGATTCAGGCGCAGGGTTTTGCGCTGCACCGGCGCAGCCAGGGCGGGCCCTGGCCGCCGGCAGAGCCGCCAACCGATGCACCAGCGCCCGGGGGCAGCCTGGGCAGTATTTGGCTGGGTGACACGCTCGGTGAGATGGCGCTGTACTACGGCTTGGCCGACCTGGCCCTGCTGGGCGGCAGCTTTGAGCCGCTGGGCGGGCAAAACCTGATCGAGGCCGCCGCCTGCGGCTGCCCGCTGCTGATGGGCCCGCACACCTTCAATTTTGCCGAGGCCGCCGGCCTGGCCGTGGCGGCTGGCGCAGCCCAGTCTGTAGCCTCAATGGACGAAGCGCTGGCGGCTGCAGAAGACTTGCTGGCCCAGCCTGAGCGCAGGTCTGAAATGGCAGCAGCCGCAGACCGCTTTGCCAGTGCCCACAGCGGCGCGGCGCAACGCACCGCTGCCGCGGTAGCGGCCTTAATTGGCCAGCAGCGTGTTGACCTGCTTTAAGTCCTCGGCCTTCAAAATGCCACTGGCCTGGTGCAGCTTGAGCCCGCCCAAGAGCACGTCATAACGGGCCTTGGCCAACTTGGCCTTGGTGTCAAACAGCTGACTTTGCGAATTGAGCACGTCGATGTTGATGCGCACACCCACCTGGTAGCCCAGTTTGTTGGCGTCCAGGGCGCTCTGGCTGGACGCCTCTGCGGCCTGCAAGGCCTTGACCTGGCTTTGGCCAGACAACAGGCCAAAAAAAGCAGTACGGCTGGCTTGCGCCACGCTGCGTTTGACCGCTTCGAGGTCGGTGCGGGCTTTTTCTTCCAGGGCCAGCGCCTCCTTGATGCGATTCTCGATGGCATAGCCCGAGAACAGCGGCATGTTGAAGCTCAGGCCAACGGTAGCGGTGGTGGTGCGGTAGGACGTATTTCCGGAGGCCGTGCCGTTGTTGTTGGCCATGTTCAGATTGCCGGTCAGGTCCAGCGTGGGCATGGTGGCAGCCTGGGCTTTTCTGGCTTCCATTTGTGCCACTTCAAAAGCCAGGCGGCTTTGCCGGACAGTCGGGTGCATTTCTTCTGATTTTTGCACCCAGGCCGCCACATCACCGGGTTGCACCGGGGGCAGTTGCAGGGGCAGCTTGACCGGCAGCGGCGTACTGTTGGTTTTACCCACGAGTTGGTCCAGTGACAATTTTTTCACCTGCAGGTCATTTCGCCCGGCGATTTCCTGGGCTACCACCAGGTCAAAGCGGGCCTCCGCTTCCCGGGTGTCAGTGATGGTGGCGGTGCCGACCTCAAAATTACGCTTGGCCGAGGCCAGTTGTTCGGTGACAGCGGCTTTTTGCGCCAACAAATAGGCCAGGCTGTCTTGGGAGGCCAGCACATCGAAGTAGGCCGTGCTGAGCTTCATGATCAGATCTTGCTCGGCGCTGAGCAATTTTTGTTCTTCAACGTCAATCTGGCGCTTGCTTTGCTCGAAGGCGATTTGGTTGCCCGGGCGGTACAGGGGCTGGGAGGCGCTCAGGGTGGCGCTTTGAACATCGTAGCCGCCTTGTTTGCTTGTTGCTGCGGTGTTATCTATGGCGCTGATTGAAGCCGCAGCTGCCAGATCGATTTTGTACAGAGTGGCAGCACGGGCCTGCTCAGACTTGGCTGCGGTCGCCTCAAACTGGTACTGCGCCGATTGGTAACTGGCATCGAAGGCCCGGGCGGCTTCGTACAGCGTCACCAGGTTTTGGGCGCGGGCCGGCAGGGTGGCGGCGGCGGCAAGGGCTACGGACAAGGGCAGAAAACGAAATGCGGTCATGTAATAGCCTGTTTGAAATAGATGGGGTCGCGAGAGCGCAAGATGGTCTCAGTAGCGCGCTACCGAGGCATCGAGCTCGGTTGACCAGGCGTCGATCCCGCCGGCGATGTTGGCCAAATAAGCAAAGCCTTGCGAATGCAAAAAACTCGCCACCTGCATGCTGCGCGAGCCATGGTGGCACAGGCAGGCGATCGGCTGCGCCGGGTCAAGCTCGTCGAGCCGGGCCTGCAGCGCGCCCATAGGGATGGTCAGCAGCGTGAAGCCGTCTGGGCGCACGCTGGCGGCACGCAACTCCAGCGGCTCGCGCACGTCAAGCACCACTGGCTCGCCATGGGCTCGCGCGGTCGCAAGCCAGGCAGAGAGTTCTGAGGGTCGGATTTGGCTAATCATGGCAGGCTAGATCGGGCTGGCTAAAAATGAAAATGCGAAGGCTCGGCAAAATAGGCCATGCGGGGTGCTACCGTGTCCCAGGGCTGGCGGGTTAGGTAATTGGCCTCGCTGGTGCGCTCAATCAGGGTGGCCCGCATCATCGGCTCGTCCCCAACGATGGCGATCAGCCGCCCGCCGGTTTTGAGCTGCGCCAACAGGGCTGGTGGAACCTCGGCCAGCGAGCCGCTCACCATGATCAGGTCAAACGGACCATCCTCTGGCGCCCCCTGTGCTCCGTTGGCCAGGCGAACTTCGGCGTTGTGTATGCCGGCCCGGCGCAGTTGGGCGGTGGCCAGTTCCGCCAATTCGGGCACAACTTCGAGCGAGAGCAGACTTTGTGCCTGGTGCGCGAGCAGCGCGGCCATAAAGCCCGAGCCGCTGCCGATTTCAAGCACTTTGTGGTGTTTTTGCACGGCTGCGTCTTGCAGCATGCGGGCCTCGACCCGCGGGGCCAGCATGCACTGGCCCCAGCCCAAAGGGATCTCCATGTCAACAAAGGCCAGCGAGCGGTGCGCCAGGGGCACAAAATCTTCGCGCCGTATCACCGAAAGCAGATGCAACACATCGGCATCGGCCACGTCCCACGGTCGGATTTGCTGTTCGATCATGTTGAAGCGGGCTTGTTCCAGGTCCATCCGTATGCTCCGAGGGGCGTGTTGAGTGCGCACCTATTTTAGCCCGGCAGGCTGCGGTCCTGGTAGGGGCTGGCGCCCCAGCGCCGGCGCACCCATTGACCCAGATCGTCCATGTAGCAATACATCACCGGTACCACCACCAGCGTGAGCAGCGAGGAGGTGATAAGCCCGCCGATCACGGCCTGCCCCATGGGCGCGCGCATCTCCGAGCCCTCGGTGAGGGCAAAGGCCAGCGGCACCATGCCGAAAATCATGGCCAGTGTGGTCATCAAAATCGGGCGCAAGCGCACCTTGGCCGCCAGCAGCAGGGCGGCGCTACGGTCCAAGCCGCCGTCGCGCGCCCGAATGGCAAAGTCGACCAACAAAATTGCATTCTTGGTCACCAGCCCCATCAGCATGATGACGCCAATGATCGAGAACATCGAGAGGGTCGAGTTGAACATCATCAGTGCCAAAACCACCCCGATCAAGGTCAGCGGCAGTGCCGTCATCAACGCCATCGGCTGCAAAAAACTTTTGAACTGGCTGGCCAAAATCATGTAGATGAAGATCACCGCCAGTGCCAGTGCCGAAATCGCGTAGTTAAAGGCCTCGCCCATGTCTTTGGTCGAGCCGCCGAAGCGAAAGCTGTAGCCCGCCGGCAGGCTGATGCGGTCCATGGCTTTTTTGATGTCCGCCGACACCTCGCCGCTGGAGCGCCCAGACACGTTGGCGCTGATGGCGACCTCGCGGTTCAAGTCGCGCCGGTTGACCTGGTTTGGCCCGATGGTGCTACGCACCGTTGCCAGTTGGCCCAAGCGCACGATGCGCGGGCTGCCATCGGCCTGCGTGCCCACAGTGAACGGCACTTGTTCAAGGTCTTGCGGGCTGTTGCGGGCTTGCGGAGCCAGACGCACATTGACATCGTAGGTCTGGTCGTCGGCGGCGCGCCAGTTGCCCACTGTTTGGCCGGCCACCAGGGTGCGCAGGGCGCTGCCGACCTGGGACAGGTTGAGGCCCAGGTCAGAGGCGACATCGCGGTTCACCTGGATGTCGAGCGCCGGCTTGCCCGGCTTGGCTGTGCTGTCGAGGTCCACCAAACCAGGGATGTTGCGCACCTGCTCAAGGGTCAGGCCCGCCAGGCGCTCAAGCTCGGCGGTCTCGGCCCCCTGGATCGAAAAAGAGATCTGTTTTTGCCCATGGACAGAATCGGTCAGACCGACATGGGTGACCGTGATGCCCGGCACCCGGCGCAGACGCTCGCGCAGCTGCACAGACATTTGCTCCACGCCGAGCTTGCGGGCATTGCGATCCACCAAGCGCACGTACAAGCTGGCGTACATTTTTCCCTGAGCATTGCCCGTGTTGATGGTGGTCAGGGTGTAGCGTACTTCAGGAAAAGAGCGGACAACGGCCTCAACCTGTCGGGCGCGCTCCTCGGTGACCTCAAGCGATGAGCCGGCCGGCGTGTAAAAGCTCAGGGTGGTTTCGGAGAAGTCGGATTTGGGTACGAATTCCGTGCCCAACAGAGGCACCATGAAGACGCTGCCAATAAAAATCAGCAATGCCATGCCCAGCGTGAGCAGTTTGTGCAGCAGGGCCCAGCGCAGTACCACCTGGTAGGCGTCTGCCAGGGCCTCGGTGGCCTGGTCAAACCAGCCGGTGACGCGACCGATGGTTTTGTCATAGGCCGAGCGGGGCCCAGGCTTGGCGCCCGCGCCATGCGCCAGCACGCTGGGGTCGTGCCAGATGCTTGACATCATTGGGTCAAGGGTAAAGCTCACGAACATCGAGATCAGCACGGCGGCCACGATGGTGATGCCAAACTCATGAAAAAACTTGCCGATGATGCCCCCCATGAATCCGATGGGCAGAAAAACCGCCACGATGGACAGGGTGGTGGCCATCACCGCCAGGCCAATCTCCTCGGTGCCATCGAGCGAGGCCTGGTAGGCGCTCTTGCCCATTTGCATGTGGCGCACGATGTTTTCCCGCACCACGATCGCATCATCAATCAGCAGGCCCACGCACAGGCTCAGGGCCATCAGGGTGATCATGTTGATGGTGAAGCCGGCCATGTACATGAACAAGAACGAGCCAATCAGGGCGATTGGCAGGGTCAGACCGGTGATCACCGTGGAGCGCCACGAGTTGAGAAACAGGAACACGATGAGCACGGTCAGCAGCGCACCTTCAATCAGCGTGCGGCGCACGTTATCTACCGAGACCCTGATTTGGCGCGAGCCATCCGTGATCTGCTCGAGCCGCACGCCGGGTGGCAGCTGGTCTTTCATGGCGGCCATGGTCTTGATCAGACCGTCGACCACGGCGATGGTGTTTTCGTCCTGGGACTTCTGCACATTGAGCAGGAGGGTGCGCTTGCCGTTGTAGAGCGCCAGGTTTTCAGCCTCTTGGGCATCGTCACTGACCCGCGCCAATTGCTCGATGCGCACCGGCGCGCCGCCCTTGCGCGCCACGATGATGCGGCCAAAGTCCTGCGGGCGCTGCAGCCGCCCGGCAATCTGTATCACGCGCTCCTGCTCGGTTGATCTGATGGCCCCCAGCGGCAGGTCCTGGTTGTCATTGCGAACCGCCGCGACCACCTGTTCTGGCGAGATGCCAAAACTCTCCAGGGCCTGCGGGTTGAGGTAGATGTTGATCTCTCGGCGGGTCGCTCCTACCAGCGCAACAGAGCCCACGCCACGCACATTCTCCAGGCGTTTTTTGAGGGTCTGTTCGGCCCAGTTGCTCAGCTCGACCGGGCTCGGCGCGGGTTTGCCGCCGACCGGCTCGGCCAGCACCGCCACCGACCAGATGGCTCGTGCCGACGGGTCAAAGCGCAGCACCCGGGGCTCTTTGACCTCGGCGCGCAGGGTTGGCTTGATGGCAGCTACTTTTTCGCGCACATCATCGGCGGCCTTGCGGCCGTCAATGTGCAGACCGAATTCGATCACCACCACCGACTGCCCCTCGTAGCTGCGCGAGGTCAGGGCGCTGATGCCAGCGATGGAGTTGACGCCTTCTTCCAACTTGCGCGACACCTCGCTCTCGACAATTTCCGGGGCGGCGCCGGGGTAGTCGGCAATCACCACCACGGTCGGGAAATCGATGTTCGGGAATTGGTCGACCTGCAAGCGCTGCAGCGAGAACAGGCCTAGCACCACCAGGGCCAGCATGACCATGGTGGCAAAAACCGGGTTTTTAAGGCTGACGCGTGTGAACCACATGGCTTATTGGCCCAGTGGCAGTTTGACGCGCGTGCCCGGCCGCTGACTGCCCAGCGTGCCCGAGAGGATGACAGCCTGTTCCGGCAGGCCCTTGATGCCGACCATGGTCTGGTCTGCCTGCTCGCCGCGGGCGCCGAGTTCTACTGTTTGGTGCACCACTGAGCCGTCCTGGATCAGTTGCACATAGGGCAGGGGTTTGTCAGTACGCACCGCTGCCAGGGGTATCGCCAGTACTTGCAGCTTGCCAATGCTGAGCCGGCCCTGGGCAAACAGGCCCTGGCGCAGCCCCGGGTTGCTTTGCACGGCCAAGTAGGCCAGCACCGCCCTGCTGCCGGCGACTGCGCTGGGGTTGACCCGCAGCACCTTGGCACTCAAGGTTTGGCTGGCTCCCTCAACGCTGAGCACTGCCTCCTGCCCCGGCTGCACCAAGAGCGAGTCAGCGGGGCTCAGGCTCGCCTCGAGTTCGAGCCGGCTGAGGTCCACAATCTCAAGAATGCGGGTGTCCACCGCCAGCCGCTCGCCCGGCTGTGCCAGGCGTTGCGCGACCACCCCGGACATGGGGGCACGCAGCACGGTGTCCTCGAGCGATTTGTTGGCCAGGTCGGCACCAGCCTGTGCGGCCCGAAAGCTGGCCTCGGCGGCGGCCAGGGACGCAGCCGAGGTGTCGAGCGCAGTTTTGGAAATGAAGCCCTGATCTACCAGCGAGCGGTTGTTGTCAAAGCTGCGCCTGGCGATGTCGACCTGGGCGCGGGCCGCCTCGGCTTGTTGCTGGGCCTGGCGCACGCGGGCCTGGGACTCGGTGGCATCAATCCGCGCTACTACCTGCCCGGCGCTGACCCGATCGCCCTCGCGCAGCGCCAGGCCCTGTAATTCGCCGGCCACGCGGGCCTTGACAAAAGCCGAGTTGCTCGCACGCAGCGGACCCGCAATGGCCAGGCTCTGCACCAGCTCCAGCGTTTGCACACGCAGCACATCGGCAGCTGCAAGTTCCAGCACTGCTGGCACTTGCGCCGCTGACTGTTGCGCTGCAAGCTCGGCTTTTTGCGCCTGACGTGTGGAAATCAAACGCAGCGCGCCCGCTGCCAGCAGCGCCAACACCAGAACCAGAATAAACCATTTAAGCCAAGATTTCATATTGCAAGAGAGCCCAAGGGGGTCAACGGGGTCGAACGAACACACAGGCCAGCGAGCAAAGCCTCGGCCTGAGCAGCGATGTAACTTTCGGGATCAATGTCCACGGCGCTCGAGCAGCTGCCCAGCGAGTGCTTCCACATAGCCAAAAACAGCAGGGGTGCCAACACCGTGTAGGCGCCATATTTCATGTCGGGCACCGCAAATTCGCCGTGGTCAACGCCGCGCTGCAAAATGCGCTGTATGAGCAGCATGCCAGGCAAGACCACTTCCTGCTCATAAAAGGCGGCCAGTTCGGGGAAGTTCCTGGCCTCGCTCATCATCAGTTTGCTGATGCCCGAGATCTTGGTCGAGCCGATTCGCGCCCACCACATGCGCATGCAATAGCGCAGCATATCGGCGGTGCTGCCCTCAAAACGCTCAAACTCCTGATGCCACTCCGGGAAGCGGCCCGCCAGGTGGTGGCGTACCACCGCCTTCAACAGATCTTCCTTGCTGGGAAAATACAAAAACAGCGTGCCTTTGGAGACGCCGGCCAGGTGGGCCACCTCTTCCACCCGGGTGGCGGCAAAGCCTTTTTGCACGAACAACTCGAGCGCGGCATCGACCAATTCACCAGGACGCGCATCCTTGCGCCGCTCGTGCTTGGTGTGGGCCGTATGGGCGTGTTTCGAGGGGTTTGCGTCGTTGCTCATGAGTTAATGACTGTTGGGTTATTAATGTAGGCTGGCTGAGGCGACTTGTCAATGTCCATGCCCTGTATGTGTCGGGAGTAAATGAGTTGTCCGGTTTTTAGCAAGTAATCTGTCCGGTTTGTGGAGGAGCAATGCAACATGCCCCCATAAGCCGGGCCCGCTACATGCAGGAGAACCGGAAGATGAGATTTACAGAAGCCTATGACGGCTGGAGC
>SHXM01000042.1 GCA_009693325.1 Rhodoferax sp.
GGGCCGTCAAAACAAAACGCGCGATGGCTTTAAAGCCATCGCAATCCAAACAACAGAAAGCGGACAATCTACTTGTTACCAAACCGGACAGTTCTATTTACTGCCGACAGTTGCTGATTTAATTGATTTTTTAAAAGACGCGGTCTACCCAGAACTGCCAGCGCTGGCTCTTGTCGTGTGTCATGGAACTGGGCGCCTACAGGCTGGCGGCCGAGCGGGCGGCCTGGTCATAAATGCCCGACAGCAGACGCAGCAGGCGGGCGAGTTCGCCAATGTCCCGGTTCAGCCCGTCGTCGGCCTTGAGTGCGTCGATCAGGCAGGATTCGCGGATTTCTCGGTAGCGTTCGATATGCTGGTGGCCCAGCTCGGTGGCGGCATAGGTGACTTCTTTGCCGCTCTTGCGGGAGGCCACCACGCCCAGATGCTGCAGTTTTTTGAGCGAGTAGTTGATCAGGTGGGTGTCCTCCACATTTATGATGAAGCAAATATCGGCCAGGCGCTTGTCGCGCGCCCGGTGTGTCACATGGTGCAGCACCAGCACATCCAGCGGCATCAAGTCCTTCAGGCCGGCTGCGCTCATGCAGTGCACGATCCAGCGGTGAAAGGCGTTGCCGGCGACGATCAGGCCGAATTCAAACTCGCTCATCTCGGCGCTGCGTGGCGACACCAGGTGCGCCGAGGAGACGATCAGCCCGTCCTCCGGCGGCCGCGCATCGGGCTTGCCAGACTCGCCCCTCATGCTGTCGCCACAGCTTGGCATTCTTGTTGCATAAAATGATTGTAGGTAGCTCAATCACAATTTATCGACAATTTGTTGACGATTAGGGAAAACACTGATCCGTCCTGATGAAATCGGCTTTACATTTAGTCTCATCCTGCGCCATCAAACTCTTGGGGATTTTATGAACCGTCGCCTGTTTGCACTCACCGCCGCAGCCGCCCTGCTGAGCTTGGCAGCCCCAGCTGCGCTTGCCCAAACCAAGTGGGACCTGCCCGCCGGCTACCCAGCCACCAACTTCCACACGGTTAACCTGAGCGACTTTGCCAACGACATCGATAAGGCCACCGGCGGCAAGCTCAAAATCACTGTGCATGCCAATGGCGCCCTGTTCAAGGCGCCCGAAATCAAACGCGCGGTACAGGGTGGGCAGGCCCAGGCTGGCGAAATTTTGTTGGCCAACTTTCAAAATGAATGGCAGCTGTTTGGCGTGGACGCCCTGCCGTTTTTGGCCGATAGCTACGACGAGGCCATGAAACTCTACAAGGCGCAAAAACCATTTCTGGAAAAGAAACTCGCTGAGCAAGGTATGGCCCTTTTGTACGCAGTGCCGTGGCCACCACAAGGCATTTATGTCAAAAAGCCGATCAATTCCGGCGCTGACCTGAAGGGCGTGAAGTGGCGCGCCTACAGCCCGTCCACCGCGCGGATTGCCGAGCTGGTTGGCGCGCAGCCCGTGACAGTGCAAGCCGCCGAGTTGTCGCAGGCCATGGCGACCGGCGTGGTTGAAAGCTATATGTCATCTGGCTCCACCGGCTTTGACACCAAAACCTATGAGCACATCAAGTACTGGTACGACACCCAGGCCTGGCTGCCCAAAAACGGCGTGATTGTCAACAAGGCTGCCTTTGACGCGCTGGACGCCCCCACCAAAGCGGCGGTACTCAAAGCCGCGGCCGATGCCGAAGTGCGCGGCCTGGCTGCCTCCAAGAGGGCCAACACCGATTCGCTGGACAAACTCAGGGCCAATGGCATGAGCATCGTCACCCCTTCTGCGCAGCTCACGGCCGACATGAAAAAAGTAGGCGATGTGATGGCCAAGGAATGGCTGGAGAAAGCCGGGGCAGAGGGCAAAGCCGTGGTTGACGCCTACCTCAAGCCCTGAATCTCGGCGCGGCGCATTAAAGCGGCGGTGTTGATGCGTCGCACGCTCGACAGGCTGTTCGATGGCGCAGCTGCGCTGGCTGCGTTGTGCATGGTGGGTCTGCTGGCGATGGTGCTGCTGTCCATCGTTGGCCGACAGCTGCACTTTCATGTGCCTGGCACCGACGCCTATGCTGGTTACCTGATGGCGGCGAGTGGTTTTCTGGCCCTGGCCCACACCCTCAAGCGCGGCGAGCACATTCGGGTCACCCTGCTGCTGGGTGCCTTGAAAGGGCGCAGCAAAAAGGCCATGGAACTCTGGGCTCTGTCATTTGCCACGGTACTGGGCAGCCTGTTCGCCTTTTACTGCTGCCGCCTGGCCTGGCAGTCGCACAGCTTTCATGACGTGTCCACCGGCAGCGACGCCACGCCCCTGTGGATACCGCAGTTGGCCATGGCCGCGGGCTCGGTCATCCTGGCCATTGCCTTTCTCGATGAACTGCTGCTGGAACTGCGCGGCCAGCGTACCGAGCGGCAGAGCGACGAAGCGCTGCGCAATGAATAGGCTGGTGCCATGAATGATCTGCTCATCACGGTCTCGCTGCTGGTCGCCCTGCTGCTGATCCTGGGCAGTGGCGTCTGGGTCGGGCTGACCCTGACCGGTGTGGCCTGGCTGGCGGTGTCTATTTTTTCATCTCGGCCGGCCGGCGACGCCATGGCTGTGACGGTGTGGGGCTCCTCGTCGAGCTGGACCCTGACCGCCCTGCCCCTGTTCATCTGGATGGGTGAGATTTTGTTTCGTACCCGGCTCTCGAATGACATGTTCAAGGGCCTGGCGCCCTGGGTGCAGGGCCTGCCCGGACGCTTGCTGCACACCAATGTGATCGGCTGCACCATATTTGCCGCTGTCTCAGGCTCCAGCGCAGCCACCTGCGCCACCATTGGCAAAATGACCCTGCCCGAGCTCACGCGACGCGGCTACCCCGAGCACATGGTGATCGGCACCCTGGCCGGCGCCAGCACCCTGGGCTTGCTGATTCCGCCGTCGATCATCATGATCGTCTACGGGGTGGCGGCCGAGGTCTCGATCTCAAAGCTGTTCATCGCTGGCGTGCTGCCTGGCTTGATGCTGGCGGGCCTGTTCTCGGGCTACATCATGCTGTGGGCCCTGCGCCACCCCGATCAGGTGCCGGCCGCTGACGGCCGATTCACGCTGCGGGAGAAGCTGGCCGCCTCGCGCAGCTTGATGCCGGTGGTGTCGCTGATCGTGGCGGTGTTGGGCTCAATCTACGCCGGCATTGCCACTGCCACCGAGGCCGCAGCTGTGGGCGTGGTCGGCTCGCTCGTCATCTCGGCGCTGCAGGGCTCTTTGAACTGGGCAAGTTTCCAGGCGGCCCTGATGGGCGCCACCCGTCTGTACTGCATGATTGCGCTGATTCTGGCCGGGGCGGCCTTCCTGACACTGGCCATGGGCTACATCGGCCTGCCGCGCCACTTGGCCGAATGGATTGGCTCACTGGGCCTGAGCAAAGCGCAGCTGATCTTTGCCCTCACGCTTTTCTTCATTGTGCTGGGCTGTTTTCTGGACGGCATCTCGATGGTGGTGCTCACCATGGGCGTGCTGATGCCCACGGTTCAGGCCGCAGGCATTGATGCCATCTGGTTTGGTATTTTCGTCGTGCTGGTGGTGGAGATGGCACAGATCACGCCCCCAGTGGGCTTCAACCTGTTTGTGCTGCAGGGCATGACCGGGCGCCAACTCACCTGGATCGCCCGCGTGAGTCTGCCGATGTTTGGGTTGATGTGCGCGGCGGTGGCGCTGATCTATGTCTTCCCCGCCATTGTGACCTGGCTGCCGCAACAAATGAGCCGCTAGCACAAGATGCTGTCGGTCGCGGCCATCTGCGTTGGGGCTAGCCTGGGTGCGCTGGCCCGCTGGGGTCTGGGCCTGTGGCTCAACCCGTTCGCCCTGCTGCCCCTGGGCACGCTGGCCGCCAACCTGGTCGGCGGCTATCTGGTGGGCATTTGCGTGGCGGTGTTTGGCGCCTTGCCCCAACTCGACCCGGTCTGGCGACTGGCCCTGGTGACCGGCTTTCTTGGCGCACTCACCACGTTTTCGAGCTTTTCCGCCGAAGTGGTGGCCATGCTGATGCAGCAACGCTACGGTCTGGCGTTCGCCACCGCTGCACTACACCTGCTGGGCTCCCTGCTGCTGACCCTAGCCGGCATCAAGACCGCCACTTTTTTCATACCTTGAACCTCCATACATAGCTGGCCTGGCGCCCGACCCACCGCTTACTTTGGTACCGCCATTCCCGGCGACCACCACGAATCCACGGACCTCCGTTGCAGCCTGCCGGCAATGGTGAATGAACTGCTGCCTTGGGTCGAGATCCGGGCTCAGCCGCCGCCGCGATGCATGTACAGGTCAAAGCGCTTCATGAAAGCATAACGCTGGGCTTCGTCCAGGCCGGCGAAGCGAAAGCTCACCAGCAGACGAGGCATGCGCACCAGAGCAATCACGCGGGGTTCAGCCACCTGCCAGGTCAGCCCCAGCGCGCCCTCGCCGATGCGCACGCCAGCCGAGTGGGTTTGTAGCTTCCAGAAATGCTCACCAATCGCACCCGGCAGCCAGCCCAGCCACTCGGCCTCTGTGCAAGCCATGTCCCGCTCAAAGCGCTCGGCGTAACAAGATTGCATGGCGAGCAGCGCCACTCAGGCTATCAGCCCCCGGCAATCGGCGGCCAGATCGCCAGCACATCGCCCTCGACCAAGGTCTGCGTCAGGCGTTTGTCGGGCTCGATGTACCTGCCGTTGATCAGCACCAGATGCACCATCTTGGGCGGCAGACCAAAGGGCTCGATGATCTGGCTGATGGTGGCCTCAGGCGCCACCTCCAGCTGCATGATGTTGGTGTAACGGGCCTCGGGCGGCAGGTAGTCGGTCAGAGAAGCGAACAGCTTGAAGGTGATGTGCATCAGCGCGCCTGTTGTGTCAGCGCCGGCGCGCATCCTGTGCACCCGCCCAGCCGCTTTGTGCCTGGGCGCAGGCCAGGTAGGCGGGCATCAGCTGGGTTGGGTCTTTGAGCAGCGCGTCCTTCCAGACGCCCAGCTTCACCTGGCCTTCAACCAGCCCACGCATTACGCCCACATGCGCGGTCCAACCGACCGAGTTACAGCCCACCAGCACATCGTCTTTGAACTGCAGGCTCAGGTGGCGGCCGGCCGGGACATCAGTGAGCTCCACCTGCTGGCCACCGGGCAGCCCCTGCCAGGCTCCGAAGCTGGTGGAGACCAGCCCCAGCGTGTCAAGCACATTGATCTGCGTCACCCCCTTGAGCTCACTGGCCGCGGCTTGCCCTCGGGCATGGGCCACCATGTTCAGAGCCGCCACCCGGGCCTGCTCAGCCGCGTTGGGCTGAATGGCGCTGACGATGGTCTTGCCGCTGACCTTGTCAAAGGCCTCGGCACAGTCGCCAGCTGCAAAAACGCCCGACACATTGGTTTGCAGGTGCTCGTCGGTCAGCACGCCGAGCAGGCAGCTGATACCCGAATCAGCCAGAAACTCGATTGCCGGTTTGACACCCGCCGCGCTGATGACCAGGTCAGCATTCAACTGCGTGCCATTAGACAAGCGCACCGTCAGCGGTGGGCCGGCCTCAATCGCCTCGACCCGGGTGCCGGTGAACACCTGCACCCCCTTGGTTTGACACCAGTCGCGGATCATGCCGCCCGCCGTGGGGCCCATCATGCGCGGCACCATACGGTCGCCCATTTCCACCACGCTTAACACCACCCCGCGCGCAGCCAGCGCCTCCATGATGATGCAGCCAATGAAACCGGCGCCGAGTTGCAGCACCCGGGCGCCCGGCTTGGCCAGGTCCATGATGGCGCGCGCGTCGGCCAGGGTCCAGCAGGCGTGCACACCAGGCGAGTCGATGCCCGCAATGGGCGGCCGCATCGGGCGCGAGCCGGTGGCGATCAGCAGCGTGTCGAAATCCACCGCCTGTCCGCTGTCGAGCATGACCCGTTTGGCCACCGTGTCCACCCGGCGAGCGCTGGCGCTGACCTGCTTGATCCGCAGATTGGCCAAATGAAGGGGGTCTTTGCGCAAGTAGGTGCCCGATTCGTCCACATTGCCCATCAGCAGGTAGGGAATGGCCATGCGCGAATAGGGCGGCTCGGCTTCATCGCCAACTACGGTGATGTCGTCAAGCGGCGCGTGTTTGCGGATGGTTTCAGCAGCAATCACGCCAGCCGGGCCGGCGCCAAGTATCAGGTGGTGCATGGGATCAGTCTCCAATCATTAAAAAAGCGGCTCCGCAGAGCCGCTCATTGCCGGGGCACGCAGCTCAGACCTTACAAACCGAGTCGGGCCCGCGTGGCCTTGGTGGGGCGGCCTTCGCTGTCCCAGCCGCGTACCGCGTAGTACTTGGGCATCATCTCGGCAAGCATATTGACCTTGCCCGTGGCCGGGCCGGTCTTGCAGGCTTCTGTGAGCAGGCGCTTGGGTAGGCTGTCGTCCTTGGCAGTAAAGCCGGCGCGGTTGTTGAACTCGCGCTCCAGGTTCCAGACCCGCTCGCCGATCTTCTCAAGCTCTTCGGTGGTGTACTGATCGCCGCAGGCTGCCGCCATTTGCGGCGCCAGGTCAGCCAAGCCCCAGGCAAAGGTGGTGAAGATGCACAGGCCAGAGGAATCGAACGCAGCCGTGGCATCCTGGAAAGCCTTGACCAACTCTGGTTTGCCCTCGTGCGCCAGCGGATCGGTCTTGACCGGAATGCCCAGCACTTCGGAGGCAATGGTGTAACCGCGCAGGTGGCAGCCGCCCCGGTTGGAGGTGGCATAGGCCAGGCCAATGCCTTGGATGGCACGCCCGTCATAGGCCGGGAACTCCTGGCCCTTGCTTGACATGCTGAGGTCGGGGTGGCCGTATTTGGCGGTCAGGCGCTTGGAGCCCTGGCCGATTTCAACGCCAAAGCCGCGGCTGTTGACGGTTTCTTCCACCAAAAAGGCCAGTGCCTGGGCCGAACCGAACTTGGCCTCGATGCCGACCTGCTCCTTGGTCAAAACGCCCATGTCGTAGAGCTCCATGACGGCGCCGACGGTGGCGCCAAAGCTGATCGGGTCAATACCTTCCTCATTGCAGACCATGGTGGCGTACTGCAGGGTTTCCAGGTCGTTGACGCCATTGGCGGCACCCAGCGCCCAGGCGGCTTCGTACTCCAGCCCGCCAGAGGCTCCCCAGTATTGCGGCTTGTTGGCCACGGTGAAGTGGCCTTCGTCCATCTTGCTGATGCGCCCGCAGGCGATGGTGCAGCCAAAGCAGGCCTGGTTGGTAACGAGTTGTTTTTTGCCGTCGGTCTTGCGCGGCGTGGCCATGGCTTCGGCAGAGATGTCCTTGGCACCCTCAAACTGGTTGTCGCGATGGTTGCGCGTGGGCAGTGCACCCACTTCGTTGATCACGTTCATCAGCACCTGGGTGCCATAGGCGGGCAGACCCTGGCCGGTAACCCCGTTTTCTGCGAGGATTTTTTTCTTCTCGGCAATCGCCTTCATGAAGGCCTTGGGGTTGTGGATATTGCCCACGCCCTTGGTGCCTCGCACGGCAATCGCCTTGAGGTTTTTGCTGCCCATGACCGTACCCACACCCGAGCGGCCGGCCGCCCGGTGCAGGTCATTGACCACCGCCGCGTAGAGCACGCCGTTTTCGCCGGCCTTGCCGATGCTAGACACGCGGGTCAGCGGGTCTTGCAGACTCTTTTTAAGCATTTCCTCTGTCTGCCAGACACTCTTGCCCCACAGGTGGGCTGCATCGCGCAGTTCAGCCAGGTCGTCATTGACATAGAGGTACACCGGCGTGGCGCTGCGGCCTTCGAAAATAACCATGTCCCAGCCGGCCATCTTGAACTCGGCACCCCAGTAGCCGCCCGAATTGGAGCAGGCAATGGCGCCGGTCAGCGGGCTCTTGGTGATCACGGTGTAGCGCCCGCCAGTGGAGGCCATGGTGCCGGTCAAAGGGCCGGTGGCCCAGATGATCTTGTTGGCCGGCGACAGCGGGTCGACTGTGGCGTCCACCTCTTCGACCAGGTATTTGGTACCTAGCCCACGCGAACCCAGGTAGGCGCGTGCCCAGTCCATATTGAGCGCCTCGGACTTGACGGTGCCGGCGGTCAAGTCAACACGAAGAATTTTTCCTGCCCATGCCATGGTGTGTCTCCTTAAACCGCTGAGGGTTGGTTGCCGAGCTTGTCCGCCCACTGGGCCATCTTGCCCAGGCCGGTCCAGTTGGCGTCAATGAAGGTGATGGCGCCGGTGGGGCAAGCCTCAGCACAGGCCGGCTCGCCACCGCAGAGGTCGCACTTTTGCACCTTGCCGGTTTCCTGCACGTAGTTGATGGTGCCAAACGGGCAGGCGATGGTGCAAACCTTGCAGCCAACACAGGTGGACTCATTAACCACCTTGGCGCCGGTGGCCTTGTCCACTGTGATCGCTTCGACCGGGCAGGCGTGCAGGCACCAGGCCTCATCGCACTGGGTACAGGTGTAGGGCACCTTCTTGCCGGTGTGATGGAAATCAAACACTTTGATTCGCGACTTGGCCGTGGCAAAAGTGCCATAGTTCTCAAACGAACAGGCCATTTCGCACTGCAAACAGCCCGTGCATTTGTCTGGGTTGATGTGCAACACCTTCTGCATGCGTCTCTCCTTGGGGTAACGGCACGCCCTATGCAATGCCTTGCCTATGAAATTTCTTGCATACCGATTGTTAGGTTTTTTAGCTCTTTTGTGTCTAGGGAGAAACCCTAGACAGGTATTGCACAGTTACCGCATGTTGCGCAGACTCAGGGTCGCGCGCGCGGCCCTGGCACACCGCATACCAGCAGGCCAGGGTCGTTGGCGCTGATGGCCAAATCGTTTTTCGCGTGGGCCACATCCATGTCGCGCGGCAGCGCCACGCTGTTCTTCACCGCCAAAATCTCGGCCATGATGCTGACCGCGATCTCGGGCGGGGTTTTGCTGCCAATGTAGACGCCGATGGGGCCGCGCAGGCGGGCCAGGCCGGCCTCGGTTTGCTCGAAGTGCTCGATCATGCGTTGTCGGCGCGCCTCGTTGTTACGGCGCGAACCAATGGCGCCAACATAAAAGGCCTCGGTCTGCAGGGCCTCAAGCAGGGCCAGGTCGTCGAGCTTGGGGTCGTGTGTCAAAGCCACCACACAGGTCCGCCGGTCTGGCGCAAAGCTCTTTACCACGTCGTCGGGCATGTCTTTTAAGACCGCCACGCCGGCTACCGACCAGGAGCGAGCGTATTCTTCACGCGGGTCACAAACCGTCACCGCAAAGCCACTGAACAAGGCCATGGTGGCCAGGTACTCGGTGAGCTGCCCGGCGCCGATCAGCAGCATGCGAAATTCAGGGCCGAAGGTGTTGACCAGGGTCTGCGCGTCCAGAGCCAGGTCGGCCGGGGCGGCGCTGGGGAGAAGACTGACTGTGCCGTCGGCCAAGTGCACCGTTCGGCGCACCAGTTGCCCGGCGGCGAGCCACTGCACCAGCGCGGCCAGGCTGGCGGCCTCAGAGTCAAATTCCAGCAGTAGCTCCAGGGTGCCGCCGCAGGGCAGGCCAAAGCGGTGGGCCTCGTCGGCGCTGATGCCGTACTTGACCAGGCGTGGCGGCCCGCTCGGGATGTCTTGTTCGCAGGCAGAGGGAGCGCCGTCGGCTGAGGCATAGGCCCGGGTGAAGCGGTAGATCAAGTCGTCTTCGATGCAGCCGCCCGACACCGAGCCGACCACCGAGCCGTCCTGGCACAGGGCCATGATGGAGCCAACCGGCCGGGGTGAGGAGCCCCAGGTGCGCACCACCGTGGCCAGCAGGGCCCGCTGCCCGGCCAGTCGCCAGTCGCGCAGGGTGCGCAAGACCATCACATCGATATTTTCCATGGCCGCCTTTTTTTGCCGCAAACCCCGGACCGCTCAGCGGGACAGGCCGTACAGACCGGCGGCCAGGACCAGTGCAAGCAGCCCCCAGACCCAGACCGGTAACGCCTTGGGAGCCGCCGCAGCCGGCGCTGCCATAGCGGCCTCTTCGGCATAGGCCTGGGGGTACTGGCGCTGCATCTCGGCATCAAAACGCTTGAAAAAATCTTCGGCCATGGATTTGGCGGCGCCGTCGATCAGGCGCTGGCCCAGTTGCGCCACCTTGCCGCCCACCGAGGCCTGCACGGTGTAGCTCAGCAGATGGCCTTCGGCATTGGGCGCCAGCAGCACCTCGGCCCTGCCCTTGCCAAAGCCGGCCGGCCCGCCCTGCCCCTCAAACGAGATGGTGTAGCGCTCGGGCGCCTTGATATCGCTGAGCGCGATCTTGCCGGTGAATTTGGCCGCCACCGGCCCGATCTTGACCGCCATGCCGATGGCGTACTGATTCTCGCCGGTGGCCTCCAGCCGATCGCAACCCGGGATGCAGGTTTTGAGTACCTCGGGGTTGTTGAGTGCATCCCAGGCCTGTTGCTGGGTGATGGCGAGTTGGCGGCTGCCTTGCATGTCCATGGGGGTACGGTCCTTGTCTGATGGGATTCGGCTGTATTTTCGTGCAGCGGGGTCTCAGCGTTTCATCAGGGCGGCCAGGCTGGCCGCGAGGTCATCGAGCCGGCTGAGGTTGTGCACCGCCACCATGCCGTGGGCCAGGGTGTGCAGCACGGCCGCGCCCTGGGCCAGTGGCGCATAGCCCTCGAAGCGCAGCAGGGGATTGAGCCACAACAAGCGCTGGCTGCGCCGGCGCAGCCAGCCCAGCTCCTGCGCCAGTTGCGCCGGCTCACCGGTGTCGAGGCCGTCGGTGATCAGCAGCACCAGGGTGCGCCGCCCTACCAAACGGCGGGCATGCTGCTGGCGCAGCGCGACCAGCGATTCACCGAGCTGGGTGCCGCCAGCAAAATCTTCAATCAACACGCTGGCCTGGGCCAGCATGGCGTCGGTATCGGCCAGGCGAAAGGCCGGCGTCAGGTCGGTCAGCTGGGTGCCGAAGGCGAACACATCACGGCGCGGGTGCCGGCGGGTGGCGGCGTGCAAAAAGGCCAGCAGCAGCCGCGCGTAGCGCTCCATGGAGCCCGACACATCCACCAACACCAGCAATGGCAGCGGCTGGCGGCAGCGCTGGCGCCGCGGCAACGCCATGGGCTCGCCGCCGGTGCGCACTGCCGAGCGCATCACCCCGGCCCAGTGCAACTGGCTGCCGCGCTCGCCCGGCCGGGTGCGGCGTGAGTCAAACTCGGGCAGTGGCAGCCGGATATCACGCGCCAGGCGCTCCACCAGCCGGTACTCGGCGGCCGACAGGGCATTGAAGTCAGCGTGCTTGAGGCGCTGCTGGTCGCTGGCCGTCATGGCGGCGTCAAAGTCGACCTTCTGGTCTTCCTGTTTGGGCTGGAGCTGCTGGCCAAACGCTTTTTGCGGCGTCAGGGCCTCGCGCACCCGGGGGCGCCGCTTGCTGGGCTCGGCCTTGCCCTCGGCGCTCGGCAGCAGTTGTGCCAGCAGCTTGTGCGCCAGGTTGGGGTTGCGAAAAAAGGCTTCGAACAGCTCGCGAAACACCTCCCGGTCCTGCTCGCGGCTGACCAGCACCGCCTCCATCGCAGCCGACAGGTCCGCCCGGTCATCCAGGCCGACCGCCAGCGCGGCCTCGGCTGCCAGTGCAATGCGTGAGCTGTCAACCCGCACCCCGGCGCGGCGCAAGGTGCGGCCAAAGGCGGCTAGATTGGCCGCCAGTTTGCCAGTGCGCGCGTCGCCGAGTTGCATGAGGTTCAGCCCCGCGCGTCAGGCTCGGGGCGGAGCAGGTCCTGCGCCATGTCCTTGGTCAGGGCCGCCACGTCTTCGCGTTGCTTGAACAAAATGCCCGCCGTGTCCGACATCCGCTCGGGGTTCAGCACCAGGGTGTCGAGGGCTATCAGGGCCTTGGCCCACTCCACGCTTTCGGCAATACCGGGCGCGCGCTGGAAAGCGCTGGCAAAGGGCTGACTGCGCAGGCGCATGACCACCTGGGCCACCTGGGCCGACAGGGCTTCCGAGGCCTGCGGCACCTGGGCCCGCACGATGGCCAGCTCGCGCTCTCGCTCAGGGTAATCGAGCCAGTGGTAGAGGCAGCGGCGCTTGACCGCGTCATTCAACTCACGGGTACGGTTGCTGGTGAGGATGGTCACCGGGCTAACCTGGGCCCGCAGCGTGCCGAGTTCGGGAATACTGACCTGGTACTCGCCCAGGTACTCCAACAAAAAGGCCTCAAAGGGCTCGTCAGCCCGGTCCACCTCGTCGATCAGCAGCACGGCGCCAGGCGCCGGGGTTTGCAGCGCCTGCAGCAGGGGCCGGCTGATCAGGTAGCGCGGCTGGTAGACCTCGCGCTCGACCTGCGCCACATCAGCCTCGCGGCCCTGCGCGGCGCGCATGTGCAGCAACTGGGCGGCGTAGTTCCATTCGTACAGCGCCTCGCGCTGCTCCAGCCCGTCGTAGCACTGCAGGCGCAGCAGCTCTCGGCCCAGCACCGTGGCGAGTGCCTTGGCCAGTTCGGTCTTGCCGACGCCCGGCTCACCTTCGAGCAGCAGCGGGCGCTGCAGCTTGAGCGCCAAAAAAACAGCCGTGGCCAGCCTTCGGTCGGCATAGTAGCCGGCCGCCTCAAGGGCGGTCACCAGGGCATCAATACTGGAAAAATTGGACATCTCAGGTACCCACAAAAAAAGCCCCGCGTCGGACAACACGGGGCCTGGCAGGACGCGCTCGGTCAGCCGAGCAGTTTAGCCACGGCGCGCTGGGTCTGCACGCTGATCAGGTTGGCCCGATAGGCGGCCGAGGCATGGATGTCAGCATTGAGCTCGGAGGCGTCAATCGCCACGCCAGCGGCTGAGGCCACGGTGAAGCTGCTGTTCAAGGCAGCTTCCAGGCCACTGTGGCGGAACACGCCCTGGCCGGCACCGGTAATTGCCACCCGCACACCGGCATCGGTTTGCGCCACAAACACGCCCACCAGCGCAAAGCGCGAGGCCGGCTGCACAAACTTCATGTAGACCGCCCGCTTGGGGATGGGGAAGCTGACCGCGGTGATCAGCTCGCCCTCGGCCAGCGCGGTTCTGAACATGCCCAGGAAGAAGTCGTCCGCCGCAATTTTGCGTGAGGTGGTGTGCACCGTGGCGCCGAGCCCGAGCAGGGCGCTGGGGTAGCAGGCAGCCGGGTCGTTGTTGGCCACCGAGCCGCCCAGCGTGCCCATGGCGCGTACCTGGCGGTCGCCAATATGCTCCGCCAGATCGGCCAGGCCGGGGATCAGGGCTTTCACGTCGGCGTGGTTGGCGACGTCCATGTGACGCGTCATGGCGCCAATCACAAGGGCATTGCCATCTCGGCAAATGCCGCTGAGCTCCTTGACGCCGGCCAGATCGGCCAGTTGGCCGGGCTGGGAGAGGCGCAGCTTCATGGCAGCCAGCAGGGTTTGCCCGCCGGCCAGTACTTTGGCGCCATTGGCCGCTAATTGGGTGGCCGCCGCCAGGGTGCTGGGCCGCTCCAGGGTGAATGGGTACATGGTGTGTGTTTTATTGGGCAGCCATGGCCGCCTGGCCCTGCTGCACGGATTTGACGATGTTCTGATAGCCGGTGCAGCGGCAGATATTACCCTCCAGCAAGGCGCGGATGTCGTCCGCGTTTGCCTTGGGGTAGTGCTTGCACAGATCGACTGCGCTCATCACCATGCCGGTGGTGCAAAAACCGCACTGCAGCCCGTGGCATTCCTTGAAGGCCGCCTGCATCGGGTGCATGGTGCCGTCGGCAGCGGCCAGCCCTTCAATGGTGGTGATCTCAGAACCATCCGCCTGGGCCGCCAGCACATTGCAGGATTTGATGGATCGCCCGTCCATGATGACGGTACAGGCGCCGCATTGGGCGGTGTCGCAGCCGACATGGGTGCCGGTGAGTTTGAGCTGCTCACGCAGCACCTGCACCAGCAGGGTGTTGGGCGGAACCTCAAGCGCCGCAGACTTGCCGTTAACCTTGAACTGAACTTGCATGGCTGATTTCCTGAAGTAAACGTTTTTAAAACCTTGCCTGATCTTGCCGCATTATTGACCCATCCGACCAAAGAGGGCCTAGGGGAGACCCTTGTATCTAGAGAACTGGCAGGGCTAGGCGCAAGCCCAGCGGGCGCGCAAATTGGTCTCAAACTCCTCAGCTGGCAGCGCCTGGCTGAACAGAAAACCCTGGTAGGTACTGCAGCCGTTGTTTTGCAGAATCTCCCGGTTGGCCTGGGTCTCGACACCCTCGGCCACCACTTCCAGCCCGAGCCTGGTGGCCAGGCTGATGATGGTGCTCACCAGCACCAAATCAGCGGCGCTGTCAGACAGGCTTTGAATCAGAGAGCGGTCTATCTTGACCTGTCGCAGGGGCAAACGCCTGAGATGGGTCAGGGGTGACAGGCCGGCCCCAAAGTTGTCGATGGCGATGCACACCCCAAGGTCCGCCACCTGGGCCATTTTGTGGGCCACGGTGCCAGGGTCGTTATTGAGCATTTTTTCACTGAATTCGAGCGCCAGTCGGCTGGGCTGGAATGGGTTGGCAGCCAGCAGGCCGACGAGTTCGGACAGAAAACCTTCTTGCAGGAATTGCACCAGGCTGATGTTGACCGACAGGCGCAAATTGGCCCGGCCCGGCTCGCCCGCCCACCGGACCAGTTGCTGGCAGGCGGCCTCGAGCACCCAGGCCCCGATCGGGCTAATCAAACCGGTCTCCTCGGCCACGCGCATGAAATCCTCCGGCTTGAGCAGACCCCGCTGGGGATGCTGCCAGCGCAGCAGCATCTCCGCGCCCAGCAATTGGCCGGACAGATCAACCAGCGGCAGAAGGTGCAAACGCAATTGGCCTGCATTCAGTGCCCGGCCGAGTTCGGCTTCAAACAGGGCCCGACCTGCCATGCGCTGCTCAACCTCGGCTGAGAAAAAGACCACCCGGTTTCGGCCCAGTGACTTAGCTTGGTACATGGCCGAGTCGGCCCGCTGCAGCAAGGTGTCAACCGCAACACTCTCGCCGCAAAACAAAGCCACGCCAAAGCTGGCGGTCACAAAAACCTCGGTGCCCGCTACAAGAAAAGCCTTGGCCAGGGCCAAACGACATTTCTCTGCGATGGCCCCGGCCTGCTGCGCGGCAAGGCCAGGGTCCTGGCTCAGCCGCTCGAGCACCAGCACCAGCTCGTCGCCGCCCTGCCTTGCCACGGTGTCGCCAAGCCGGACGCAGGCCCGCAGTGCCTGCGCCGACTGCACCAGCAAATCATCACCCGCTGCATGGCCCAGGCTGTCGTTGATCAGCTTGAAATTGTCCAGGTCAAGAAAAACCAGGGCCCCGTGTTTGCCGGTACGCAAACTGCTGAGCAGGGCTTGCTCGATGCGGTCTTGCATCAGCCGGCGGTTTGGCAGGGCGGTCAGGTCGTCAAAAAAAGCCAGGTGATGGGCCCGGGCTTCGGTCAGCTTGCGGCCCGAGACATTGCGCAAAAAGACCACCAGGTAGCGCTCCGCGACACGGGTGGCGGTGATCTCCAGGTCAATCCAGTCGCCATCCCGGTGCTGGTGTCTGGTTTCAAAACTTTCAGTGCCGCTGGCCAAAATGCGTTTGATCTGGGCTCGAACCTGCTCGGCATTCGCCACCGCCTCGAAGTCAGCGATGTTCTTGGACAAGATTTCAGCCCGGGTGTAGCCCACCATGCGGCAATAGTTTTGGTTAACCTCGAGAAAGCGGCCATTGCGGTCCAGAATCCAGTAGCCATCCCTGCCGCTGTTGAGGGCTGTCTCAGCGATTTCCAGGCGTAGCAGCAGGCGCAGCAGGTAGGCCCAGCCGGCCATCGCCGACAGAGATCCGGCCCCCAACATGAACACCAGCGCCACCACCGGGCCTGCACCGGTTTCGATTGAGCCCTTTTCCAGCGCTGCCACGCCAAGCGCCGCCAAGCCGTACAGACTGGCCAATGCCAGCAGCGGGATTGCGGCCGTCTGCATCAGCAGGGCCCGGGTATTGACCTTTACCCACGGTGCCAAAGGCGTCATGTGCGTTTATTCAATCAGTTGCATCAACTCCGGCCGCTGTTGGAAAACAAGGGGCCGTTTCATACGACCGAATTGTGTACTGGGCCCAAACACTGATTTGTAAAGGAAATTTACTTCCTGTCAGCCAATCTGGGGGAGCGGTCTGCGCCTACCGCGCCGCGTTCGGAAAGAACAACTGCTCACCCCCGAGCTGAAAGCTCGCCAGCGCCGCCTGGCCGGCTGCTGAGAGCGCCCAATCAACAAATTTTTGTCCCTCTGCGGTCTTCACATGGGGGTGTTTGGCCGGGTTGACCAGCAGCACACCGTACTGGTTGAACAGGCGGCTGTCGCCCTGCACCAGCACAGCCAGATCACCGCGGTTCTTGAAACTAAGCCAGGTGCCGCGGTCGGCCAGCAGGTAGGCGCCACTGCCAGCGGCAATGTTGAGGGCCGGGCCCATGCCACAACCGCAGGCCCGGTAGCCGCTGCCCGGCACGGGTGCCAGGCCAGCCATTTTCCAGAAGCGCAGCTCCGCTGCATGGGTGCCACTTTTGTCGCCCCGGGAAACAAAGCCGCTGTTGGTACTGGAGATTTTTTGCAGGGCCAGCACGATGTCACGGCCACGCACCCGCGCCGGGTCAGCGGCCGGGCCGATCAACACGAAGTCGTTGTACATCACGGCATAGCGCTTGACCGCAAAGCCTTCAGCCACTATTTTTTCTTCAGCTTCCTGGTCATGCACAAACAACACATCGGCATCACCGCGGCGCCCCATGTCCAGCGCCTGACCAGTGCCCACTGCCACCACCTTCACATCCAAGCCACTGATTTTTTTGAATTCAGGCAGCAAGTGGGCAAACAGACCGGACTGCTCGGTCGACGTGGTGGAGGCCATGACGATGCTCTGAGCCTGTGCCAGCAGCGGCGCTAAGCAGAAAAAAAATGCCAGGCAGCGGGTAAACACGCGCCGGGCGCGGGTGAAACGCATACTCAAACTCAAACTCAAACCAGCTCTCCTTTAGCGAACAACAAAGCTTCTGGGTATTTCTCGGCAAGCAGGAGGCCGGAAAAAAAATCTGCCACGGGCAGGTCTGCCAAAACACAGCCCCGCTCGAGGTAAATCACCCGTGTGGCAAGGCGCTTGACCTGGCCGAGGTTGTGGCTGGCAAACACCAGTGTGACCTCCGGCGACTGAGCCGCCAGGCCGGCAATCATGGCCTCGAGTTCCCGCTTGGCATGCGGATCAAGGCTGGCGGTGGGCTCATCGAGCAAAAGCAACTGGGGCGAAAGCGCCCAGGCGCGCGCCAGGGCCACGCGTTGCTGCTGCCCACCGGAGAGCTGGCGGGCCGGACGACGGGCCAGATCGGCCAGGCCCAGGCGCTGCAGCGCTTGCAAGGCCAGGCTGCGGGCCTGTTTCAAGCTGTGCCCAGCCAGCCAGAGCCCCAGGGCAACAT
The DNA here is from genome assembly GCA_009693325.1 of Rhodoferax sp. Lineage (GTDB taxonomy): Bacteria > Pseudomonadota > Gammaproteobacteria > Burkholderiales > Burkholderiaceae_C > Rhodoferax. The sequence continues at coordinate 17,343 of SHXM01000042.1, forward strand.
TGGCCTGTACCGACAGGCGCAACAGGTGCGCGCGCTGAAACAGCATGGCCTGGCGCAACGCAGGGCTGCCCAGCAAAGCCCCCTCGCTTGGTGGTATCAGGCCGTGCAAGACGCGCAGCAGCGTACTTTTTCCGCAGCCGTTGGCGCCCACCAGGGCCACCCGCTCCCCCGGCAGCAGCGCCAGGCTGACCTGGTGCAGGGCTCGCACACCAGCCAAGCGGTGGCCAAAGAAAACCGACACTTGGGCAAGTTGGAGCAGGGCTTTCAAGGTGTCAACCCAAGGCTTGTTGTCGGGCCCCGGCGAGGCCTTCTGAACTTTCCCGCCAGCGCTTGAGCAGGCCGATACACAAATTGAGCAACAGCACCGCCAGCAACAAAATCAGGCCCAGGCCAAGGGCCAGGGGCAGGTCGCCCTTGGATGTCTCCAGGGCAATGGCAGTCGTCATCACCCGGGTGAACCCGTCCATGTTGCCGCCCACGATCATCACCGCCCCAACCTCGGAGATGGCTCGCCCAAATGCCGCAATGACCACGGTCAGCAGGGCGTAGCGCTCGTCCCAGGCCAACAACAGGCTGCGCAGCAGCGCCCGGGCACCCAGCGAGCGCAGTTGCTCGCCATGCTGAGACTCGGCATCCGCCACCACCTGACGGGTCAGGGCACTGACCACCGGCAACACCAACAGGGCCTGCGCCAGCACCATGGCCTGAAACGAATACAGCCAACCCAGAAAACCCAGGGGCCCGGAGCGCGACAACAAAAGATAGACCACCAGCCCGAGCACCACTGAGGGCAGCGCCAAAAAAGTGTTCAGCAGTGTGAGCAGGGCCGAGCGGCCGGGGAACCGAGCTACACCGAGCCACGCGCCAAACGGCAGGCCCAGCAACACGGCGATCAGGCAGGCACTGCCGCTGACCGCCAGTGAGCGTCCAACAATGGCCCACAGGGCAGGGTCATTGCTGGCGATAAGTTGCAGCGCTGCTGCGGCGCTGTCGGTAAATGCGGCCATGAGTTGGGTTATCGTAGCCCTTGATTCTCTGTTTGGCGATATGAAACACCGTGCATAGGCTGCAGCTCCACTACTCTTTGTCGCGTCAAAGCAGCCCGGCAATGGTGCGCAATCCACTGATTGACCTGCTGCAAGCGGTGGCTACTCAGGGGTCGATTTCGGGCGGTGCGCGGGCATTGGGGCTGTCATACCGCCATGTCTGGGGCCACCTTAAACGCTGGGAAAACGAACTTGGCAAGGAATTGGTGGTGTGGGAGAAGGGGCAGGCCGCCCAGCTGAGCGAATTCGGCGCCAAGCTGATGTGGGCAGAGCGCCAAGCCCAGTCCCGCTTGGCACCACACATCGAGGGCTTGCGCGCCGAACTCGAACGCAGCTTTGCTGTGGCCTTTGATGACTCGGCACATGTTGTCACGCTGTATGCCAGCCATGACGAGGCCCTCAGCAGCCTGCGAGAGCACGCGCTGCGGCTGCAGCCGGGGCAACTCCACCTTGACATTCGCTTTGCTGGCAGCGTCGACGCGATCCGGGCGCTTAACGAGGGCCGCTGCGTGATGGCCGGTTTTCACACCCTCCAAGACACCAGCGCCAACTCACTGTCTCAGCGCACCTACCAGGCTCTGCTGCAGCCTGGGCGGCACAAGATCATCGGCTTTGCCGCACGCACCCAAGGCCTGATGGTCGCGCCTGGCAACCCGCTGGGGCTGCACAGCCTGGCTGACCTGGCGCGCACCCAGGCCGGCTTCGTCAACCGGGCCCTGGGAAGCGGCACGCGCTTGGTGCTTGACGAATTGCTGGCCAAGGCCGGGGTGGCTACCGGCAAGATCAACGGCTATGCGCGCACCGAGCCTTCCCATGCGGCGGTGGCCCATGCAGTGGCGACCGGGCAGGCTCAAGCGGCGCTGGGCATTGCTGTGGCGGCGCAAAGCGCCGGGCTGGATTTTGTGCCTCTGGCGCAGGAGCGCTACCACCTGGTGTGTCTGAAGTCGGCCTTGGCGCGGCCCGGCACACTGGCCCTGTTGGATGTGTTGCGCTCCGGCGCCTGGCACGCCGAGCTCGGCCAGGTTGCCGGTTATGCGCCCCAGCAAAGCGGCCAGGTGCTGTCGATGCGGCAGGTCTTGCCCTGGTGGAACTTCGCCCGCGCCAAGCCCCGACGCCTGGCCAAAACGCCCACGGAGCACGCCCGCCAGCGGCAGTCCAAGAACGCATAATGTCGCCCTGGCAGAGGCGCCGCCCCGGATAGCGCTGGTGTGCCACCCTTTCCCCGTCAGGACAACATCGCTTGCGATGCTGGTTTGCGCCGTTGACTCGAGCATCGGCGGCGTGCTGGTCTTTGGTGATCGCGGCACCGGCAAGTCGACTGCAGTGCGGGCGCTGGCCGCGCTCTTACCCAAAATGCGGTCCGTGGTGGGCTGCCGCTATGCCTGTGATCCGACCAAGGCCGGCGGCTGCTGCGACAGCTGCGCGGGTTTGCGCAGTGGATCGGGCGGGCCGCTGCGCAGCCACCTCATACCAGTGCCTGTTGTTGATTTGCCGCTGGGTGCCACCGAAGATCGGGTGGTCGGCGCCCTTGACCTGGAGCGCGCCCTGACGCAGGGCGTCAAGGCTTTCGAGCCCGGCCTGTTGGCTCGCGCCAACC
>SHXM01000043.1 GCA_009693325.1 Rhodoferax sp.
AGCGGTAGACGATAAAAAACTGATTACCGATGCCATCGTGGGCATGGTCTCCAGCCTGGACCCCCATTCCCAGTACCTGGACAAAAAATCACTCAAAGAGTTCAACGAGGGAACCACCGGCAAATTTGTTGGTGTCGGCATTGAAATAGCGATGGAAGAGGGCTTGGTGAAAGTCGTCTCGCCCATCGAGGGCTCACCGGCCTTTCGCGCCGGGCTCAAGTCGGGCGACCTGATCAGCAAGATTGACGACACACCAGTCAAAGGCCTGACACTCAACGAGGCAGTCAAACGCATGCGGGGCGAGCCCAACACCAAGGTGCTGCTGATGATCTCGCGGAAATCAGAGAATCGCAGTTTCCCGGTCACCATCACGCGGGATGAAATTCGCACCCAGTCGGTGCGCGGCAAGCTCTTGGAGCCTGGCTATGGCTGGATTCGGGTCAGCCAGTTTCAGGAACGAACAGTCGAAGATTTCGCCCGCAAGGCAGAAGAAATTTACAAGGAAGACCCGCAACTCAAGGGCCTGGTGCTTGATCTTCGCAATGACCCAGGCGGCTACCTTGATGCAGCCGTAGCGCTGTCGGCTGCCTTTTTGCCAGAGAACGTTACCGTGGTGTCTGCCAACGGGCAGCTCGCCGAGAGCAAATTCACCTACAAAGCAGCGCCTGAGTTCTACCAACGCCGCGGCGGCGCTGACCCGCTGAGACGACTCAACGATGTCACCAAGGGCATCTACAAGCGCCTGCCGCTGGTGGTGCTGGTCAATGAGGGCTCGGCCTCGGCCAGCGAGATCGTCGCTGGCGCACTGCAAGACCACAAGCGCGCCACCCTGATGGGCAACCAGACCTTCGGTAAGGGCTCGGTACAAACTGCGGTCTGCCTTGACTCGTCTTTCCGCATGGACAACTGCCCCAGTGCTGCGCTCAAGCTCACCACCAGCCGCTACTACACGCCTAGCGGCAAATCGATACAGGCCAAAGGCATCGTGCCAGACATCATGGTCGATGAAACCGAAGAGGGCAATTTGTTTTCGGCACTGCGCACCCGTGAGGCCGACCTGGAAAAACACCTGGGCAGTGGCCAGGGCGCTGAAGTGAAAGACGCCGCCCGAGAAAAAGCTCGGGAAGATGCACGTAAAAAGCTCGAGGACGAAATGAAAAAGCCGCTAGCCGATCGCAAGCTTCCCGAATACGGCTCTGACAAAGATTTCCCACTGCTCCAAGCTGTCAACCAGCTCAAAGGGCGTCCGGTCATGGTCAGCAAGACGCTGATTGAACGCAAGGAAGAGAAAAAAGAAAACTGATCGGCCATGACCGACGACCAGCTGCTGCGCTACTCGCGCCACATCCTGCTCGACGAGATCGGCATTGAAGGGCAGGAACGCATTCTGGCCAGCCGGGTATTGATGGTGGGCGCTGGCGGGCTGGGCTCAGCTGCCGCACTCTACCTGGCCTGTGCGGGCGTGGGCCATCTCACCGTGGTAGACCACGACTGCGTTGACCTCACCAACCTGCAACGCCAGATTGCCCACACCACGCAGCGGGTCGGGCAGCCCAAGGCCCGCTCGGTTCAAGTTGCCATTGCCGGGCTCAACCCTGAAGTGGTGGTCAAACCGGTCGAGCTGCGCGCTGACGCCGCACTGCTCGAAGCGCTGTTGGCGCAACATGATGTAGTGCTCGACTGCAGCGACAATTTCGCCACGCGCCATGCCATCAACGCCGCCAGCGTGTATCAGTGCAAGCCACTGGTGTCTGGCGCAGCGATTCGCTTTGACGGCCAGATCACCGTTTATGACCCCCGGGACGATGCCTCACCCTGCTACGCCTGCCTGTTCCCTCCCGAGGCGGACTTTGAAGAAACCCAATGCGCCACCATGGGTGTGTTCGCTCCGCTGGTAGGCATCATTGGAACCATGCAGGCAGCCGAGGCCTTGAAGCTCATCAGCGGCGCCGCGCCGGCACTGAGCGGGCGCCTTTTGATGCTTGATGGGCGTGCCATGGCTTGGACCGAAGTTCGCCTACCTCGCAACCCCTCCTGCCCGGTGTGTAAAAAGTCTGGCCCACACAGTCCGTAGGCTAGATCGGTGCCGTACTGCTTGCCTCGGTATCAGCACGAGGAGCGCCAAAACATGCTGTTAAACTTTGCGTTACCCAGACCGCGATGCGCCCAACACACCTCCCCAAACGGGCCTACGCTGCGGCCCGGTCTCATGATTAACCCGGCTGATCTGCGCCTGGAGGGGGCGCTTGCGCTGCTTGAGCATGACCGGTCGGCTTGCCTGCCCGATGCAGCTGAATCTGCCACGGCTTTCCTGCAAAGCGTGATTGACAGCTTGTGTGAAATGTCTCTGACCGACGCCTTGACTGGTTTAGCCAATCGGCGCCATTTCCGCACCGTCTTAACCCGAGAAATTGATGTCGTGGCCCGCTCGGGTGACTCAGCACTGCTGTTGATGCTCGACATCGACCACTTCAAACAAATCAACGATACCCATGGCCACCCAGTCGGCGATCAGGTGATTCAAGCGGTCGCCCGCTGCCTGAGCAATTGTGTACGGCCGATGGATACGGTAGCCCGCTACGGTGGCGAAGAGTTCGCCGTGATTCTGCCCTGCTGCCAACCTTTGTACGGGAAAATCGTTGCCGAACGCATTCGGCAAAGTGTGGCGGCTTTGCGTATCCCGGCTTCTGAGGCCCTGGGGTTGAGCGTCACCATCAGCATTGGCGGCGCTTTTGCCCCCAAGTGGAGTCGATCCAGCGCGACGCGATGGATCGACCTCGCCGATGCACAGCTCTACTGCGCCAAAACCGAAGGGAGAAACCGAGTCAAGATGGATGCAGAGCAGGAGATATCGGTGAGCGCTGAAGAAAAAAGCCTGTTGTTTGGTCATCTGAACCAAAGCGACGCCGCTTGGCTGGAAACACACAATAATGACACGCCGGCCAAGACCTCAACGGCAATGCAATAAACCTGGTCCATCAGCCGTTAGTTATTAGCCATCACCTATGACCGAACTTGTCACCCCTCCCAGCGATGCCGACGCCACGGCAAAGAGCTCCCCTCCTGTAGCGGTGGGCCGGGTCGTGGCCATCACCAGTGGCAAAGGCGGGGTTGGTAAAACCTTTGTATCGGCCAATCTGGCAGCGGCCTTGGCCAAACGGGGCAAGCGGGTGCTGGTGCTTGATGCCGACCTCGGCTTGGCCAACCTGGATGTGGTCCTGAACCTCTATCCCAAAATCACGCTGCACGATGTGTTTGTGGGCAAGGCGCGGATTGAAGAGGCTATTGTGCAGGCCCCCGGCGGTTTTTCAGTGTTGCTGGCGGGCTCGGGGTTGGTGGAATATTCGCGACTCAGCCCCGAGGTCAGGCAGGATTTTTTGCGCATCATGGCTGGCCTCACCCCTAACTACGACATCGTGCTGCTCGACACTGGAGCCGGCATCTCCGATGTTGTTTTATTCGCTGTATCGCTCGCCTCCGAGGTGCTGGTGGTGGCCACGCCAGAGCCGACCGCGCTGACCGATGCCTATGCCATCATCAAGGTGCTGGCTGGCCAACAAAAACGCCAGACCATAAGGCTTGTAGTGAACCAAACTGCGCGCCTAGGTGATGGCCGGGCCATCACCGCGCAACTGCAGCAGGTGGTCGACCGTTTTGTCCCAAAACAGCCGGGGCAGCCGCTGCGGCTCGTGCACATGGGCGACATACCCGCCGACCCACAGGTCCGACAGGCCATCATGCGCCGCCAGTTGCTGCTGCAGTCCATGCCGGGCTGCCCGGCCGCCCTGGCGATTGCACAACTCGCCGCCAAACTGCAAGAAGCCGTCATGCGCTGAGAATCCAGCCTTCCAGCCGATCGAGCTCGGGGCGTAAACCGTACATACTGACGCCCTGCTCCTGCTGCCCCTGTCCCCATGCAGCCTGCATCAGACACAGCACCGCATCGAGCGCGTCGCCGCTGGCATCGTCAATCAAGCTGTCGCGCTGAGCGTGGCTGACTTTAAGTTGCAGCCCAAGCCGGGAACGCCCCTGTTCAAGGCCATGCACCAGGTCTTTGCGAGCAATCAGCCGCTCTGGGGTTTGGCGTGCTCTCGCATCACTTTTATAGCTGCGCTGCCCGAGTAATTCGCGCGCCAGCAGCCCCGGGTAGGCCTCCAGGGCCAGGCGCCGGGGCAGCCCGTCGGCGCAGGGGGCGGCTGGATCGCCCTGGCTCAGGCCGGGCAGGAACACGCCGGCACCGATCAGGCGAGGCACACCAGCATGCAGCATGTAAGCCACTGGCGGGTTGACCCACTTCATGGATGGGCTGGAGCCCGCCAACCGGTCGGTGGCCCGGTGTGCAAACTTGCCCCCCGGCGGTCGCGGCGCGCAAAACCCAACAAACTGGCTTCGAATTTCGGCCCGGCTTAGGCTGGCGTAATGCTGCATGCAGTCTGCCCACTGAAGCGGCCAACCCAAGGTTTCAACCAGCTCACGCGGCAGGCCAAAGGCTAAATCAAAAGCCCCGAGCCAGGCCCGTGGCTGTTCCAGCCAATCGGCAAATGCATCCAGGGATTCGAGCCGCTCCAGCCCGCTGAGTTGTACCCGGCGGCCCAGTTTTCGGCCAAGCGCCATCACGATAGGCTTCTTAGGGCTGGGGCTACTGGAGAAATCACAGCCCACCAGCAGCGCGCTGCTGCCGAGTTGGGGCCCAGCCTCAGGCACGTCCGATGATGCTGGCAGTGGCCATCAGTTCTTCAAGCAGCGCCAAGGACACCTTGCCCGACACCGAATAGGGGTCGAGCTCGGGCTTTTCAGCGTACTTGAGCAAGATGGAGGCGTTGATGCGCGAGGTGTCTACCTGTCCCATGGTCCAGCCGCCAAAAAGGCGCTCAGAAATCTCTTCATAGTGCAGCAGCACCACATCGGCATGGCGGACATCTCTTTGTATTTGACCGTACAAGGCGCTGATTGACATCCGACCGCCCTCGATAGCTTGCAGGAATATGCCGCCTCCGTAACACAGGATGCCGGTGATGCCGCTCTCTGGGTTGTGTAAACGTGACTGCGTCAAAATCGCATCAATCGCCCCCGGGCTGGTATCGATCGCTCGGCTGGCATACAAAAGGCGCACTAGCATGGTTCAGTTCTTCCTGGGAATTAAAGACAAAAACTCTCTGCGCAGATTGGCGTCTTTGAGAAAACTGCCACGCATCACCGAGTTGATCATCTTGCTGTCCACATCCTTGACGCCTCGCCAGCCCATGCAGAAATGGCTGGCCTCCATGACGATAGCCAAGCCATCCGGCTGTGTTTTTTGCTGAATCAGGTCGGCAAGCTGCACCACGGCTTCCTCCTGTATCTGCGGCCGACCCATCACCCACTCGGCTAGCCGGGCATATTTGGACAGGCCAATGACATTGGTGTGTTCGTTGGGCAAAACGCCGATCCAGATGACGCCAATGACTGGGCAGAGGTGGTGGCTGCATGCACTGCGCACGGTGATCGGCCCGACGATCATCAACTCATTGAGGTGCTCGGCGTTGGGGAATTCAGTGACCGTGGGGCCTTTGATGTAACGGCCTTTGAACACCTCAGTGAGGTACATCTTGGCGACCCGACGCGCGGTTTGCCCGGTGTTGTGGTCGTTGTCGGTGTCAATCACCAGGCTGGTGAGCACGCCCTGCATCTTGCTCTGGACTTCATCAAGCAAACGGTCAAGTTCTCCGGGCTCTATGAAATCGGCGATATTGTCATTGGCATGGAAGCGCTTGCGGGCGGCCACAATGCGCTCGCGGATTTTTACGGAAACTGGTGTTCCTTCATCAACATCGGACTGGGTCATTGTGTGCTTAGCTGGCATCAACATGGTCTGATGCTAACAGCCTTCGCCTGCCCTGGGCCAGTCGGCCGAATGGCCCCTGCGGCGCGCTCAGCCCTGCACTCAGTAGCGCTTGCCGGTCAAAAACAAAGCCAGGCGCATCAAACCGAAGGCCAAGCGGTCCAGCAAGCCTTGGCGCCAGGGCCGATCGGCATAGCTCGCCGGGTCCACCGCCACCCCGCCTTGCTCAATTGCCTGCTCCAGACGGCAGCGCAGGTCCAGGGAAAAAACCGGGTCTGTGGTGACCAAATTGGCCTCGCGGGCGAGCAGCAGACTCAGAGGATCGAGGTTCGATGAGCCCACGGTGGCCCAGCATTGGTCAACGACAGCGACCTTGGCATGTAAAAAACTAGGCGAGTATTCATAAATTTCAATACCGGCGGCCAGCAGCGGTCCGTAAACCGGCCGCGCCGCATGGTACTGCATGAAGTATTCATACCGCCCTTGCAGCAGCAAGCGCACCCGTACGCCCCGCTGCGCCGCATGAATCAGGCTTTGGCGCAGCTTGCGTCCGGGCAGAAAATAAGCATTGGCAATGATGATGTCTTGGTTCGCCTCACCAATGGCCCGGCGGTAGGCTCGTTCAATGCGCGTGCGGTGAAGCAGGTTGTCACGCAGCACCAGGGCGGCCCGGGCGCCGGCCGGCCGGGCCAGTGCTGCGGGCTGCGGCATGGCCTGCACCCGCAGCCTCGGTGGCGTTTGCGCTGGGCGCAGCATCGGCAGCCGCCACCAGAATTGCGTCAACAGGATCTGGACTTCTTGCACCAAGGGCCCGCGCACCCGCACCACAAAATCAAGACGCGGCAGGCTTAGCAGGCCATGGTTGGGGTCAAAAAAATCATCCAGCAGGTTGATTCCGCCACAAAATGCCAGTCGCCCGTCGACCACGCACAGCTTTCGGTGTAGCCGGCGCCAACGGCTCGGGATCAGCAGGCCAAGCCGGCCCATCGGGGCAAAAATATGCCAGGCCACACCAGCGCGCTCGAAACGGCGGCACCACTGCGGCTCCAGTGTCGGGGTGCCAACCCCGTCCATCACCAGGTAAACCGCCACCCCACGCGCAGCAGCCCGCTCCAAGGCTTCTGCCACCACGGCGCTGCTGTGCAGGGTGTTGAAAATATAGGTTTCTATGCGCACTTCCTGCACACTGCTGTCGATCGCTTCGATCAGGGCGGGGAAAAAGTCCTGTCCGCCTTGCAGCAACTCTAGTTGGTGACCAAGCTGAAGCGCCGCCATGCTCAGCCCTGCTCAACCAGGCAGGCCAAAATCGGCGATCAGCGGCAGGTGGTCGGACATTTGCCCCCAGATCCGGCCGCGCGGCACCTGGACCTTGAGGGGCAGCAATCCTCGCGCAAACACATGGTCTAGCTGCAGCAGCGGCAAGCGCGAGGGGAAGGTGGCCCACGGCAAGGTCGGCCACTGGCTGAAATGGGCTTGTTCGCGCCGGTGCACTCGTCGCACCTCCTGCAAACAAACGATGTCGGCGTCGAGTTGCTCAACCGCGTGCCCGAGGTTGTGGATCTCCAGGCGCCGCCGCGGACCAATGCCGCGCACGCCTTTGTGTATGTTGTAGGTGGCAACCCGTATCAGTTGCACATCACAGCCCTGCAGTAGCCGCCAAAAAACGCGGCAGCATCAAAATTGCCTCGGCGTTAGAGGGGGAAAAACAGCTGCTCGCGGCCTGCTGGTAAGGCAACCACTGCCAGGCACTGTGTTCGTGCGGGTTCAGGCGCACCGGCCCGGCCACGGGCACCCTCAGACCAAACAGATGCTCGGTGTTGCGCGCCACACCTGGCGCGTAGCGGTGTTGCCAGCGGGGATAAATATCGTACACATTCTCCAGCTGCCAGTCCTGCAGCGCACCGGCCAGTGCAGAGTCTGGCGCGCAGTCGATACCCGTTTCCTCCCACACTTCGCGTACCGCAGTCTGCCAATAGGCTTCTTCTGGCGCATCTTTGCTGCCGGTCACCGACTGCCAGAAATCAGCAGCATCGGCGCGACGGATCAGCAAGACCTCCAGGGCCGGGGTGTGTATCACCACCAGCACCGATTCGGGAATCTTGAAGATATTGGCCATGAAAAAAGGGCGCCCCTAGAGCGCCCGGTGATTCTGCCTCAGGCTTGCCGCAGAGCCCAGGCTTTGCTTCAGATTGGCTAGGCGAGTTCGGCGTTGCGTAACCTGATGTGCAGCTCGCGCAACTGTTTTTCATCGACCAGGCCGGGCGCCTGGGTCAGCAGGCATTGGGCGCGCTGCGTCTTGGGGAAGGCAATCACATCACGAATCGAATCTGCGCCGGTCATCAGCGTCACGATCCGGTCTAGGCCAAAGGCTATGCCACCATGGGGCGGCGCGCCATACTGCAAGGCATCAAGCAAAAAGCCGAACTTGTCCTGCGCTTCTTCAGGGCTGATTTTGAGCGCATCAAACACCTTTTTCTGCACATCGGCACGGTGAATGCGCACTGAGCCACCACCCATCTCCCAGCCATTGAGCACCAAGTCGTAGCCCTGGGAGACGCATTGCTCAGGGGCGGTCACCATCAGGTCTTCATGGCCGGGCTTGGGCGCGGTGAAGGGGTGGTGCACGGCCGTGTGCCGTTGTGCCTCTTCGTCAAATTCAAACATCGGGAAATCAATCACCCACAGCGGGCGCCAGCCGGCTTCAAGCAAACCATTGCGCCGGCCAAACTCACTGTGTCCGACCTTGACGCGCAAGGCACCAACCGCGTCATTGACCACCTTGGACCGGTCGGCGCCAAAGAAAATCAGGTCGCCATCCTGCGCCTGCGTTCGATCCAACAGGGCGCTCAAAGCCCGGTCGTGAATATTCTTGACGATCGGACTCTGCAGCCCATCGCGTCCAAGCGCGCGGTCATTGACCTTGATGTAGGCCAAGCCCTTGGCCCCGTAGATCTTGACGAACTCGGTGTAAGCATCAATTTCGCCCCGGCTCAAGCCGCCGCTTTCGCGCGCGCCACCGGGAATACGCAAACCGACCACCCGGCCGTCCTTCATGGTGGCGGCACTCGCGAAAACTTTGAAATCGACATCGGCCATGACATCGGTCAATTCGGTCAGCTCAAGCTTGACCCGCAAGTCTGGCTTGTCCGAACCGTACTGGCGCATCGCCTGGGCATAGGTCACCACTGGAAACTCGCCCAGATCGACCTTGAGGGCGGCCTCGAACACGGTCTTGATCATGTCCTGGAACAGGTCGCGAATGTCCTGCTCACTCAAAAAAGAGGTTTCGATGTCGATTTGTGTGAATTCGGGCTGGCGGTCAGCGCGCAAATCTTCGTCCCGGAAGCACTTGGTGATCTGGTAATAACGGTCAAAGCCGGCGATCATGAGCAACTGCTTGAACAACTGGGGGCTTTGTGGCAGCGCAAAAAAGTGCCCATCATGCACGCGGCTGGGCACCAGATAGTCGCGCGCGCCCTCGGGTGTCGACTTGCCCAGCATGGGCGTCTCGATATCCACAAAACCATGGGCATCAAGAAATTTACGCACCTCCATGGCTACGCGGTAGCGCAGCATCAGGTTGTTCTGCATGTAGGGGCGGCGCAAATCCAGCACGCGGTGCGTCAGGCGCGTGGTCTCGCTGAGGTTGTCGTCGTCAAGCTGGAACGGCGGCGTGACCGAGGGGTTGAGCACAGTGAGTTCATGACACAGCACCTCGATGCTGCCGCTCTTGAGTTGCTCGTTGCTGGTGCCCTCGGGGCGGGCACGCACCAGGCCCTTGACCTGAATACAAAACTCGTTGCGCAGCCCTTCGGCGGCGGCAAACATGTCAGGACGGTCGGGGTCACAGACCACCTGAACATAGCCCTCTCTGTCGCGTAGATCGACAAATATCACGCCGCCATGATCACGCCGGCGATTAACCCAGCCGCATAGCGTGACTATCTGCCCCGACAGGGCTTGAGTCACCAGACCGCAATAATGGGAGCGCATGGCCATAGACAGCTTTCAACAAAGGTTATGGGATGTCGGCCCTGGCCGGCGCAGCCGGTGGAACCACCCCCATCGAAATGACATAGGTCAGCGCCTCGTCAACACTCATGTTGAGTTCAATCACCTCGGCGCGCGGTATCAGCAAAAAAAATCCGCTGGTCGGGTTAGGCGTGGTGGGCACGTAGACGCTGACATAGTCTCCGCCCAGGCGGCCTGCCACTTCGCCCACTGGCACGCCGGTCTGAAAGGCAATGGTCCAGGAACCAGCTCGGGGGTATTGCACCAAAAGAGCGGTCCTGAAAGCATTCCCAGTATTTGAGAACAGTGTGTCCGAAACCTTTTTGACGCTGTTGTAAATGGTCTTGAACACCGGGATATTGGTGAACAATTTGTTGAGCTGCCTGAGCCACCACCGCCCAGCCACGTTGGACACCAAGCCACCCGTCAAAAGCAAAGCCGCAAACACCAGCACCACGCCCAAGCCGGGAATATGACGCAAGCCCTCAAGTTGCACGCCCATGGCGGTGGATGTCACGACTGTCAGACCGGTTAAAACGCCGCCCAAAATACCATCAAGCAGGCCCACCAGCCACAACAACACCCAAAAAGTGATCGCCAATGGCAACCAGACCAGCAGGCCGGTGATCAGGTATTTTTTTAAGCGCATGGCAGGGCCTGGAAAGAATGGGGTATCAAATCTGCGGCATCACGCGCATTACCGCGAATCAGGGCGTAGCGCCGCCGCTAGCCGCCTTCGGAGCCGCTGCCGGAGCCGCTGCCGGAGCCGCTGTCGGAGCCGCTGTCGGCTTGGCTGCGGTCTCGACTGGCTTGGCCGCACCCTCGGCTGGTTTGGCCTCGCCGTCTGCTGGTCGTTTGGCCTCGGCGCTACCAGAATCAGCCTCTGGCTTGGTCGGCGCGGGGGCCCCGCTGCCTTTGAAATCTGTGGCGTACCATCCTGATCCCTTGAGCTGAAAGCCCGCTGCTGTAACTTGTTTTTTGAAGCTGCCGGTGCCGCAACTCGGACAGTCAGACAGCGGCGGATCGGACATTTTTTGCAGCAAATCCTTGGAAAACCCGCAGGACTCGCATTTGTAGGCATAAATTGGCATGGCGTGAGGACTTGGGGCAGCGTGCAAAGCCTTCGATTATAAGACGCCACCCTGCGGCTGCCGGCCCGGCTGGCAATCCGCTCAAAAAACCCGTGCGTGTGCAAAAAACTGCACCGCCAATAGACCAAGAACAAAGCCCACTGCAAGGTAGCCCAGGCGCTGAAGCAGCCGGTTGGTTCGCTTTTGTTCGGTTAACAGTTCGGCCATCAGGCGATCCGGCTGGGGCTTGCGGGTCTTTAGAAAATCGTAAAAAAGCCGCGGCAATTCCGGAAAGCGCTTGGCATACTGTGGCGCCTCTTTGCGTAGCTCTTCAAAAAGCTTGGCTGGGCCGATTTGATCGATCATCCATTTCTCTAAAAACGGCTTGGCGGTGTTCCACAGGTCGAGGTCAGGGTCGAGTTGGCGCCCGAGGCCCTCGATATTGAGCAGGGTTTTTTGCAGCAACACCAACTGCGGTTGAATTTCAACAGAAAAACGGCGCGAGGTCTGAAACAATCGCATCAACACCAAGCCCAGCGAAATTTCTTTCAGCGGCCGATCAAAGTAGGGCTCGCAGACCGAGCGGATGGCTGATTCAAGCTCGTCCACCCGTGTGCTCGCAGGCACCCAGCCCGACTCGATGTGCAACTCGGCCACCCGCTTGTAGTCGCGCCGGAAAAAGGCCGTGAAATTTTGCGCCAGGTACTCCTTGTCCGAGCCAGTCAGGGTGCCCACAATGCCGAAATCCAGCGAAATATAGCGGCCGAAGGTGGCCGGCTCTACGCTCACCTGAATATTTCCAGGGTGCATGTCGGCATGAAAAAATCCGTCCCTGAATACCTGCGTAAAAAAGATGGTGACCCCGTCGCGCGCCAATTTGGGAATATCAACGCCAGCAGCACGCAGACGCTCCACCTGGCTGATGGGAATGCCGTACATCCGCTCCATGACAATGACCTCGGTCATGCAGAAATCCCAGATCATTTCTGGAATCAGCACCAAATCCAGGCCGGCCATATTTCGCCTGAGCTGAGCGGCGCTGGAAGCTTCGCGCACCAGATCGAGCTCGTCGTGCAGGTATTTGTCAAACTCAGCCACCACCTCGCGTGGCTTGAGGCGCCGGCCGTCAGCCGACAGGCCGTCGACCCAGCCAGCCATCATGCGCATCAGGCTGAGGTCTTTTTCGATCACCTTGAGCATGCCCGGGCGCAGCACCTTGACGGCAACGTCTCGGTCGCGGCCCTGGCGGTCTTTGAGAACCCCAAAATGCACCTGAGCAATTGATGCACTGGCTACTGGCTCTCGCTCAAAGGAAACAAAAATATCACTGATTTTTTTGCCAAAGGCCCGCTCGATCGAGGCAATCGCCACATCGCTGCCAAATGGCGGCACCCGGTCCTGCAGGCGGGCCAATTCGTCGGCAATGTCGAGCGGCAATAAATCGCGCCGGGTGGAAAGTACCTGGCCGAACTTGACAAAAATTGGCCCCAATCGCTCCAGCGCCTCCCGGATGCGTTGGCCACGCGGCGCGTCGAGCTGACGCCCTACCGAGACAACCCTGGCCAGCAGCCGCAGCCAAGGCTTTTGGAAACTGCTCAGGAAAAGCTCGTCGAGGCCATAGCGAAAGCAAATCCAGAAAATGTAGACCCCGCGCAGCAGCCGGATCATGGCTGCGCTTGCTGGGTTGGTGCGGCCACCCTGTTGAGCAGAAACTGCCGCAGAGCCTGAACCAGAGTTTGAGCCCCGCCAGCCAACGCATGGGCGGGGCCGTCACCCACCAGGCGAGCCAGGTCTTCTTCGATATCCCAGCGCACATGATCAACCAGCCAGTTGACCTCGGCGGCAAGCTGCACATTGCCCTCCACCCGCACCTCGGGTTTATCACCTTGCAGCAGCAGCTGAAGCAAAGCCAAGGGCTGTGTCTGCGTCAGCAGCAGGCTCAAATCGGCAGGTGCGCGCGGCGGCGCGACATCAAACAGTCCAGCCGGTGTGGCCACCCAGTCAACGGCCCAACTGCGCCATTGCACACGGATCACCGAGCCTTTTTGCCTGGCCAGCCGAGCCAATGCCTCGGGCTCTTGCAGCAAAATATGATTCACCAAAGACAGTAGCCGGCGTTGCGCTTCGTCAAGCGCCCACAGCGGGGGCCGCAATTGCGACAGGGGAAGTTGTTGCAAGAAAGTGCCGAGCCAAGAAAAAGGGGACTGTGTTGCCATAGTCCCCAATTATTCCTTGAATTGGCGAACGCGAGGCCGCGTGCGCCCGAACAGCCTACTGCAGGGCCTGCACCCCAGCCACCAGCCAGCCGCTGTTCCCGCTCTTGGGCTTGGTCATGTTCCAGACTTCGCGGAAAGGACTGGGCACGGCTGTGGCCTCTTCCCGAATCATGCCGTTGAACTCGACGCTGGCCATGTACTCTCCCTCGAGCTCTTCGATGCCAAGTAGATGGGCCTCAATCTTGACCACATCGGTCTGGTTGGCTGGTGCCCCGGTGTGCGCCTCGCGCTCAGACAGCTGAGTTTGAATTTCTCGCAACATGGCGTCGGTCATCATGGCGCGCAGGGCAGCGATATCAGACTTGTCCCAGGCCGCCTGCAGGGTGATGAAGTTTGCCTTCGCCGCAGACAGGAAACCATCGGTGTCAAAGCCCGCTGGCACGCCCCAGTTCTGGGAACCTGCCAGACCGGAACCAATCATGGAGCCGGAGGAGCCTGTATGGCTTGCATCAAATGCTGTGTTGGCGCGCTCCCAGGGCCGCGCCGAAGCATCGTTACCCACATTGGCTGGGTTGTAAGCGACTGGCGAGGGAACATTGGCGCCGGCTCCTTGAAACGCAAATGGCTCGGTGTTGGCAGGGTCTCGAGCCTGCGCAGCCCTTCTGGAACGCATGAACCAGCCCACTGCCAACATGATGCCAAAGGCCAGCAGGCCAAACATCAACATCTGGCCAAAGCCCTCGCCCATGCCCATGCCCATCGAGTGCGCCAACCAAGCCAGACCCAAACCCGCCGCGAGGCCGCCGAGCATCGCCCCCCAAGGCCGCTTGGGCGCTGCAGCAGCGGCGCCTGCAGCCGCCGGTGCGGCACCCGGCTTCGCTGCGCTTTGCGCCGGCGCTGCCTCGCGCTGGGTCACATTGCCCGATTGCTTGCCCGCGGACTGGCCGCCGGCCAGGCGCTTAGCCTCTGCGTTAAAACCAGCCAAGGCAAGGAAAACTGTGAATAACAAAGCCCAAATTTTCATAACGTCTCCAAAGAATGTTTGCAAAACCTGCGGATGATAGTCAAAAACGCAAGTTTCAAGCCTTGATTCCAACATGCAAGGCCACCAGCCCACCCGTCAGGTTGTGATAGTCCACATGCGCGAAACCACCTTTTAACAGCATGGTCTTAAGAGTTTGTTGGTCAGGATGCATGCGAATGGACTCCGCCAGGTAGCGGTAACTGTCTGCATCGCCGGCCACCAACTGGCCCAGTCGGGGCAGAATGTTGAAGGAATACCAGTCGTAGGCCCGTTGCAACGGCGCCACAACCTTGGAGAATTCAAGCACCAGCAACTTGCCACCGGGCCTGAGCACCCTGTGCATTTCAGCCAGGGCGCGGTCTTTGTGAGTCATGTTTCGCAGACCAAAAGCCACGCTGACGACATGGAAATGATTGTCGGTAAAAGGCAGTTGTTCGGCATCACAAACGGCTGTTGGCAGGGCCACGCCGGCATCAAGCAGGCGGTTGCGTCCACTGCGCAACATCGCTTCGTTGATGTCGGTGTGCACCACATGCCCGGTTTTCCCCACTTTTTTCGAAAAGGCCAGCGCCAAGTCGCCAGTGCCCCCGGCGATGTCGAGCACCACGTAGCCATCTCGAACATCGGCTACCAGCAAGGTGAAGGCCTTCCAGGCGCGGTGCAGGCCCAGCGACATCAGGTCATTCATGATGTCGTAGCGGGGCGCCACAGAATCAAACACGTCTCGGACATGACGCGCTTTGTCGGCTTCGTCAACCGATTTGTAACCAAAATGGGTTGCTGTCATGGTTGCCGCAGGCTCAATGACTGGCGCAACCATGCCCGCCCTTTTCGGGCATAGGCGCATCGCGTTGCGCGCCAGCGGCCAGCAAACGCCGGTTGTAGTCAGCCCACAGGCGGTCCTGCTGGGAGCCCAAAAAGTACAGGTAATCCCAGGAAAAAATACCGGTGTCGTGGCCGTCCGAAAACGCCGGCTGAACCGCATAATTGCCCACCGGCTCGAGCCCCGCGAGGGTGACCTCGCGCTTGCCGGTTTGCAGCACCTCTTGGCCGGGTCCATGGCCCTGCACCTCGGCAGAAGGCGAATAAACCCGCATCAGCTCAAACGGTATGCGAAACGCAGCCCCGTCAGAAAAGCCCACCTCCAGCACGCGCGAGGCGCTGTGTACCGTGATTGATTGCGGCGTTGGCGCGCCGGCTTGCAAACCTGCCATTTTTGTACCTCACTCGGCAGGCGCAACCCCTGCCAACAGATTGATTTGAGCGCAAAGAGGATCTCGGCCCGGGCCTTTCCACACATGCGGCGCTACAGTACCACGGATTGCATCGCCGGATCGTCCGACCCAATCTTGAGGACCCACCAGCAGGTCAAACCAAGGCGCAGAGGGCTGTAACCATTCGCTGCTCGGCTGCTGGCAGCTGGACGCTCAGGGCACTCAGTGCGGCTTCATCGGTGCCGCGCTGAGCCGCAGCCCAGACCGGCGCCGGGAAATGGCTGTCCCAAGCAAATCGGGCGATTACGTGCCAGTGCAGGTGGGCAACCATATTGCCCAAGGCGGCCAGGTTGATCTTGGTCGGCCTTAACTGTTGGCATAGAGCCTGCTCAACCGCCACCACGGCGTCAAGGCAATGTTGACGCTCGGGCCCACTCAGGTCGGAAAACTCGGCCACATGGGTCTGCCAGACGACGCGGTAAAAGGCCGGAAATCCCGGCTGGTCGGCGTGTATGACACGAAACTTCTGCCCCTGCTAGACCAGCCGGCCGCCGGCCTGCTGGCAAAGTGAACAGTGTGGGCCTGCCATGCGCTACACCAACACCCGCTCGATACCGCCGAGGTTGGCTTGACGCACATAGTCGGGCAACCATTGCTCACCCAGGATTTGGCGGGCCATTTCAACCACGATGTAGTCGGCCTCCAGCAGGCCGTTTTGCAGGTCGTCGCCAAAACGGCTCAGGCCTTGCAGGCAGGCCGGGCAGCTAGTCAGGATTTTGACGTTGGCCCGCTCGCCCAGCAGGCCCTGGCTGCGCAGTTGGGCTTCGCCCTTGCGGATTTCTTCTTCTTTGCGAAAACGCACCTGGGTGGAGATGTCGGGCCGGTTCAGGGCCAGGGTGCCCGATTCGCCGCAGCAGCGCTGGGACTGCAGTACCTGGTCACCCAGCAGCGCCTTGACTGTTTTGATCGGCTCCTGCTGCTTCATCGGGCTGTGGCAGGGGTCGTGGAACAAAAAGGCGCCGGCGTTCGCCAAGGTGATGTTTTTCTCCAGCAGGTATTCATGAATGTCGATGATGCGGCTGCCGGGGAAGATTTTGTCAAACTCATAGCCCTGCAGCTGGTCAAAGCAGGTGCCGCAGCTGACCACCACGGTCTTGATGTCCAGGTAGTTCAGGGTGTTGGCCACGCGGTGGAACAGCACCCGGTTATCAGTGATGAGTTTTTCGGCCTTGTCAAATTGGCCGGCGCCGCGCTGCGGGTAGCCGCAGCACAGGTAGCCCGGCGGCAGCACGGTCTGCACCCCGGCGTGCCACAGCATGGCCTGGGTGGCCAGGCCCACCTGGCTGAACAGCCGCTCCGAGCCGCAACCGGGGAAATAAAAAACGGCCTCGGTCTCGGCGCTGGTGGTCTGCGGGTTGCGGATGATGGGCACGTAGTCTTTGTCTTCAATGTCCAGCAGCGCGCGCGCGGTCTTTTTGGGCAGGCCACCGGGCAATTTTTTGTTGACAAAGTGGATCACCTGGGTTTTCAGGGTCGCGGTGCCCAGGGAGGCGGGTGGTGCGGCGGTTTGCCGTCGCGACACCACCTTGAGCAGGTCATGTGCCAGGCGCTGGGCTTTCATGCCCACATTCACCATGGCCGAGCGGGCCAGCCTGATCGTCTCGGGGTTGGTGGCATTGAGCATGAACATGGCGGCCGCCCCGGCGGGTCGGAAGGTCTTTTTGCCCATTTTGCGCAGCAGGTTGCGCATGGCCATGGTCACATCGCCGAAATCAATGTTCACCGGACAGGGCGACAGGCATTTGTGACACAGGGTGCAGTGGTCGGCCACGTCTTCAAACTCTTGCCAGTGCTTGATGCTGACGCCACGGCGGGTCTGCTCCTCGTACAAAAAAGCCTCCACCAAAAGGGAAGTGGCCAAGATCTTGTCGCGCGGGCTGTACAGCAGGTTGGCGCGCGGCACGTGGGTGGCACAGACCGGTTTGCACTTGCCGCAGCGCAGGCAGTCTTTCACGCTGTCGGCAATGGCGCCGATGTCGCTTTGCTGCATGATCAAGGACTCATGCCCCATCAAGCCGAAGCTGGGCGTGTAGGCATTGGTCAAATCGGCCTCTAAGCTCCGCCCATCCTCCATAGTTTGCTCTTTATTTCGCAGCAATTTGCCGCGGTTGAAGCGGCCCTGCGGGTCAACCCGGGCCTTGTACTCGGCAAAGGGGCGCAGCTCCTCGTCGCTCAAAAATTCCAGCTTGGTGATGCCGATGCCATGCTCGCCCGAGATCACACCACCCAGGCTGCGGGCCAGCGCCATGATGCGTTTGACCGCAGCTTTAGCGGTTTGCAGCATGTCATAGTCGTCGCTGTTGACCGGCAGGTTGGTGTGCACATTGCCGTCGCCGGCATGCATGTGCAAGGCGGCCCAGACCCGGCCCTTGAGCACCCGTTGGTGCACCGCAACGCATTCTTTCAAAATAGGCTCGAAAGCCCGACCGGCAAAAATCTGCTGCAGCGGCGCCAGCAGCTGGGTTTTCCAGCTGGCGCGCAGCTCATAGCTTTGCAGCGGGGCAAACAGCGCGTCCATCTGGTCCAGCCAGCCCTGCCACAGGGCCCGCACCTCGGCCAGCAGCGCCAGTGCCTGCGCCACCCGGTCGCCCAGCAGCTCGGCAGAGGGAATCTCACCCGCGTCGTCCTGCCGGCCCAGCGGCAGGCCACCCCGCGCAAAAAATTCGGTCAATGCATCACACAGCGCCAGCTTGTTGCGCAGGCTGAGCTCGATGTTGATGCGCTCGATGCCGTCGGTGTACTCGGCCATGCGCGGCAGCGGGATCACCACGTCTTCATTGATCTTGAAGGCGTTGGTGTGGCGCGAGATGGCAGCGGTGCGCTTGCGGTCCAGCCAAAATTTCTTGCGCGCCTCGGGGCTGACGGCTACAAAACCCTCGCCGCTGCGCGAATTGGCAATGCGAACCACCTCTGAGGTGGCGCGGGCCACGGCGTCAGCATCGTCACCGGCAATGTCTCCCACCAGCACCATCTTGGGCAGGCCGCCGCGTTTGGATTTGGTGGCATAACCCACCGCCTTGAGGTAGCGGTCGTCCAGGTGCTCCAGCCCGGCCAGCAGCACGCCCGAGCGCTTTTGCTCGGCAAACATGTAGTCTTTGATCTCGACAATGCTCGGCACGGCGTCTCGGGCATTGCCAAAAAACTCCAGGCACACCGTGCGGGTATGGCCCGGCATGCGGTGCACGATCCAGCGGGCACTGGTGATCAGGCCGTCGCAGCCCTCTTTCTGGATGCCGGGCAAGCCGCTTAAGAACTTGTCGGTGACGTCCTTGCCCAGCCCCCCCTTGCGAAACGAGGGGCCTGGAATGTCGAGCCGCTCGGTGCGCAGCAGGGTCTTGCCATCAGCCTTGAAGTAGTTCAGCTCAAAACTGGCCATCGCGGCGTCATGGATCTTGCCCAGGTTGTGGTTCAGGCGCGTCACCTCCAGCCACTCAGCCTGGGGTGTGACCATGCGCCAGCTGGCCAGGTTGTCCAGCGCAGTGCCCCACAGCACAGCCTTTTTGCCGCCGGCGTTCATGGCGATGTTGCCGCCAATGCAGGAGGCCTCGGCCGAGGTCGGGTCTACTGCAAACACATGGCCAGCGCGCTCGGCGGCATCAGCCACGCGTTGGGTGACTACACCGGCTTCGGTCCAGACCGTGGCCACCGGCTGCGCCAGCCCGGGCAGCGCCACAAACGCCACCTCGCTCATGGCTTCGAGCTTTTCGGTGTTGATGACCACGCTTTTCCAAGTGAGAGGAATGGCGCCGCCGGTGTAGCCGGTGCCGCCGCCGCGCGGGATGATGGTCAGGCCGAGCTCGATGCAGCCCTTGACCAAACCGGCCATTTCCGCCTCGCTGTCGGGCGTCAGCACCACAAAGGGGTATTCCACGCGCCAGTCGGTGGCGTCGGTCACGTGCGAGACGCGGCTCAGGGCGTCAGATTTGATGTTGTCGCGCGCGGTCAGGCGGGCCAGCGCCCGCTGCGCCTTGCGCCGCAGCGCCGCCACCTCAACGAAGGCGGCGTCAAATGACTCTACTGCAGCACCGGCCCAAGCCAAAAGTTCGCCGACCATGGCATCCCGCTGGGGCTCGATCTCGGGGGTACGGCGTTTTTGCACTTCG
Organism: Rhodoferax sp.; assembly: GCA_009693325.1. Taxonomy (GTDB): domain Bacteria; phylum Pseudomonadota; class Gammaproteobacteria; order Burkholderiales; family Burkholderiaceae_C; genus Rhodoferax. Next base: position 19,520 of record SHXM01000043.1, read on the forward strand.
GCCAGGCGATGGTGCAAGGCCTCCACCAGCAGACGCCGGCGCCTGGGGTTGTCCAGCAGATCGTCCTGCAAGTAGGGGTTGCGCTGCACCACCCAGATGTCGCCCAGCACCTCGTAGAGCATGCGGGCCGAGCGGCCGGTGCGGCGCTCGCCACGCAACTCAAACAAATGCTCCCAGGCCCGGCTGCCCAACAGACGGATCACGATCTCCCGGTCCGAGAAGGATGTGTAGTTGTAGGGGATTTCCCGAATGCGCATGTGCGCTTGCGGCAGACCACTGAGGGTGGCCCTCAAGTGCTGCATAGGTAGGGGCGCGTTCATTGGCAAATG
>SHXM01000044.1 GCA_009693325.1 Rhodoferax sp.
GTAGGCCTTGGCCTGGCCGCCAAACTTGGCCGCCAGCACAATGGTGATGGCCGCGGTCAAGGTGGTCTTGCCGTGGTCGACATGCCCGATCGTGCCCACGTTGACGTGGGGCTTGGTACGTGCAAATTTTTCTTTTCCCATTTCTCAGACTCCGAAAAATAACTGGACTATCAACTAAAACAAAATGCTGTTTCGATCAGCCTTTTGAAACCGAACACAGCCCCAACAAACTGGTGCCCATTGCGGGAATCGGACCCGCGACCTCTCCCTTACCAAGGGAGTGCTCTGCCACTGAGCCAAATGGGCCTTGCCTAACCGCTGCCAGGGCAGCCATCAGACTAACAAGCAAATCTCACCATCGTCAAGAGACTGGAGCGGGAGACGGGAATCGAACCCGCGTCATTAGCTTGGAAGGCTAGGGTTCTACCATTGAACTACTCCCGCGCTGGGGCTTAACCCGCCAACCCCAAAACACCCGCAACACCCCCTCTAACCTCACTTAAATTCTCTTCCGTGGCCACTGGTGGAGAGGGCTGGATTCGAACCAACGTACTCGTAAGAGGGCAGATTTACAGTCTGCTGCCATTAACCACTCGGCCACCTCTCCTTAGTGGGCCGGGGATTATGCCACGGTTTCCCCTGGTTTCGCCCGGGCCACCAAGCCCGGCGCTGCAGGCCGGATATCACTGCCAATCGATGGTCGCCTGCCGGTTTTGCCGCAAGAAATGGTTGGCCTTGCCGAAATGCCCGCAGCCTATAAAGGGCGAGGGACCGCGCAGCGCCGAGAGTGGCGACGGATGATTTGCCATCAGCAGCAAGTGATTGGCCGCCGTCGGGCTGAGGTCGATCAAGTTTTTTTTGGCTTGCGCCTGCGCACCCCACAGCATGAACACCACAGGCTGCGGCCGGACGGCCAGTAAGCGCACGATTTGGTCGGTGAGTTGTTCCCAGCCCTGCTTGGCGTGGCTGCCGGGCGCACCGGCCTCAACGCTCAGGCAGGTGTTGAGCAGCAGCACACCCTGGCGGGCCCAGCGCTGCAGCGAGACAATTTCCGTTGGACGGGCTAAAGCCGGCCGGCCGGCCAAAGCCGGGTCACGGGCAACTTCTTTCAAAATATTACGCAGGGAGGGGGGTGGTCGCATGCCCGGCGCCACAGAGAACGCCAGGCCCTGCGCCTGTCCGGGCCCGTGGTAGGGGTCCTGACCCAAGATCAGCACTTTGACATCCCGCAGTGCGGTCAGGGCCAGGGCCCGCAGTGGCTGGGCTGGGTAGATGGTGGCGCCCTTGCTCAGCCGCTCGCTGACGAATGCGCCGAGTTGCCGGCCAGATTGGCTGGCAAGAAAATCGCGCAGCGCCGGCTGCCAGTCGGCGGCCACAGGCCACGAATCGGGCTCCCAGCTGGCTAAACGGGTTGCAGTTGCCGCTGTGTGCCCGGCGCCAAGGCCCAGGTCCGCCTGTTCGGCCAGCAGCTCGGGTGGGGCTTGTGCCAAGACGATGGTCGACCGCGCTTTGGCCGGTGTTGGTCGGTTCAACCGGGGCCGAACAACTTGGCAAGCGCCAAGCCGGGGTCGGCCGATCGCATGAAGGCCTCGCCGACAAGGTAGGCGTTGACGCCCGCGGCGCCCAGGCGTAACACATCGTCTCGGGTTTGGATGCCGCTCTCGGTGACCAGCAAGCGGTCAGCAGGCACCTCTTTCAACAGGCTCAGGGTGGTATCTAAGGATAGCTCAAAGCTTTTGAGGTTGCGGTTGTTCACCCCAAGCAGGGGCGTCTTGAGACGCAGTGCACGCGCCAATTCAGCGGAATCATGCACCTCCACCAGCACCACCATGTCCAAGCTTTGCGCAATGTCTTCAAATTCGATCAGTTGCGCGTCGTCCAGGCAGGCTGCAATCAGCAGCACGGCGTCGGCCCCCATGGCACGGGATTCGTAGATCTGGTAGGCGTCCACCATGAAGTCTTTGCGCAGCACCGGCAGGTGGCAGGAGGCGCGGGCCTGCTTGAGGTAATCCACACTGCCCTGGAAAAACGCCTTGTCGGTGAGCACTGAAATACAGGCGGCGCCATGTTCGGCGTAACTCTGGGCAATGTCGGCGGGCTCAAAATCAGGCCGCAACACCCCTTTGGAGGGACTGGCTTTTTTTATTTCGGCAATCACGGCAGGGTGTCCTGCGGCTATTTTGGTGCGCATGGCACCCAGAAAATCACGGGTCAGCACCCGGGATTGGGCATCAGCGCGCACATCGGCCAGGGGTTTTCGAGCCCGGGCCGCCGACACTTCTTGGTGTTTGGAGGCCACGATCTGTTGCAGGATATCGGACATGGGAGCTTGCTGGTGCGCGCCAAACGACGCGGGTAGGCGCTGCGCGCGAAGCCTGCATTTTTACAGAAACAGATATTCTGGTCGGTTAACATAGTCTGCCAGAGCCCAAGCAGGCCAATAATCAAGACCCGAGGACAGCTTATGCCAGAAACCTTGGCCGCTCCTGGCCTGTTGGCCCCAGCGCCGCGCCGCGCCCAGTACCGCGACTACCAGCAAGACGGTATTGACCGGGTGAGGGAGTTTTACCGCAACAACCACAGCCAACAGACCCTGCGCTTTGTATTGGAGAAAAAAGACCGTTGGCTGCAGTTCAAGCAACGCAGTATGACGCCTTGGGAGGGGCTGGACTACCTCAATACATTGATTGATGAATCGGACCCCGACATCAACCTGCCGCAAATCAGCCACCTGCTTCAAACCGCCGAAGCCATCCGCGCCGACGGCCACCCCGACTGGTTTGTGCTGACCGGCTTTGTGCACGACCTGGGCAAGGTGCTGTGCCTGTTTGGCGAGCCGCAATGGGCGGTGGTGGGCGACACCTTTCCGGTCGGCTGCCGCCACTCGCAGCGCATCGTCTACCCCGAGTTTTTTTCTGCCAACCCGGACAGCCATGACAAGCGCTACAACACCGAGCTGGGCATCTACAGCGCCAACTGCGGGCTGGACCAGGTGCACATGTCCTGGGGCCATGACGAATACCTGTACCACCTGCTCAAAGACTATTTGCCCGAGCCGGCGCAGTACATGATTCGCTACCACTCGTTTTACGCCTGGCACAAAGAAGGCCAGTACCGGCACCTGACCGATGCCCGCGACGACGCGAACCTGCCCTGGGTGCAAAAATTCAACCCCTACGACCTGTACTCCAAGAATCCGAACCCGCCTGTGCTGGCCGAACTCAAGCCCTATTACGAGGACCTGTTGGCCAAGTACCTGCCGGCCACGCTCAAGCTCTGACCCCGACTGAACCGGACACCCCGCCTTGAACCTGTCCCTTTTACCTGCTCACCTGGCCGCCAGGCTGGACTTTGCCACCCGCCTGGCGCGCCAGTGCGGTGAACTTGCCCTGCAAGAAGCGACCCAGCTGCAAATCAGCGCCAAGGGGGCGCATGATGTGCTGACGCAGGCTGACCTGGCGGTTGAGCGTTTGATCCGCGCCGAGGTGGCTCTGGCCTTTGCCGGCGATCTGGTGGTGGGCGAAGAAATGGGCGGCCAGGACGCGGTGGGCGGCGCGGGCAACTTCTGGCTGGTCGACCCCATCGACGGCACCGCCAACTACGCCACCGATGTGCCACGCTGGTGCATCTCGATCGGTTACTTGGAGGCCGGCAAACCGGTACTGGGCCTGCTGTTTGACCCGCACATGAACCGGCTGTACAGCGCCGGCCTGGGCGCCGGCGCCTGGTTCAACGGCCGGCCGATGCAGGTCCGCAGTACCAGCGTTTTGAATGGCGCCACGGTGGAGCTGGGCTGGTCGCCCCGTAGCCAAGCGGCCGACTACCTGGCCAAGGCGGCGGCGCTGCTGGCCGCCGGCTGCGCCTTCACGCGCCGTGGCTCGGGTGCGCTGGGGCTGGCCGATGTGGCCGCAGGCCGTGTCGACGGCTACGCCGAGTTGCACATCAACGCCTGGGACTGCGCGGCCGGCATCCTGCTGGTGACCGAAGCGGGCGGGCAGGCCAACGACTTTTTTACCCCGGAGGGCATCCGCTCAGGCGGTCCGCTGGTGGCCAGTGCTGCCGGGCTATATGCTGATTTGAGCCGGTTGATGGCCAAGTAGGGGCTCGGCACATGGTTCGCAATGCACAAGCCGGTGTTTGATATTGATTTAACAGGAGACTTCTCATGCGGCATTCGACACTTTTTGGCCACTTGGCCCTCACCTGCGGCCTGTTGGCCAGCCCCGTATTTGCGCAGGGTAAGCTGACCCTGTATTGCAGCTCTGACGAAGCCTGGTGCCAGCAGGCCAAGACCGAGTTCGAAAAGAAAACCGGTGTGGCAGTGGACATGACGCGCAAGAGTTCGGGCGAAACCTACGCCCAGATCAAGGCCGAGGCCACCAATCCCAAGGGCGACATCTGGTGGGGCGGCACCGGTGACCCGCATCTGCAGGCCGCTGAAGAAGGCCTGACCCAGGCCTATGTGTCGCAAGCCCGCGACCAATTGTTTGATTGGGCGAACCGTCAGGCCGCGGCCTCCAAAGACCGCACGGTAGGCATCTATTCGGGCGCCTTGGGCTATGGCTACAACGAGGAACTGCTCAAAAAGCAGGGGCTGAGCGCTCCGAGCTGCTGGAAGGACCTGATCAAGCCAGAATTCAAGGGCAAGGTGCAGGTCGCCAACCCCAACTCTTCGGGCACGTCTTACACCATGCTTGCCACGCTGGTGCAGATGATGGGCGAAAAAGAGGCCTTCGACTACCTCAGGGCGCTGCACAAGAACATCAACCAGTACACCAAATCAGGCTCGGCGCCTATCAAGGCAGCGGGCGCTGGAGAAACCGTGATCGGTATTGTGTTTGTGCATGATGCCGTGGCCGTGGCCGAGGCCGGTTTTCCGATCAAATCGGTGGTGCCTTGCGAGGGCACCGGCTACGAGATCGGCTCGATGAGCATCGTCAAGGGCGCACGCAACATTGACAACGCCAGAAAGTTTTATGAATTCGCGCTGAGCGCTGACTTCCAAAGCAAGGCCAAGGATGTCAAGTCTTTCCAGGTGCCATCGAACAAAGCGTCCAGCATCTCAGCCAAGGCGCCTGACCTGGCCAAGATCAAGCTGATTGACTACGACTTCGTCAAATACGGCTCGTCTGCTGAGCGGCGTCGCCTGCTCAAGAAGTGGGACGAAGAAATTGGCGCTCTGCCCAACTGAATAACTTGACGGTCTGAAGCGCAGCCAGGCAAGTTGGTGACTGCTCAGCAACATCGCCTGGACCGTCAGGCCCTGGGTGCCGCAGTGTGGGCCTTGGTGGGGCTTGTGCTGCTGCCCTGGTATGCCATCGAGGACGGTTTTTGGGCCATGAAGTGGCTGTTCGGCGGCTACCCCTTCGCTGACTCGCAGCCCGCGCTGTTCCTCTGGCTCAAAGGGGCCAAGCTGTGGCTGATGCCGGCCGCATTGATCGCTCTGGCGGCGCTGTGTGCAGCCCTGTGGCGCCCGTCGAGCGCCCGATTGGGCCGATGGTTGACGGCTCTTGGCGCTTTGGGCATGGCCTATTTGCTGGCCCAGGGTTTTTTGTTTGGTTTGCAGGGCTGGAACGCCGCTTGGCTGACCGCCTGGCTGGGCGAGTCCGAGCAGCGCCAGTTCGGCATGGGCTGTGGTGCGCTGCTGACTGGCGTGGGTTTTTTGTTTTTGTTGACCCGCGGCATGGCGCTGCGCGGCCTGGTGGGTGGCGATGCCTTTATCGCTGGTTCGCTTGGGCTGGTGATTGCCCTGACCCTGCTGTTTATCGGCCTGCCACTGGCGCAAATGCTGGTGCTGCCGTTCAAGACCGAGGCTGGCGGCTGGTCGTTGGCACCATTCTTTGAACGCCTGGGCGACCACAAAATATGGCGGCTGAGTTGCCTGAGTACCGGCTCCAACTGCGGTGCCGCCTGGAATACCCTGGTGCTTGGTGTTGTGGTGGGTTTGTTGTCGACGCTGCTGGGTTTGGCATTCGCCCTGGTGCTGACCCGCACCGGCGTGCGCTTTCGCGGATTTTTCAAATCCCTCTCTTTGCTGCCCATCATCACGCCGCCCTTTGTCATCGGCTTGTCCATTATTTTGTTGTTTGGCCTGTCTGGCAATGTGACTCAGTTCGTGGCGGGGCAACTCGGCCTGGAGCCAACCCGCTGGATCTACGGCTTCACCGGCGTGCTGATTGCGCAGCTGCTGTCTTTCACGCCAATTGCCTTCTTGGTTTTGATCGGGGTGGTGGAGGCCATCAGCCCCTCGCTGGAAGAGGCCGCACAGACCCTCAATGCCAATGCTTGGCAGACCTTTCGCACCGTCACCTGGCCGCTGATACGACCTGGGTTGGCGAATGCCTTTTTGCTGGGCTTTATCGAGAGCATGGCCGACTTTGGCAATCCCTTGGTGCTGGGCGGTAATTTCAATGTACTGTCGACCGAAATTTTCTTCTCGGTGGTGGGCTCGCAAAACGACCAAAGCCGGGCGGCCGTGCTGGCCATTATTTTGCTGGCCTTCACGATCACCGCGTTTTACCTGCAGCAGCGTTGGCTGGGGCGGCGCAGCTACACCTCGGTCAGTGGCAAGGGCGACGGTGGCATGCATCCCCTGCTACCCCGGCGTATTGCAGTGCCGGCGCTACTGATCACCGCGCTGTGGTCCCTGTTCACGGTGGTGATCTACCTGATGATTGTTTATGGCAGCTTTGTGAAGCTTTGGGGGCGCGATTACACGCTGACCTTCAAGCACTACATCACCACCTTCGCGGTTGCCTTTGGCGACTTTGGCCTGCGTTGGCAAGGCTCGGCCTGGAACAGTTTCTGGACCACGCTGCAGATTGCCACCATTTCTGCCCCGCTGACCGCGGCCATCGGCCTGATCACCGCGTGGCTGCTGGCACGCCAAAACTTTCGTGGCAAGCAATTGTTCGAATTTGGCACCATGATGAGTTTTGCCATCCCGGGCACCATCATTGGCGTGAGCTACATCATTGCCTTCAACGTGCCGCCAATTGAGCTGACCGGCACCGCCGCTATTTTGGTGATCTGCTTTGTGTTTCGCAACATGCCCGTGGGCGTACGCTCGGGCATTGCCTCGCTGTCGCAGATTGACAAAAGCCTGGACGAAGCCTCTCTCACGCTGGGGGCGAGTTCCTGGACCACCTTCAGGCGCATCACCCTGCCGCTGATTCGCCCCGCCATTTTGTCGGCGCTGGTGTACAGCTTTGTGCGCAGCATGACCGCCATCAGCGCGGTGATTTTTTTGGTCAGCGCCCAGCACGACCTGGCCACCAGTTACATCATCGGGCGGGTAGAGAACAATGAATACGGCGTGGCGATCGCCTACGCCACGGTGTTGATCGTGGTGATGTTGGCCGCCATTGCTTTTTTTCAATGGCTGGTAGGCAGTCGGCGCCTGGGCCGGCGCGGTATGCCCCAGGATTCCTCAATGCTTGCAGGAGGCGCATGAACCCATCAATTCTCAAAGGCCCAGCCCGCGTGGTGTTTGAACAGGTCAGCAAGCGTTACGGCGAAAAAGTCACCGCGGTTGACCAGGTCTCGCTGGATTTCCCGGCCGGCACGCTGGTCACGCTGCTCGGCCCGTCCGGATGCGGCAAGACCACCATTTTGCGTTTGATCGCCGGCTTGGAGATGGCCAGCAGCGGGCGCATTCTGATTGGCGACGACGATGTGACCCGGCTGCCGGCCACGGCACGTGATGTGTCGATGGTGTTCCAGTCCTACGCGCTGTTTCCCCATATGACGGTGCTGCAGAACGTGAGTTACGGACTGCAGATGTCGGGTTTTTCCAAGGAAGTGGTGTTCGCCAAGGCCCAGGATGTGCTCAAACAACTCGGGCTGGGCCTGCTCAGTGCGCGTTACCCGAACGAACTCTCGGGCGGGCAGCAGCAGCGGGTGGCGGTGGCACGCGCCATCGTGCTGGAGCCGCGCGTACTGCTGTTCGACGAGCCCCTGTCCAACCTCGATGCCAAGCTGCGCCGCTATGTGCGCCAGGAAATCCGCGATCTGCAGCAGTCGCTGGGCCTGACTGTGGTGTATGTCACGCACGACCAGGAGGAGGCACTTGCGGTGTCGGACACCGTGGTGGTGATGAACAACGCAACCATTGCCCAGCAGGGTAGCCCGCGCGAGCTGCATGACCGGCCGCAGACCCGCTTTGTGGCGGATTTCATCGGCGGCGCCAATGTGCTGCCCTGCGAAGTAACGGGTGTCGACGGCGACCGGGCCACTGTGCAATTGGGGGCCCTGTCGCTGCAAACCCGCCACTGCACTGGCAGCGCGCCGCAGCGACATGTGGCGGTGCGACCGAACACCGTCACCCTGTTGCCAGCTGGCAGCCCGAACACGCTAGAGGGCGTGGTGAACAAGGCGATTTATGTGGGTGAGCAGATGGAGTACCTCGTGCAGACCGCGCTGGGCGAGCTGTTTGTCACCTCCGCCGACACCGAGCACCCATTTGCCGTCGATGCACCGGTAGCAGCGGCGTTGCGAGAGAGTGATGTGGTGCTGTTGAGCGACTGAGGTATGCCATTGGCGGGGCGGGGCTGAGCGCTTGCTAACGTGTCTGGCACACCGGTCAAGGTGGCGCCGGGCTGAGCGACTGCGCTCGTGTACTCCAGACGCAGGAGCCCTGCGGGCCCCTGCGTCTTTCCCCCTTGACCTCGCTCCGCCACTCAGCCCATCACCACCTTGAGGACCCTGGCGAGCAAGCACTTGGACCCTGGGGTTCAGGTATCCGGCTATTCAGCCTCACCCAGCCAGGGAGGGGATGGTGTGCCTGCTGCAGCGAGGTCAAGGGGGAGCCCGCAGGGCGGAGGACACGAGCGGAAGCAGGCACGCCGTCCCCGCCAACGCCAGAAGCAAAAACGAACGCCAAAAGCGCCAATCACCGATCTGGCGGCGGTTCCCGCTCATTCAACGGCGCAAACGGCCCCTGCATGTCCTGCTTGATGTAGCGCTCGCCCTGCTCGGACCCGGCCAGCCAGACCCACAGCCACCAACCCAGCAGAGGGACCCCAAGAGCAACGAGGATCGCCAGGATCGATGTCATACGGCCGGCTTCAGGGCTTGGGTCAGCGCCACCAGCTGGTCCAGCCGGGCGCGTGCCGCACCAGAGTCGAGGGCGGCGCGGGCCTGCACCACGCCGGCCTGCATGGTGGGGGCCACATTGGCGGCGTAGAGCGCGGCGCCGGCATTAAGCACCACGATATCGCGGGCTGGGCCCGGCTCGTTGTCCAGCACCGCGAGCAGCATGGCTTTGGACTGTTCGGCCGTCTCAACGCGAAGGCCGCGGTTGCTGGCCATCACCATGCCGAAGTCTTCCGGGTGGATTTCGTACTCGGTGATTTCGCCGCCCTTCAATTCCCCCACCAGCGTGGCTGCGCCCAGGCTCACCTCGTCCATGCCGTCCTTGCCGTAGACCACCAGCGCGTGCTCGGCGCCCAGGCGCTGCAGCGCCCGCACCTGGATACCGACCAGATCGGGGTGGAACACGCCCATCAGAATATTGGGCGCGCCGGCCGGATTGGTGAGCGGCCCGAGGATGTTGAAGATGGTGCGCACCCCCAGTTCGCGGCGTATCGGCGCCACGTTTTTCATGGCCGGGTGGTGGTTGGGTGCAAACATGAAGCCCACGCCGACCTCTTCTATGCAGCGCGCAATCGCCTCCGGCGCGAGGTTGATGTACACGCCTAGCGCCTCCATCACATCGGCACTGCCGCTCTTGCTGCTGACGCTGCGCCCGCCGTGCTTGCTGACCCGGGCGCCGGCGGCAGCGGCCACAAACATGGAGCAGGTGGAGATGTTGAAGGTGTGCGAGCCATCGCCCCCGGTACCCACAATATCGAGCAGATGGGTCGGATCAGCCACATGCACCTTGGTAGAAAACTCGCGCATCACCTGGGCGGCGGCGGTGATCTCGCCGATGGTTTCCTTTTTAACCCGCAGGCCAGTGATCAGGGCGGCCATCAGCACTGGCGACATCTCGCCGCTCATGATCAGGCGCATGATGTGCAGCATTTCATCGTGGAAGATTTCGCGGTGCTCGATGGTGCGCAGCAGCGCCTCCTGCGCGGTTATTTTGTTGGTGTTGGGCATGCTTGTGTTTCTTCAAAGGGGTAAAAGCTTAGCCAGGCCCGGGCTCGGCTAACCCGACGCCGCTTGCGTTTCGGGCGCCGGAAGGCTGCCAGGCCACGCGCTTGTCTGCCATGTGGCGAGGCACTCAGTGGGCAAAAAACTCGGCCATCACCGCCAGCGCATGATCCACGCCCGCGGCATCGACATCGAGGTGGGTGACAAAGCGCAGCCGGTACAGGCCAGTAGCCAGCACGCCGTGGCGAGCCAGTGCGGGAATCAGATCGCCCGCCCGCGCCCGAGCCGCTCCCTCCAGGTCGACAAACACGATATTGGTTTGCGGGGGCTCCACCACCAGCCCCGGCAGGCGGCTCAAGCCGGCCGCCAGCCGCTGCGCCAGCGCATGGTCGTCGGCCAGGCGCTGCACCTGGTGAGCCAGGGCATGGGAGGCGGCTGCCGCCAGGCCGCCAGACTGACGCATGCCGCCGCCCGCCATCTTGCGGACCCTGTGTGCCCGCGCAATCAGTTCGCGGCTGCCGCACAGGGCCGAACCGACTGGCGCGCCCAGCCCCTTGCTGAAGCAGACTGAGACGCTGTCAAAACAGTCGGTGATGCGGCGCGCCTCCAGGTAGGGGTCGGTGCCCAGCGCAGCCGCCTGGGCCACAGCGGCATTGAACAGGCGGGCGCCGTCCAGGTGGCGGGCCAGGCCGTGCTGGCGGGCCAGGTCGGTCGCCTGCTGCAGGTAGTCCATGGGCAGCAGCTTGCCGCCCAGGGTGTTTTCCAGGGCCAACAAACGGGTGCGGGCAAAGTGGGCATCGTCCGGCTTGATGGCGGCGGCAATCTCGCCCAGCGACAGGCTGCCGTCGCTCTGGTGGTTCAGGGGCTGCGGCTGCACGCTGCCAAACACCGCCGCCCCACCCCCTTCCCAGCGGTAGCAGTGCGCCATCTGACCCACGATGTACTCGTCGCCACGCTGACAGTGCGCCAACAAGGCGCACAGGTTGCTCTGGGTTCCGGTGGGCAAAAACAGCGCGGCCTCAAAGCCGAGCAGGCTGGCGATTTGGGTCTGCAGGGCGTTGACGCTGGGATCGTCGGCAAACACGTCGTCGCCCAACGGCGCTGCGGCCATGGCGGCGCGCATGGCCGCTGTAGGCTGGGTGACGGTGTCGCTGCGCAGGTCAACCCGCTGGGCGGTGTGATGGGTGCTCATGGTGGTCTCCAGGCTTTGTCAACAGGGGCTATTCAGCACAAAAACAGCAGCCCTCAGGGCCGCTTCGCCAGAAAATTGGCCAGTAGGGCGTGGCCATGCTCGCTCAGGATGCTCTCGGGGTGGAACTGCACGCCTTCCACATCCAGCGTGGCATGGCGCACGCCCATGATCTCGCCATCCTCGGTCCAAGCGGTCACGGTCAAGCTCGCTGGGCAGCTGGTGCGCTCGATCGCCAGCGAATGGTAGCGGTTGACCGTGAACTGCGCCGGCAGACCGGTGAACACGCCGGCTTGGGTGGTGCTGATGACGCTGGTCTTGCCATGCATCAGCTGCTGCGCCCGAACGATGGTGCCGCCAAAGGCCGCGCCAATCGCCTGATGTCCCAGGCACACCCCAAAAATCGGCAGCTGACCGGCGAAGTGGCGGATAGCAGCCACCGATATGCCGGCCTCGGCCGGTGAGCAGGGCCCGGGCGAGACCATCAGGCGGTCGATCTGTCCGGCTTGGCGCAGCGCGTCGATCTGAGCCAGCGTGATCTCGTCATTGCGCGCCACCGTCACCTCGGCCCCGAGTTCGCCCAGGTACTGCACGATGTTGTAGGTGAAGGAGTCGTAGTTGTCGATCATCAGCAACTTCATTCCAGACCCTCCTCGACCAGCTCGGCCGCGCGCAGCAGGGCACGCGCCTTGGCCTCGGTTTCGCGCCATTCCAGTTCGGGCACCGAATCGGCCACCACGCCGGCGGCCGCCTGCACGTACAGCGTCTGGTCTTTGATGATGCCGGTGCGGATGGCAATGGCCACGTCCATGTCGCCGGCATAGCTCAGGTAGCCGCAGGCGCCGCCATACAGGCCGCGCTTGCTGGGCTCGAGCTGGTCGATTAGCTCCATGGCGTGCACCTTGGGAGCACCAGTCAGGGTGCCGGCCGGGAAGGTGGCGCGCAGCACGTCCATCGCGGTCATGCCATCTTGCAGCGTGCCCTCGACGTTGCTGACGATGTGCATCACATGGCTATAGCGCTCCACGCTGAAGGCCTCGGTCACCTTGACGCTGCCAGTTTTGGCAATGCGGCCGATGTCATTGCGCGCCAGGTCGATCAGCATCACATGCTCGGCCCGCTCCTTCGGGTCGTTGATGAGTTCGGCCTCGGCCGCCCGGTCCTGCGCCAAGCTGGCGCCGCGCGGCCGGGTGCCGGCCAATGGCCGGATGGTGATTTTTTGCTCGATCTTGTCGATGGCCGACACGGTTTCCTGGCGCACCAGGATCTCGGGACTAGCGCCCACCACATGGAAATCACCCAGGTGGTAGTAATACATATAGGGGCTGGGGTTGAGCGAGCGCAGCGCCCGGTACAGGCTCAAGGGCGACTCGGTGTAGCGCTTTTTCAGGCGTTGGCCGACCTGCACCTGCATGCAATCGCCGCCCTCGATCAGGCCCTTGGCGCGGCTCACCGCCGCGAGGTAGTCGGCCTTGGCAAATTCGCGCTCCACCGGGTAGCCCTGGCTGGGCTTGACCAGCGGCGCGCTGACCGAGTACTTGAGCTGTTCTTTCAACTCACGTAAACGCCGCTTGGCGTTGGCGTAGGCCTCGGGCTGTGTCGGGTCCGCGTAAACAATCAGGTAGAGCTTGCCTGAGAGGTTGTCGATCACCGCCAGTTCTTCGCACTGCAGCAGCATGATGTCGGGGCAACCCAGCGTGTCGGGTGGGCAACTGGCGACCAGCTTCTTCTCGATGTGGCGCACCGTGTCGTAGCCAAAGTAACCGGCCAGACCACCGCAAAAGGGCGGCAGGCCGGGCCGCAGCGCCACCTTGAAGCGCTGCTGGTAAGCGCTGATGACGTCCAGCGGGTTGCCACTGGCGCGCTCCGCCACCACGCCATCGGTCAGCACCTCGGTCACGGCCTGGGGGCCGAAGCCGCTGGCGCGCAGCAGGGTGCGTGCCGGCAGGCCGATGAAGCTGTAGCGGCCAAAACGCTCGCCACCCACCACCGATTCCAGCAAAAAGCTGTACTTGCCACCATCGCGCGAATGGGCTAGCTTGAGGTAGAGCGAGAGCGGGGTTTCGAGGTCGGCAAAGGCCTCGGCCAACAAGGGAATCCGGTTATAGCCCTGGGCGCTCAGGCTTTTGAATTCGAGTTCGGAAATCACAGGGGTTCTCTCAGGTCAAGGCCCCGGTCTTGGCTGCGGTCGAACAGCGTTTGGGACACTCAGGCAGCACGCGGTGCTGCGGTTCATTCGGACAGGTTTGAATCAGGCGAACGCTGACTCGGTGGGCCGCGACCGCCAGGGCCAGGCTCCCCGGTCGCTGAGACCTGTAATGCTGATGCGGTGAATGAACATGGATCCAGTGTAGCAAAGGGTTGGCCAGCCGCTGCCCGAGCTGTTCAACACGAGCTGTTCAACCCGTTGTTCATTTGACCAACTGGTTGAGCTCGATGATGGGCAGCAACACCGCCAGAACGATCAGCATCACCACCACGCCCATGACCACAATCAACAGTGGCTCGAGCAGGGTGGCGAGTTGCAGCGCGCGGCGTTGCACGTCGGCGCTGACTTGCCTGGCAGCGCGCTGCAGCATCAGCGGCAACTGCCCGGTTTGCTCGCCTAGCCTGGCAAACATGGCAAGCAGGCCGGGAAAGCGTTTTTTTTGCGCCAGCGCAGAGGCCAGCGGCGCGCCCTCGCGCACCAGCACCAAGGCGTCGAGCGCATCACGGCGCATGGCGCGGTTGGAGAGGGTTTGGGCAGCGGCCTGCAGGGCTTTCAAGATTGGCACGCCGGCGCCGGCCAGCATGGCCAGGGTGTTGGCAAACCGGGCCGTGTTGTAGCCCAATGCCAGCCGGCCCAGGATCGGCAGGGTCAGGCAAAAGGCATCAAATTTTTCGCGTAGCGCATCCCGGGTCAGCGCCAGTTTCAAGCCCGCCACTGCCGCCATCAGGCCGACTAAAAAGACCAGGCCGTAGCTCCGCGCCAAGTCGCTCGCGCCCAGCATGACACGGGTGAGCAGCGGCAGGGTTTTTTTACTGCCGGCAAACACCTGGGCTACTTGCGGTACCACATAGGTGACCAAAAAAACCACAATAAACAGCGCTACCAGCGTCACGATGGCCGGGTACAGGGCGGCACCCATCAGCTTGGCTTGCAGCGCTTGTTGCTCTTCCAGGTCGTCGGCCAGGCGCTCGAGCACCAGGCCGAGCTTGCCGCTTTGCTCGCCGGCATCGATCACCGCCACAAAGGTGCCAGAAAACTCTCGTGGGTGCTGTGCCAGCGCCCGGGCAAAGGTGGCGCCACCGTTGACCTCGGCCCGCAGGCCCGCCACCAAATAGCGTTGCGTGTCTTGTTCGGCTTCGTCGGCCAAAGAGCTCAGCGCCCGCTCCAGCGGCAGGCCGGCGCCTACCAGCCCGGCGAGCTGGCGGGTCCAGATGCTCAGGTCCAGCGGTTTGAACACCCGCCGGCTGCGCAGAGCCGAACCACTGACAAGCGGGTCGCGAGCGCCAACATCGGCAGCTTGTGCTCCGGCCGACTCCAGCTTGATGGGCACCAGCGCCTGAGCTCGCAATTGGGCGCGGGCCGAGCGGGCTGAATCAGCCTCAATCACGCCCCGGCGTGACTGGCCGTCGGCACTCAGGGCTTCGAAGGCGTAAACCGGCATCGCTGCAGTCCGGGCAGGCGTTTGAGCCGCTAGTCGCGGGTCACGCGGACCAACTCTTCGCGTGATGTCAGACCTGCCGCCACCAGGCGTTCACCGTCATCGCGCATCAGGCTCATGCCACCGGCCAGCGCTGCGCTGCGCAGCTCGGCCTCGGCGGCCCGGTTGTGGATCAGGGCGCGAATCGGCTCATCAGTGACGAGCAGCTCAAACACGCCGCTGCGCCCGGCATAGCCGGACTGGGCACAACTCGCACAACCGCGGCCGTGGCAGACCAGGCACAGCTTGCGCACCAGCCGCTGCGCCAGCACCCCGAGCAAAGAGGAGCTCAGCAAAAAGGGCTCGATACCCATGTCAGTGAGCCGGGTGACGGCGCTGCTGGCATCGTTGGTGTGCAAGGTGGCAAGCACCAGATGCCCGGTGAGCGAGGCCTGGATAGCAATCTGCGCAGTCTCAAAATCGCGGATCTCGCCAATCATGATCACGTCCGGGTCTTGGCGCAGGATGGCGCGAAGAGCTTTGGCAAAGGTGAGCTCGATGCGGGCGTTGACCTGGGTTTGGCCAACGCCTGGCAGCTCGTATTCGACCGGGTCTTCCACTGTCATGATGTTGCTTTGGGCGGAGTCGAGGCGGCCGAGGGCCGCATACAGCGTGGTGGTTTTGCCCGAGCCGGTGGGGCCAGTCACCAGAATGATGCCGTGCGGATGCGCCACCAGCCGGTCAAAGCGCGCCAACACCTCGCCTTGCATGCCCAGTGCTTCCAGGCTCAGGCGCCCCTCCGATTTGTCGAGCAGGCGCAGCACAGCCCGCTCGCCATGGGCACTGGGCAGTGTGCTGACCCGCACATCGACCGCCCGGGTGCCGATGCGCAGCGAGATGCGGCCGTCTTGCGGCAAGCGCCGCTCGGCGATGTCGAGCTCGGCCATGATCTTCAGGCGAGAAATCAGGGCTGCGTGTAAGGCCCGGTTGGGTTGCACCACTTCACGCAGGCTGCCGTCGACCCGAAACCGCACCACCGAGTGCCGCTCGTAGGGCTCAATGTGAATGTCGCTGGCGCCGTCCCGTGCGGCCTGGGTCAGCAGGGCATTGAGCATGCGGATGATGGGCGCATCGTCCGAGGTTTCCAGCAAGTCTTCAATGGCTGGCAGGTCCTGCATCATGCGCGACAGGTCGGCGTCGCTTTCGACCTCGCTGACCACCGCTGCGGCGCTCGATTCGCCTTGGGCATAGGCGGCGCTGATGCGCTGCACCAAGGCTGGCGCCGCCTGGGTCTCAATCTGGCGCACCGGGTATTTGCGCATCACCTCGCTCACACCACCGCGCAAAGACGCCGGGTGCAGCCACAGCGTGAACTCGCCAGACTGCTCCTCAAGCAGCACTTGCTGGGTACGGGCAAAAGCGTAGGGCAGCGGGTAGCGCATGGCAGGGGCCGGCAATGCAGGCTGGGGTTCAGGGTTTGCTGGCAGGCGCTTGGGGCTTGGTGCCCACACGCGCCGGCAATGCGGGCAGTTGCACCGCCTCATTGATCGGCAGCACCTCGCTGGGCGCTGGTTGCGCGTCTTTCAGGCCTGAGCGCATCAAGTCATAACGGTCTATCGACAGGCGCTCTGTGGCCGCTGCATCGCGCACCACGACCGGGCGTAAAAATACCATCAGATTAGTTTTTTTGCGGGTTCGGGTTTCGCTTTTGAAGAGATTGCCGAAAATCGACAGGTCTCCCAGACCAGGGACTTTTTCTTGGTTGCCCGAGTACTCGTCTTGCAGCAGTCCGCCCAAGACCACCACCGCACCGTCCTCCACCAGCACATTGGATTCAATCGTGCGTTTGTTGGTGGTGGGGCCGTTGCTGGCGTTGACAGTCGAGGCCAGCACGCTAGACACTTCCTGGTAAATGGACAGCTTGACCGTGCCGTTCTCGCTGATTTGGGGCCGTACCTTGAGCGTCAGGCCGACGTCTTTTCGCTCTATGGTCTGGAACGGGTTAACCGTGTTGCTGCTGCCGGTGTTGGTGAACTGGCCAGTGACAAAGGGCACGTTTTGGCCAATTACGATCTTGGCCTCTTCGTTGTCCAGCGTCAGCAAATTTGGCGTAGACAGCACATTGCCGCTGCCCGACTCTTCAAGAAACCGGCCCAGAAAACCCAGCACATAGACCCCGTTGGTTTGGGTCGCCACACCCAGGTTGACGCCCCGCGCCACGGCCGGTGCGCCGGCCGCAGCAGCCGTGGACAGGTTGATGATGTTGCTGATGCTCTTGCCAAAATTGGTGCCCAGCAGCCCGATATTGGCATTGCCGGCTGCGCCCAGTGCGCCCTGCCACTGAATGCCAAACTCGGCCGCCCGATCGGCGCTGACTTCGGCAATCAGGCTTTCCACAAACACTTGGGCGCGGCGCGCATCCAGCCGGTCAATCACAGCGCGCAGTTGCCGGTATTGCGGCTCTGGCGCGGTGATGATCAGCGAGTTGGTGGCCGCATCAGCCTGTACCTGGCCACCCGAGGTCGCAGCCGGGGCGCTGCCTGCCGGGGCTGCGCCAAGCGCAGCGCTGCTGGCGGCGCGCACTTCCCCGCTGATGGCAGCGCGCAGGGTTGCGGCAAGCTTGGTGGCATCAGCGTTTTTGAGGTAGACCACATGAATGTTTCCGGCCGGGTCTTGGTTGGCCCCGGTGTCGGGCTGGTCGAGCTTGCTCACCAATGACTTGACCAGCGCCATCCGGGCGCCATTGGCGGCGCGCAGGATCAGCGAATTGCTGCGCGGCTCTGCCACCACAGTGGTTTTGAACGAGGTGTCGGCCTGTCCGGCCGCCGCCGGCCCGGCGGTGGATTCAATCAGCCGCAGCACCAAGGGCGCCAGGTCAGAGGCAATGGCATGCTTGAGCGGCAGCACTTCAACATCGGTGGCATTGGCCACGTCCATGGCGGCAATGATGCGCCCGATGCGGCGCAGGTTGTCGGCGTAATCGGTGATCACCAGCGAGTTGTTGCCAGGGTTCACATTGATGGTGTTGTTAGCACTGATCAGCGGGCGCAACACGGCAACCAGGTTGTTGGCCGATTCGTAGTTGAGACCAAAAATCTGGGTCACCACCTGGTTGCCCACGGCACCGCCCGGGCCGGCTTCATTGAGGGTGACTGTGGCGGTTTGCAGTTTGGCATCAGCCTCGGGCACCACCTTGTACAGGTTGGCTGATTCCACCATGGTGAAGCCCTGCAAGCGCAGTGCGGCCATAAATTGGTTCACGGCGGCCATGCGGCTGACCGGCTTGTCGGTGATCAGTGTCATGGTGCCCTTGACCCGCGGGTCGACCACCACATTGATGCCGGTGATGCTGCCAATGGTGCGCGCCACCGCCTCGATCTCGGCATTGACGAAGTTCAGGGTCACCGGCTCGGGGCGGGTGGCGGCCAGGGGCTTGGTTTGCGCTTTAGGCTTGCCGGCGGCTTTGGTTTGCGCCTGAGCCGGGAGCCCCAGCAACAAGCAGGCTCCCAGCAGGCCGGCTGCGACTGCGGTCAAGCCGGTCGACAGGCGCAAGAAGCGAGAGTCTGAGGATGTCATAGAGGTTCAGCCCACTTTGATGATGGAGCGCTGGCCATCGCGCTGGCCCAGGATGTTCAGAAGATTGGCCAGCGCCTCTTGACGCTCCGGGGTGGCACTGGCAACCCCCACAAAGCGCAGTCGCTCGCCAACCCACTGGCCGGTGCCGCTCAATTGTAGGCTGCCATCGAGCGTTTCGAGAGTCAGGCCGATGGTGCTGCCGCCCTGTATTGACAGGCGGTAACTGCCCATTGGTTTGAGCGTGGACAAACGCGAGGAGATGTGCATTGCGTCGAGTTGCGCGCGCCCATTCAAGCGCAGCCGGCCGGCTGACCACTCAGCCACCAGGCCTTGGCTGGAGAGGTTCAGCTGACCTTGCGCTTGCACGGTGTTCCAGGGCGTACCCAGCCCGGCAAGCACCGCCGCAGGCCACTGAGCACGGTTGTCTGCCAGGCTCAGGCGCAGGCTGCCCCAACCCGGCGCAAGGCTAAAACGCCAGGGCTGCTGCATGCAGCAGTCGGCCAGCAGGTCGGCTTGCAAAGCCAGTCCTGACAAGCGCAGCTGCCAACTCAGCCGGCCCGGCAAAAGCGCGGCATCCTGGCTGCCAAAGCCGCCAGCCAGACTAACCTGGGCCGATCCCTGCCACAGGCTGCCGCGGGTCTGGTGAAACTGCAAGCGCCCCTGTGTAGCCTGTTGCAAGGCCGAGGTCAGCCACTGCGCGGGAGCCTGCCACACAAGCACCAGCAGCAGGCCGCACACTGCGCCCGAAAACGCCCAGCCCCAGGGGGCAGTGGCAGGGGGGGTGGCAGACACGCGGGGCATTGGGAATGACCAGGGATTACGCCAGCTCAGGGCGCGGCGAGTTGCAGCACCAGGCTGCCATCCCACAGGCCGGCCGCGTTTCGGCGCAGCCTGGCCTCGGCTGGCAACACCCGCAGGTTTTGTCGCACCTCGGCCAGCCACTGGGCCAAGGCATCAGGCGGGAGGCCCTTGAGCGTGACCGTCACCCGGTCGCCCGCCACGCTGAGTTGCAGCGCGGGTGCCAGCGGCTTGACCGAGGCGTCGAGCAGGCGGCGGGCCTCATCTGCTGCCACCCTGGGCTGGGCCTGCAAGGCCTTGGCCTGGGCTTGCATGGCCAGCATTTGCTGCAGTTGCGGCTCGAGCAACTGGCGCTGCTGTTCTGCCTGGCGCAGGGTGGCAAGCGCCGGGGCCAGCGCTATCCACCAAAGTATGGCCAGCAGCAGCAGTGCAGCAGCAGTTGACAGGCCGAGTTGCTCGCGCCGGCTGGCCTGCTGCCACAGGGCCCGCAAGGGTGCCAGCCCGATCATCGTTCGGCCC
>SHXM01000045.1 GCA_009693325.1 Rhodoferax sp.
TAGGCTTGTTTTGCAAAGAGTCAATGTGCCGCTCTTGGATATCGAGCTTGCCCGACAGGGCATCGAGCATCAGCGACTCGACATCTTGGGCAATGCCGAAGTTCAGTCGGTCGATGTAGGGCAGTTGTTGACCGGTCTGGTCAACCTGCCAAAAATAAGCGTTGCGCTCCATTACCACCCGGGTCACGCCGCCTGAATAGGCCTCGGTGACTACCCAGGGGTCAAGCGTAGGCTTGTCCACATTGCCCCAGCGCGCCGGAATTTCGATGTCGCCACATTTGTTGCGGAACAGTGAAGCCCAGTCCGACAGGTTGGCCGCCTTGGCTTGCGCTGCCACATTGGGGTTGTACTTGGGGTGAAACTGGCTGCAATAGTGCTTGGGAAACAGTGTCGGGTACTGGCCCAGCGGTGTGGCGAGTTGTTCCAAAAACAAGGCATAGGGCGTGGCAAAGGTGAACTTCACGGTGGTGTCGTTGACCTTGGTCACCACCGCTGGCTTGTTGGCGATCACCAGGGTCGAGGGCACTGATTTGTACAACTCGGTGTTTTTGGCACAGTCCTCGATCGAAAAAACAATGTCATCTGCACTGAATGGCTTGCCGTCAGACCACTTCATGCCGGGGCGCAGGGTGAAGGTGAACTCGGTGGAATTGGCATTGACATCCCATTTGGATGCGACACAGGGCAACACCTCGGTGAAGGCCAGATTCCAGCGCACCAGGCCCTGGTTGCCGACCATGCGCAAGATGCCGTTGTGGTCGGAGCTGCCGCGCAGGCCGCGCCGCAGGGCGCCGCCGTAGGTACCCACCTTCTCAGCCTGAACGACCAGTGGGACCGACGGCAAACGCTGCGCCAACGCCGGCAATTTGCCTTCGCTCACCAACTTGGCCAAAGCCGGCGCCTCTTTGCCGGCTTGCGCCCAGGCTGCGCTGCCTACGCCGGCCAGGGTGACGGCCCCGGCAAAGCCTTTGAGAACCTGCCGGCGCCCGGGGCTGCGGGGGCTTGATGAACGAGGGGATGACTTCATGTCTGTACTCCAACAAGGTTTGAAAAAATGACTGTCAGCCGGATCTGGCGACTTGGCCAACTGGCAATTTAGCGGGCCGGACAACAGACGAACTTTGTCTGACAATAAACGGAGTGTCAAGACTATTTGACTCAGTAGAAACCCTAGATTAGCCAAATAAGTTTCAAAAACCGAGCGAGTAGCACTTGCAGGTAGGAAATAATGGTGCTAAATTGTCAGGCGACTGTAAATTCGTCATACATCTTTGTGACCTAGGCTGCTGTTACCCATGAAAACTTCCGCGCTGCACCTCCATGAGCTCGCCGAATCGGTGCTGGCGGTGCCGCCGCTGGCCAGGCAGGCAGACCTGAGCATCGCAGAGGCGCCCAACCGGCAGCTGATCAAACACATCGAGGCGGGCGGCATCCGCACCCTGCTGTATGGCGGAAATGCCAACCTGTACCACATGCCGCTGCGCGAATACCAGGCCCTGCTGGACCTGTTGGCCGACGCTGCCGGACCGCAAACCCGGGTCATACCCTCGGTGGGACCAGACTTTGGCAAGATGATCGAGCAGGCGCCCATGCTGCGCGATTCGGGCTACCAGACCGCCATGGTCCTGCCCATGCAGGGCCTGAGCACGCCCCAAGGGGTGGCCGAGGGCATCGCACGCTTTGTCGACATCGCCGGCATACCTGTCACCCTGTACATCAAGAGCGAGCAGTACATCGACCTCGACCGACTCGAGCGCCTGGTGGCTGACGGCTTGGTGCTGTGCGTCAAATACGCCATCCTGCGCAGCAACCCTGACACCGACCCTTTTTTACAGGCCATGCTCGAGCGGATTTCAGCCCAGCGCATGGTCAGCGGCATGGGCGAGCGCCCGGTTTTATCGCATGTGGGGCGGTTTGGTATGGCGTCTTTCACAACCGGCTCTGGCTGCATTGCGCCAAACTCCTGCAGCGCCCTGCTGCGCGCCCTGCAGGACTCAGACATGGCGAGCGCCCAGCCGCTGCACGCTCGCTTCTTGCCGCTGGAGACCCTGCGCGACTCGGTATCCCTGATTCGCGTGCTGCATGACGCGGTCAGTCTGTGCGGGATTGCCGGCATGGGGCCGCAGCTGCCTCTGCTGAGTGCCTCGCCGGCCGAGATGACGGGGCAAATCGAAGCCACGGCCCGGCGCCTGCTGGCATCTGAGACTGCTGCCTGACGAGCGCGCGATGCCATGACGCAGCTCCGCGCCACCGAAGGACTGGCAGACCGGGTTTACCGGGAACTGCTGGCGCTGATCATCCAGGGCGACTTGCAGGAGGGCGACAGGCTGTCGACCGAACAGGCAATTGCAGACCAGTTCAAGACCTCTCGGCCGACCGTGCGCGAAGCCCTGTCGCGTCTACGGGCCGACGGCATCATCGCCAGCCGTCAGGGCGCAGGCACCTTTGTCACGCGCCGGCCAGACCCGGATTTGCCCCGCTTCATGCCACTTGAGTCACTCTCCGATGTGCGGCGTTGCCTGGAATTTCGCATCGTCATCGAGGGCGGGGCGGCGGCTTTGGCAGCAGAAATGGCCGATGAGGCAGACCTGACGCAGATTCAGGCTGAACTCGCCCTGCTGCAGACCGCTGTGAGCCAAAACAGCCTGGGCGTGCAGGAGGATTTCGGTTTTCACCTGGCCATCGCCCGGGCCAGCAAAAACCAATTTTTTGTTTCTGTCATTGCCAGTATCGAGTCCCATGTGGTGTTTGGCATGGACCTGCTGCGACGGTTCTCGCTCAGCAAAAGCCATGAGCGCCTGATCGGCGTTCAGGCCGAACATGTGGCC
This sequence comes from Rhodoferax sp., assembly GCA_009693325.1. Classification (GTDB taxonomy): domain Bacteria; phylum Pseudomonadota; class Gammaproteobacteria; order Burkholderiales; family Burkholderiaceae_C; genus Rhodoferax. The sequence goes on from SHXM01000045.1 coordinate 2,829, forward strand.
GTGGTCGAGGCCATCCTGCAGCACGACAGCACAGCGGCTGAGGCGGCCATGCGGCGGCACCTTGAAAATACCCGCCGCCGTATGTTTGGCAGCTGACTCGGCTTTTTCCTGACCAACCCACCAAGGTGTATTCATGATCTCACGCCTGTTACTCACCGGAGCCGCCGGCAATCTCGGCCGCCACCTGCGCAGCAGCCTGCGCCCCCATGCCCGGCTCATTCGTTTGTCTGACATCTCCGCCATGGCGCCGGCCGGGGCCGGCGAAGAGCTTGAGGTCTGCGATCTGGCCAACAAACAGGCGGTTGACCGCTTGGCGCAAGGCTGCCAGGCCATCGTCCACCTCGGCGGCTTGGCCAACGAGCATTCTTTTGAGGCCATCCTCGAAGCCAACATCAAAGGCGTGTTGCATGTCTACGAAGGGGCTCGCCGCCACGGCGTCGAGCGGGTGGTGTTTGCCAGCTCCAACCATGTGGTGGGCTTTCATCGTCAGGACGAGTTTTTGGCCACCGATTGCAGCCGCCGGCCAGACACCTATTACGGCCTGTCCAAGTCGTTTGGCGAAGATGTAGCCCAGTTTTATTGGGACCGCTACGGCATACAGAGCGCCAGTCTGCGGATTGGCTCGGCCTTTCCCGAACCAAAAGACCGGCGCATGCTGCACACCTGGATGAGCTACCGCGACCTGACCGAATTGATTCGCTGCTGCCTGTTCGCGCCACAACTGGCGCACACGATCGTCTACGGCATGTCAGACAACCGCGACCCCTGGTGGACCAATGCCCGCGCCGCCCACTTGGGCTTCGTACCCCAAGACAGCTCCGAGCCCTTCCGCGCCGCACGCGAACAGCAAAGCCCGCTGCCGCCAGACGACCCCGCCCGCATCTACCAAGGCGGCGCCTTCGTCAAACTTGGCCCGTTCAACTGAACTAATTGGGGTCAGATTCCAATTAAATTCACTTTTCAAACATGGAGTAATAATTGGAATCTGACCCCAATTAAATTGATGACACGAAAAAAACCTGAGGAATTGCGCAGCCACCGGTGGTACGGGGTGAAGGATTTGCGGTCGTTTGGGCATCGCTCGCGTACCGCGCAAATGGGCTACCACCGCAGCGACTATGCGGGCAAGCCGGTGATTGCCATCATCAACACCTGGAGCGATATCAATCCCTGCCACAGCCACTTCAAGCAGCGGGTAGAGGAAGTCAAGCGGGGGGTGTGGCAGGCAGGGGGATTCCCGGTGGAGATGCCGGCGATGTCGCTGTCTGAGCCGTTTCAAAAACCCACCACCATGCTCTACCGCAACCTGCTGGCGATGGAGACCGAAGAATTGCTCCGCTCTTACCCCGCCGATGGCTGCGTGCTGATGGGTGGCTGCGACAAGACCACACCAGCCTTAGTGATGGGGGCCTTGTCGATGAACCTGCCGAGCATTTTTGTGCCAGCCGGTCCGATGCTGCGGGGCGACTACAAGGGCGCAGCTTTGGGCAGCGGCAGCGACACCTGGAAATACTGGGCCGAGCTGCGTGCCGGCAATATCAGCGAGCAGGATTGGCAGGATGTCGAGGACGGTATTGCCCGCAGCCCCGGCCACTGCATGACCATGGGCACTGCCAGCACCATGACCAGCGCGGTGGAAGTGCTGGGCTTGACCCTGCCCGGGGCTGCTTCGATACCGGCGCCCGACTCCCGCCATGCTCAAATGGCCAGCCTGAGCGGCAAGCATGCGGTCGAGATGGTCTGGCAGGACATCAAGCCGCTTGATTTTTTGACCCCTGCATCGTTTGATAACGCAGTCACCACGGTGCTGGCTCTGGGCGGCTCCACCAACGCCATCGTGCACCTGATTGCCATGGCCAAGCGGGCCGGCATTGGTTTGACACTGGACCGCTTTGACCAACTCGCGCGCCGTACGCCGGTGCTGGCCAACCTGCGCCCGGGTGGCAAGTTTTTGATGGAAGATTTTTTTTACGCAGGGGGCCTGCGGGCCTTTCTGACCCGCTTGACAGACCTGCTGGATTTGAGCCAACACACCTGCGTTGGCAAGACCTTGGGCGACAACATCGCGGGTGCCGTGGTGCACAACGACGAGGTCATCCTGCCGCGCGACAAGCCCCTGCTGCCGAACGACGGGCTGGCCATTTTGCACGGCAACCTGGCACCCAATGGTGCCGTCATCAAACCAGCTGCCATGGAGGCGCATTTACGCCAGCACACTGGGCCTGCGCTGGTGTTCAAAGACTACCAAGACATGGCCGACCGCATCGACGACCCGGACTTGGATGTCGATAAAAACAGCGTCTTGGTGCTGCAAAGCGCCGGGCCCCAGGGCGCGCCTGGCATGCCCGAATGGGGTCAGTTACCCATCCCGCAAAAACTGCTCAAACAGGGGGTGCGCGACATGCTGCGTATCAGTGATGCCCGCATGAGCGGCACCAGCTACGGAGCCTGTGTTTTGCATGTCACACCGGAATCCCATATTGGCGGCCCGCTGGCCTTGGTGCGCGATGGCGACATGATCCAGATCGATGTCCAGGCCCGCCGGCTTGATCTGCTGATCGGTCATGCCGAGCTGGCACAGCGCCGCGCCGCCTGGCAGGCGCCAAGCGTCAAGTTCACGCGGGGCTATGGCAAGCTCTACCTCAAGCATATCCAGCAGGCAGACAAGGGCTGCGATTTTGATTTTTTGGAGCCCGATGATGAATCTGCCAGACAGCACCTGCCACCGGGAGAGCCTGAGATACATTGAAGCCCTTCAAGTTTTCTGGCAAGGAGCCAAACATGCATCCCGAGGTGTCCTACCCGCGCGAGCCCGATACGCCAGTCTCGCACCTGCCCTTCAGCCCAGCAGTGCGCGTGGGGCAGTTGGTTTTTGTTTCGGGCCAGGCCTCGGTTGACCCTGCCGGGGCCATCGTCTCGGACACCTTTGAAGGCGAGTTCAGGCGGTCTGTGGAGAACCTGAGCAAGGTGCTGCAATCTGCCGGCTGCACGCTCAAACAGGTGGTACAGACCCGCAACTATGTGCGCGATGTTGCCGACCTGCCCGAGTTCAACCGGCTCTACCGCGAGTATTTTCAGGCGCCCTACCCGGCCCGCACCACCATCACGGGCTGCCTGTCGCCGGCGCTGCGCTTCGAGCTGGAGTGCATCGCTGTAGCCGACCCCACCAAGCCATGAGCCGCCCAAGAAAAGTTCTTTTCATTTCGGCAGATCAATGGCGCGGCGAGTGCCTCTCGGCGCTGGGGCATGGGGTGCTCAAAACCCCGCACCTGGACGCGTTGGCAGCCGAAGGGGTGCTGTTCAAGCAGCATTTCTCGGTCACCTCGCCTTGTGGTCCCGCGCGCTCGAGCCTGCAAACTGGCCTCTACCTGATGAACCACCGGGCCGGGCGCAACGGCACACCGCTGGACCAGCGCCACACGAATTTGGCCAAGGAGGTGCGCAAACTGGGGTTTGACCCGGTGCTTTTTGGTTATACCGACACCAGCGCCGATCCGCGTGGGCGCGATCCGGGCGACGCCGCCCTGCGCACCTATGAGGGTCCGCTGACAGGCTACCAGGTCGGCCTGTTGTTTCCCGACTTCATGACGACCTGGATGAAAGACCTGCATGCCAAGGGCTATGTCTTCGAGGGTCGGCAGGATATCTACCAGCCCATGCCCGGTGTACTGCCGCCTGCCGGCCGCGGCCATCGGTTCATACCGACACGGTTCAAGGCGCAGGACAGTGACACCAATTTCATGGCCGATCAGGTGCTGTCCTGGCTGGGCCAGCACCGCGACGAAGACTGGTTCATGCACTGCGTGTTTCTGCGACCGCACCCGCCGGTGATTACCCCCTACCCCTACAACGAGCGCTATGACCCGGCCGACATACCACTGCCCCAGCGCCAGCCGACGCCGCAGCAGGAGGCAGCCCAACATCCCCACCTGGCGCAATGGCTGGCCTGCCTGGAACGCACCAACCGCTACGACGAGCACAACCCGAACAATTTACTTCACATGCCCGAGCTCGAGTTGCGGCAGATGCGGGCCTGCTACTACGGCATGATGAACGAGGTCGATGACGCAGTGGGGCGTATCGTGTCCTACCTCAAGGCGAGCGGCGAGTACGACAACACCTTGATCGTTTTTACCTGCGACCATGGCGAGATGGGTGGCGACCATCACGCCTGGGGCAAAGAGCTTTACTTTGATGCCAGCTTTTATATTCCTCTGATCATTCGTGACCCGCTGAGCTCAGCCGACCTTGCGCGCGGCAGCCAGGTTGACGCCTTCACTGAATCGGTAGACCTGATGCCCACCCTGCTCAACTGGCTGGGTGCCGACATACCAGCCCAATGCGATGGGCGCTCCCTGCTGCCGTTTCTGCAGGGCCAAACACCGCCCCAGTGGCGCCAAGAGGCGCACATGGAGCTCGACTTTCGCGACAGCCCCTGGAGCATTTTCAATGCCCAAAGCGCGCTGCAACTCAGTCCAGACGAATGCCAGTTGGCCATCTTGCGCGCACGGCGCTGGAAGTACATCCACTTTGCCGCCCTGCCGCCGCTGTTGTTTGACCTGGCGGCCGACCCGCATGAAATGCGTAATCTTGCGCAAGACCCCGCCTATCAGGCTGTGCTGCTGGAGATGGCCCAAAAGCTGCTGTCATGGCGCCTGGTTCAGCAGGAGCATGTGCTGAGCAATTTGCACGCTGGCCCGCAAGGGCTTGAAGACCGCAGCCGACGCCCGGACTAGGCGAGTGCGATTTGAGCCGCGCTGATGACGGCCTGCGACTCTAGGGCCGGCAAGGCGATTTGGTGGTCGGTGCTGAACTGATAGTCGCGAAAGATGTGCTCTGCGCTGAGGGTCTGGTAACTGCCATCGGGCAGCCGGTGCGAGGTGTCTTTGAGCCGGTAGGTGTAGTGCCCACAGGTCCAGCAGTTGAAATTGCGCATGTGGGTGCACAGGCAGGTTTTGTCTTTCACCGAGATTGTCTTGACGCCCGGGTTCAGGGCGACCTCCCGGTTGTAGGCCGTGATGTAGGCACAGCCTCCTGCGCCGTCGAGCAAATAGCCGTAGGCCTCGCAGTTGGGCCGGATGCCAGCGCCTATGGCCGGTGTGCTCTTGAGCATGCGCATGGGGTAGCCGGTCGGCGAGATGGTATTGACCTCGATGTCTTCCTCGCCCGCCATGAAATAGTCTTGTTTGACCTTGGTCGGCAAACCACACTCGTCTGAAATGGTGAACCGTGTGGCCACCTGTACAGCCGCTGCGCCCAACTCCAAAAACGACACCGCGTCGCTGCCGGTGAACACGCCGCCAGCGGCGATCAGGGGAATCTCAAGTTGCTCGGTCTTGAGGTAGAGCAAAATCTCGGCTGCGATGGTGGCGAGGTCGTACTGCGCCCAGTCCATGCCAAAACCCAGGTGCCCGCCAGCCAACGGCCCTTCGACAATCACGTAATCGGGCAGACGGTTTAGCCTTGAGTTCTTGCGCAAGAAAAGCTGCAAGGCTCGCACCGAGGACACAATGATGCCCAGCTTGGCATCGCGAAAGCGGGGGTGCTCGGCGAGCAGGGCAAAAGAGCCCAAGTGCAGGCCAGCGCTCAGGGTGATGCCGTCAATGCCGGCGTCCAGCGCCGAGGCCATGCGCATCTGCAGCGTCTCGCGCGGCGCGTTCATGGTCAGCTTCTCCATGCAATTAACAAACACCAAGCCCTCGCCGCGCTTGGCCTGCATGGTGGACTCAACATGCCTGCGGGTGGCCTCGGCCAGCACACCCAGGTCGAACTTGACGATGGATTTATCCGAATTGTCGATGTTGTGCTTGTAGAACCGGGTCTTGTCTTTGACAAAGCTGGTGTCAAAACGCCGGTCCGAGACATCGGGCACCATGGCATCCGAAATATGCCCGATGCCGCCAAGCCTGGCCGCCTCAAGTGCCAACTCGGCGGTGGAAATATCCACGCCCATACCGCCCACCATGATGGGCACCAATTCTTTTCGTCCAAACTTCAGGCGGAAATCGTCAACACGCTTCATTCAAATCCTCTGCAGCCTGCTGTGGCTGGATGGCCTGCCCTGGCAAACTGAATTCTACCCGTCAGCTTGGCTAGAGTTGCCGCTCGGACAATGCCCCCGGGCGGCCCGAGTACTTCAGCCTGGAGTCGAGCTTTTCCAAGTTGACGCGGGCCTGTTTGCCGGCAAAAACATGGGCTTTGAGCCATGCGCATTCGGCCTCGAGTTGCCCCTGATCGCTCAGTCGGGTGTGCCAGACCCGGCGCTCGGTGTCCCATCGGTAGCCGCGGGCTTTGAGCGCATCTTTGGCTTCAAACGGCGCCTGCGTGGCCAGCAAGCGGTAGCTTGGTGTCGCTCCTGCGGCCAACAAACGGGCCAGGCCAGTTTGGCCGTCGCTGGCCAAGGTCGCGCACAACACCGCGAGCAGGGCATGGCAGTCGATCTCGGCCCGATGGGCTTGATAAAAAACACCCTGGTGCAGGGCCAGGTGTTCGAGCTTGCCTGAGCCCCTGCCCTCTTTTTTCCAGTCAATGTCGCTCACAGAGCAGGCCCAATCGATGGCGGCAAAGCCGGGGTAGCGGGCCTCGCAAAACGGCCGATCAAAAGCGGCGTTGTGAGCCAGCACCAGGTCGGCGCCGGCCAGCAGACCGGCAACCCTGGCATCGTCCAGGCGCTGCCCCTTGAGCTTGTCGTCGCTCAGGCCGGTGATCAGGCGCACCTCCTCAGACAGCGGCCGCCCCGGGTCTTCGAGGCCGTCATAAACCGACACCACCCCCACCGGCAGACCACTGGCCAGGTCGACCTCCAGGCGCAACATCGCCAGCTCAATGATTTTGTCCTGCCTGTGGTCCAGGCCGGTGGTCTCGGTGTCTAGCACCAGCACCCGCCGGGTCTCGCCCGAGGGCGTGCCCGGATAGTGCAGCAGGGGCTGCAAGCGCCGCAGCACCCGGTAATCAGGGTGTTGCTCGAGCAAGCAGGCCATCGCCGGCAGATCTGGCGCGGGACCCGTGGCGGGCGCAGGACGCCGCGCCTTGCCCACCGACGGCTTGCTCGCAGGCGACCTGGTCAGGGCCCTGGCCAGGTCAGGCAGGCTGGTGTCAGTGTCGCTAAAGGCCAAGGGCAGTTGGGTATCAGGCACGGGCTTGGTTCCAGATCGGGGGCTGGCTCAGGCTGCCAGCCAAATTGCTCGAGGCCCAACAATCCATGGGCTTACCAACGCGCGCCAAAGCTCTGGCGCAGTTCGTCGATCTGAGCAACAGAAAGCGCCTGGGTGCCGGGCGCCAGCAGCATCAGGCGGGCGGTTTCTTCGAGTTCTTCCAGCAGCGCCATGGCCGAGGCGGGACTGTCATGCCACACATTGGGGCCAAGGCGGGGCAGCATCACAGCCCTGATCGGCGTGCCTTGCGCAGCATACTGGTGAATCAAGGCCGCCACCTGCGCGCCAATGCTCGTACTGCCCGGGCGCTGGTAGCTTGCCATTGGCACATGGCCGACCTTCATCACAAAATAAGGCGTGATAGGGGGCAGCAATTCGGCCTCGCCCTGCCCCAGGCTCAGGGCCACGCAATGGGTGCTGTGGGTGTGGATGATGCAACGGGTCGCCGCATCATGGGCGCAGGCGGCCTGGTAAATCTGGCGGTGCAGAGCCAGGGTTTTGCTGGCCCGCTCACCGCTGATCTGCATGCCTTGCAAATCAATCTTGGCCAGTTGGGCTGGCTCGAGCAGGCCCAGGCAGGCGTCGGTTGGCGTGATCAAGAAGGCGTCTTCCAGGCGAACACTGATGTTGCCCGCCGTGGCATGCACATAGCCGCGCTCAAACAGGCTGCGACCGACCTGGCAGATCGCCGCACGGGCCTGGGCCTCGTTCATGCCAGCACCGCAAAGGCCTTGATGAAGAAATCAGCAGCACCAAAATTGCCCGATTTCAGCGCCAGATGCAAATCCCCGCCTGCCGCCTGGGGCGCGGCGTAGCACCAGGGCACGCCGGGATCAATCTGCGGGCCAATTTGGAGCTGGCTGATGCCCAACGCCTGCACACAGGCGCCCGAGGTTTCCCCGCCTGCCACCACCAGGCGCTGCACCCCAAGCGCCACCAGACCCTGGGCGACGCTGGCCAGGGCCTGCTCCACCAAGCTACCCGCGGCAGCCGCGCCCAGCCTGCGCTGCACCTGGGCCACTGCAGCCGCTGGTGCGCTGGAGTACACCAGCACCGGGCCCTGCGGCAAGCGGGGCGCAGCCCAGGCCAGCACCTCCTGCAACAAGCCAGCCTGGTCGTCGTGCAATCGCAACGGGTCGAGCTCAAAGGCCGGCAGGCCGGCGGCTTTGAAACAGGCCACCTGCTGGTTGGTCGCGACCGAACAGCTGCCTGACACCACCGCCGCCCAACCCCGAGCCACAGGCAGCTGGCTGGAACCTTGCGAGGGCTTGATCCCAAAATTGGCCGGCAGGCCGATAGCCACGCCCGAGCCCGCTGTGACGAGCGCCATGCCCTGCAGCGCCGGCCCCAGACTCAGCAAATCGTCGTTGCTGGTGGCATCCACCACCGCCACACCCACACCTTCCTTCCGCAGCGCCCGCATCTGCTCCCGGATGGCGCCAGGCCCGCGGGCCACCACCGTGTGGTCAATCAGTCCCACCTTGTGACTGGTTTGCACCTGCAGGACCCGCACCAGATTGGCGTCAGTCATGGGGGTGAGTGGATGGTTTTGCATGCCGCTTTCATTGAGCAGCACCTGGCCGACAAACAAATAGCCCTTGAACACGGTGCGCCCGTTGTCCGGGAAAGCCGGCGTGGCCACCGTGAACTCGCAGCCCAGCGCCGCCATCAGCGCATCTGTCACCGGACCAATATTGCCCCGGGGCGAGCTGTCAAAGGTGGAGCAGTATTTAAAGTAAATCTGTTGCGCCCCTTGGGCCTGCAGCCACTGCAGGGCGGCCAGCGACTGGGCCACTGCCTCGACCGCTTCGATGGTGCGCGATTTGAGCGCCACCACCACCGCGTCGACCTCGCCAGCCAAAGCCGATGACGGCACACCCATGGTTTGTACCACCCGCATGCCGGCGCGAACCAGGTTGTTGGCAAGGTCGGTGGCCCCGGTGAAATCATCGGCAATACAACCCAGCAAAACAGGCATGGTGACTCCCGGGCTCAAGCCTTGACAGGCAGCGTGATGCCCGGAAATATCTTGATCACCGCGCTGTCGTCTTCCTTGGCAAAACCTGCCGTGCTGGCTTGCATGAACATCTGGTGGGCGGTACTTGACAGGGGCAGGGGAAATTTGCTGGCCCGTGCCATATCGAGCACCAGACCGAGGTCTTTGACAAAAATATCCACCGCCGACAAAGGTGTGTAATCGGCCGCCAGCACATGGGCCATGCGGTTCTCAAACATCCAGCTGTTGCCCGCACTGTGGGTAATGACTTCGTACAGGGCTTGCGGCGCCACTCCCTCGCGCAAGCCCAGCGCCATGGCCTCGGCGGCAGCGGCAATGTGCACGCCGGCGAGCAGCTGGTTGATGATCTTGACCTTGCTGCCAGCACCCGCGCTGGGCCCGAGTCGGTACACCTTGCCCGCCATGGCATCCAGAAAGGGACCGGCCAGGGCATACGCGGCGGGGCGGGCCGCTGTCATCATGGTCATCTGGCCGCTGGCAGCTTTGGCGGCTCCGCCAGAAATCGGGGCATCCACATACAGCAGGCCCAGGGCTTCGAGCCGCGCCTCCATAGCCACCGACCAATTCGGGTCCACCGTGGAGCACATCACAAACACACTGCCGGGCTTCATGGCGGCCGCACAGCCTTTGGCTGAATCGTCGCCAAACAGCAGCGCCTCGGTTTGGGCGGCATTCACCACCACCGAAATCACCACATCGCAGTTGCCCGCAAGTGCGGCGGCTGAGGCATGGGCCTGTCCGCCAAGCGCGGCAAAGGACTGGGCCACCTCCGAGCGGATATCGAACACATGCACCAAATGGCCGGCACGCCGCAGCGACTGCGCCATGCCCGAGCCCATCGCCCCCAAACCAATTAAGCCAACGCTGGGCATACTCAGTCCAGGGTGATCTTGGCGACATCCGCCAGTTTTTTCCATTGCGCCGCATCTGCTTGCATGAAGCTGGCCAAGCCCTGGGCGTTGGCCCAGGTCGGCTCGGCGCCCTGCTTTTGCATGGCCGCTTTCACCTCGGCCTGTTGCGACACCCGCTCCAGTGCCTGCTCCAAGCGCTGTTGCACTGCCAGGGGCAGGCCGGCTGGCGCAGCCAAACCGAACCAGGCACTCACCTGGTAGCCCTTGAGGCCGACCTCCTCCATGGTCGGCACATCGGGCAGTACGCTGCTGCGCTGGGCTGTGGTTACTGCCAACGGTTTGAGCTTGCCACCCTGGACCAGGCCCAGCGCCGAGGGCAGGTTGTCAAACATCATGTCGACCTCGTTGGCCATCAAGGCGGTCAGGCCGGCCGCAGCACCGCGGTAGGGGATGTGGGTCACGGCGGTGCCAGTCTGGCTTTTATACAGCTCAGCACTCAGGTGCAGCGATGTACCCTGGCCATTCGAGCCGTAATTCAGCTGGCCCGGTTTGGTCTGCGCGCGCTGGGTCAACTCAGCCACCGTGTTGATGCCCGAGGCCGGGTTGACCAGCAACACATTGGGCACCCGGCCCAGCAGGCCCACTGGGGCAATCTGCTCGGGCTTGTAGGGCAGGCTTTTGTACAGGGCCGGGCTGATGGTCAGGGGCGCAGAGGCCATCAGCAGGGTGTAGCCGTCTGGCGTGGCCCGGGCTGCCTCGGCCGCGCCCAGATTGCCACCCGCACCGGGTTTGTTGTCAATGACAACTGCCTGGCCCAGTTCCTGCGCCAGGCGCGGCGCCACCATGCGGGCCATGATGTCAATCAGCCCACCCGGTGGGAAAGGCACGATCAGCTTGATCGGGCGGCTCGGCCAGGCTTGCCCATACACGCTGGGTAGGCTGCAGACCAGCAAGGTAGCGGCCAAGGCCAGCCGCGCGAGGGAAGTTAGGCGTAGCATTCTGAAGTCTCCTGTAGTGTCCTATCGTCAATCATACAAACATCGCGCACCCGGCCTCAAGCAGGAACCAAGCCCTACTTGGCGAGCGATTTTTCGCCAGGGGGTGTTCAACCAAGCGTGTTCACAGGCACGCCGGTTTATGTCGCGCCAGACGCTGCCCAGGCTCGAAGATCCGCCGCATTGACAATCTCGGCTCAAGCATACTCTAGGCTTTTGGCCCGGTGTGCTGGCCGGGCCTCACTCTGCCAACCCACGAACTACCCCAGTTGGAACCTATTGCATGCGTACACAGGTAGCGATCATCGGTGCTGGCCCGTCGGGCTTGCTGCTGGGGCAAATCTTGAGCCGGGCCGGTATCAGCACCCTGATCCTCGAGCGGCAAAGTGCCGACCATGTGCTCGGGCGCATCCGGGCCGGCGTGCTCGAGCAGGGAACGATAGACCTGCTCGAAGCAGCCGGTGTGGGCCAGCGCTTGCAACGCCAGGGGCTGGTACATGGTGGCTTTGAGCTGCTGTTCAAGGGCGCGCGCCACCGCATCGATTTGCAGGCGCTCACCGGGGGCCGCCAGGTCATGGTCTACGGGCAGACCGAACTCACCCGCGACCTGATGGAGGCCCGCGCTGCAGCTGGCCAGCCCAGTGTCTACCAGGCCAGCGAGCTCAGTATCCATGACTTTGCTGGCCAGCAGCCGCGGGTGCGCTATGTCAGCCAGGGACGGCAGCATGAACTGGCCTGCGACTTCATTGCCGGCTGCGACGGCTTTCACGGAGTTTGCCGCGCCAGCGTGCCGCGGGGCGCGATCACCGAGTATGAAAAAGTCTATCCCTTTGGCTGGTTGGGCCTGCTCGCCGATGTGCCGCCGGTCTCGCCCGAGCTGATTTACGCGAACACCGAGCGTGGCTTTGCGCTGTGCTCGATGCGCAGCACCAGCCGCGCCCGCTATTACCTGCAGTGCCCGCTCACCGACACCCTGAGCCAATGGACAGACCAGGCTTTTTGGGCCGAGTTAAAGAACCGGCTCGATCCGCAGGCCAGGGAACAATTGATCACCGGCCCGGCGATCGAAAAAGGCATTGCCCCACTGCGCAGCTTTGTCGCCGAACCGATGCGCTTTGGCCGGCTTTTTTTGGCCGGTGACGCTGCCCACATCGTGCCACCCACCGGCGCCAAAGGGCTCAACCTGGCGGCCAGCGATATCAACTACCTGTCCGCCGCCCTGAGAGAGTTTTACCAAGACAGCAGTTCGGCTGGTATTGACAGCTACTCTGCGCGCTGCTTGCGCCGGGTCTGGCGCGCCGAGCGCTTTTCTTGGTGGTTCACGTCGCTGATGCACCAGTTCCCCGAGGCCGGCGGCTTTGGGCAAAAGTTACAAGAAGCCGAATTGGACTACCTGGTGCATTCCAGCGCCGCCGCCACCGCGCTGGCGGAAAATTATGTTGGTCTGCCGCTAGATTAAGCCTGCCATGTCCACTATTTCCAAAGCACCAGCGGTGCTCAAAGGTGTGCGCATACTGAGTTTGTGCCTCAACCTGCCAGGCCCGGCCGCCCTGATGCGCTGCCGCCAGATGGGCGCGCGCTGCGCCAAGCTCGAACCGCCCGGCCCGCCGGGCCGGCCGGCAGGCGCCACGGGTGATCCGATGGGCCTGTACAACCCGGCCACTTATGCCCTGATGCACCAGGGCGTGCGGGTGCGGGTGGCCGACCTCAAAACCAAGCAGGGGCAGGCCAGCCTGCACCGCGAGCTTGCCAAGACTGATGTGCTGCTGACCTCATTTCGGCCCTCTGCCCTGATCAAACTGGGCCTGGACTGGAAGCTGCTGCGACGCCAGTACCCCGGCCTGTCGCAGGTGGCCATCGTGGGAGCGCCCGGCCAACGTGCCGAAGAGCCCGGTCACGACCTCACCTACCTGGCCGAGCACGCGTTGGTCAGCGGCCTTGAACTGCCGCCCACCCTGTATGCCGACATGGGTGGCTCCTTGGCCGCGTCGGAAGCCGTGCTCAAGGCCGTGCTGCTGCAACAGACCAGCGGCCGCGGTTCTTACCTTGAAGTGGCACTGTCAGATGCAGCGGCATACCTGGCGCTGCCAAGGTCCTGGGGCCTCACCGTCCCTGGTGCAGCGCTTGGTGGCGGCCATGCCGGCTACCGGGTCTACCGCTGCCACAACGGCCGAGTGGCGGTGGCCGCGCTGGAGCCACACTTTGCCCGGGCGCTGTGTCAGGCTGCGGGCCTGGCCTTTGACAGCGTGGCCACCTTGCAGCAGCCCGCCAGCCATGCGGCGATCGCGGCTTTTTTTCTCAGCCAGTCGCGCCAGGCGCTGGATCGTCTGGCTGTGGAGAAAGACATTCCGCTGCTCACCCTGCCGGCCTGAGCGGCCCAGCAACACCGCGAACCCAGGCGACGCACCCATGCCCAGCGACATCTACAACCAGGCACTGGGACGCAATCAGGCTAACCATACGGCCCTGTCGCCCTTGAGCTTTTTGGCCCGCGCGGCCAGCGTCTATCCGCAACGCCCATCGGTGCTGCATGGCGAAAGCCGCTACACCTGGGCCCAAACTTACCAGCGCTGCCGGCAACTTGCCAGCGCCCTGGCGCAACGCGGTATTGGCGTGGGCGACACCGTGGCCGCCATGCTGCCCAACACGCCGCCGATGTTCGAAGCCCACTTTGGCGTACCGATGCTGGGCGCCGTGCTGAACGCTCTGAACACCCGGCTGGATGCAGCCGCGATTGCTTTTATGCTGGAACACGGTGAGGCACGGGTGCTGATCACGGACCGGGAGTTCTCTGCCACGATTGCTAAGGCGCTGGCCTTGATGACCAGCCCCAGGCCCCTGGTGATTGATGTTGACGACCCGATGCATGTGGGGGGCGATTTGATTGGCGAGGTCGGCTACGAGGCATTTTTGGCGCAGGGTGATCCGCAATTCGACTGGCGCCTGCCCGGCGACGAATGGGACGCGATTGCGCTGAACTACACCTCGGGCACCACCGGCAATCCCAAGGGGGTGGTCACGCACCACCGGGGCGCCTACCTCAATGCGGTCTCCAACGTCATCACCTGGACCTTGCCGCAGCACCCGGTCTACCTGTGGACGCTGCCCATGTTCCACTGCAACGGCTGGTGCTTTCCTTGGACCCTGGCGCTGCAGGCCGGCGTGAGCGTGTGTCTGCGACGGGTCGACCCGGCGCTGATTTTTCCGTTGATCCGCGAGCACCGGGTCAGCCACCTGTGCGGCGCGCCCATCGTCTACGGCCTGCTGATCAACGCGCCCGAAGCGCTGCGCTCGGGCATCAGCCACCCGGTGGCTGGCCTGATCGCAGGGGCGGCGCCGCCGGCGGCCATCATCGAGGGCTGCGAGCGCATCGGCATCGACATCACGCATGTGTACGGCCTCACCGAAGTGTATGGCCCGGCTGCGGTGTGCGCCAAGCAGCCCGAATGGGCTGCGCTGCCAATCGGCGAACGCGCCACCCTGAACGCCCGACAGGGCGTCGCCTACCCCTTGCAGGAGGCTATTGCCGTGTTCGACCCGCTCACCCTGGAGGAGGTACCGGCTGACGGACAGAGCCTGGGCGAAATATTCTTTCGCGGCAACCTGGTGATGAAGGGCTACCTGAAAAACCCGCAGGCCACACAGGAAGCCTTTGCCGCAGGCTGGTTCCACACCGGCGACCTGGCGGTGGTTTACCCGGACGGCTACATCAAAATTCGAGACCGCAGCAAGGACGTGATCATCTCCGGCGGCGAAAACATCTCCAGCCTGGAGGTCGAGGACGTTCTTTACCGCCACCCCAGCGTCCTGGTGGCCGCGGTGGTGGCACGGCCGGATGCCACTTGGGGCGAGGTGCCCTGCGCCTTTGTCGAGGTGCGTGACTCCGACAGCGTCAGCGAAGCCGACATCATCGCGCACTGCCGCGCCAGCCTGGCCCGCTTCAAAGTACCCAAGCAGGTTTTGTTTGGCCCACTGCCCAAGACCTCCACCGGAAAAATCCAGAAATTTGCGCTGCGTGAGCAGCTGCGCTCGGCCTCGGCAATCGACGAATAAGGGCCAAGCCGCACCAACCGGTCAAATGGCCCAGTGGTCCCGTGCGAATCGGCTGCCACCGAGACCAGCCACCAAACGCCGGTCCTGCACGGGGTGGCAAAGGGTAGCATGGGCGCTGCTCTAACCCGAGACCTTATCGTATGGAACAAGTCACTTTCATCAACGGCCAGACCCGGCTTTACGCCATCATTGGCGACCCGATCGAGCAGGTGCGCTCGCCCGAGATGATCACCTGGGAACTGCAGCAACGCGGCATCAATGGGGTCTTGTTCCCGGTGCACATCGCCGAGCCTGACTTTGACCGGGTGCTGCCCGAACTGCTCAAAATCAGGAATCTGGACGGCCTGATCTTCACCATTCCCTACAAAGCCCGGGCACTGGCCCATGCACAGCACATCGGCCCACAGGCCCGGGTGATCGGCGCTTTCAATGCCATGGTGCGCCAAGCCGATGGGGCCTGGGCCGGGGAGATGTTTGACGGGCTGGGCTGCTTGGAGGCCTTTCGCCGGCGTGGCTTCACGCTCAACGGGCAGCGCCTGATGCTGATGGGTCTGGGCGGCGCCGGCATGGCGATTGGCGCAGCCATGGCCGCAGAACATCCCCGACTGATGCGAGTTTTTGACCTCGATGCGGCCCGCTGCGAGCGCATGGCGCAGACGATTGCGCGCATCAGCCCAAACACCGAGGTGCAGATTGGCAAGCCCGATACCCAGGGTATGGATGTGTTGCTCAATGCGACGCCAGTAGGCATGCTTGGCGACACCCGCATGGCCATCGATACCAGCAGCCTGCCCGAGCAGCTGATTGTTTTTGATGCCATCGTGAAGCCCGAGCTGACGCCGCTGCTGCGCCTGGCCGAGGCATCGGGCTGCCGCACCGTCAAAGGCAGGGAGATGATGGGGGGTCAGATTTCCCGGATCGTGGATTTCTTCATCGCCAGAGGCGCCGCGTTTTTGAGTTAGAGTTTGACTGCACCAACCCGGTCTTGTCACAGCCCCCAGACCAGCACCCCCGAGAAATCATGATCACCATTGACCCCGCCGCCCGCGCAACACTCACCCTCATCGAGCATCCCCTGGTGCAGCACAAGCTCACCTTGATGCGCAACAAAGAGGCCAGCACCAACAGCTTTCGCCGGCTGCTGGGCGAGCTCTCCAGCCTGATGGCCTATGAGGTCTGCCGCGATATGGCGCTGCAAGACGTACAGATCGAAACCCCGCTCGAGACCATGACCGGCAAACAAATTGACGGCAAAAAACTGGTGTTTGTGTCGATTCTGCGGGCGGGCAACGGCATTCTCGACGGGGTGCTGTCGGTGGTGCCGGGTGCGCGCGTGGGGCATATCGGGCTGTACCGCGACCCAGCCACGTTGCAGGCGGTGGAGTATTACTTCAAGATGCCGCAACACATGCAGGAGCGCGATATTGTGGTGGTCGACCCCATGCTTGCAACCGGTAACTCGGCGGTGGCCGCGGTCACCCGGCTGAAGGCCTGCAAGCCAAAGTCGATCAAATTTTTATGCCTGCTGACCTGCCCTGAGGGTATCAACGCCTTGCACCGGGCACACCCCGATGTGGCGGTGTACACCGCCGCCATCGACCGGCAACTCAACAGCCACGGCTATATCCTGCCCGGCCTGGGTGACGCCGGAGACCGGATTTTTGGCACCCAATAAGCGG